>JAFVTO010000235.1 GCA_017503165.1 Clostridia bacterium | reverse complement strand
GTGCCTCCTTCAAGGCAAAGGGCTGAGTGCGGATAAGTTAGTAGTATAGCTCGGCAATTTAACGTATTATAAGCGCAAAACAGAGCATAAGCAGAGGGGAGAATCCCCCTGTCTTGCTCTGTTTTTGCCGTTTTTCGGATAAGCTTTCCCTCCAAGCAGCTCTATCCTCAGTCGCAATTATCTGCGGCTTTGTTTTTTCGGTGAGCAAGGTGTTTTCCAAATACATTCAATATCCACGAAACAAGCAAAACGGGGAATGCCATTCCATACAGATCATCAAAAATGTACGGGTCGATATAGAACCATACGAAGGTCAGAATTATTTCCACGACCAGGTAGCAGATATAGCCCACAAAAACCAACACAGCCGTTCCCAGAGACACGAAAAAGCATGCCCTCTGCGCAGAGCCGCTTATCTTGCGACCGTTTAAAAACTCAACACCGGATATGATCAACCCTTGAGATATCAGAAAAGGCAGAGCATAAAGAAACAGTATAAAAGTTAGCAAACCAAAGCCCAAAAGCCCCGTGTTACCGAAGATATCGTCGACAATCCGATCCTGATGAGCAATATAATCCTTAATCAAAAACACTGCATACACCGCCAACCAAGCTAAATCCAGACCACTGAATACGTAAAAGATCACCCTTGCAGATCCATGATACCTTTTCCCCATCTGCCCTTCCCCTCCTTTGTTCTGCAACACGATTATAACAGATTTTTCTCGAATTGTAAATAGAATCAGCCACAAAAGTCAGATGACGGTGCCAAAACCTTGCCAAAATAATTAAAACACTTAGTGTATAACGTAAATTTTCTGACACGGTCTTGACACGGAGAGCATAAAGGTGTATAATAATAAATTGATGTTTGACATATAACTCAGATTAAATACAAATGAAACGAACAGAAAGGACAATAAAAATGACCAAGATCGATATTTTCTCCGGATTTTTGGGAGCAGGAAAGACCACTCTTATCAAAAAAATGATCTCCGAGGCATACGTTGGCGAAAAGCTGGTGCTGATCGAGAATGAGTTCGGCGATATAGGAATCGACGGCGGTTTTCTTGAGGATGCAGGAATAACCATAAACGAAATGAATTCCGGCTGCATCTGCTGTAGCCTTGTTGGAGATTTCGGAAAGGCGCTGAAAAAGGTAATAGCTGAGTATGCCCCCGAAAGAATACTTATTGAGCCCTCCGGCGTCGGTAAGCTTTCAGACATAATCCGCGCAGTTCAGGGGCTCGGAATAGAGGGCATAGTCCTCAACAGCTTCACCACAGTCTGCGACGCAAACAAGTGCAAAATGTATATCCGCAATTTCGGAGAATTCTTCCTTGACCAGGTAGACAACGCCGGAACGATTGTGCTCAGCCACACAGGTGGAATGAGTGATGCAAAGATCGATGCCGCGGTCAAGCTCCTCCGCGAGCACAACGCCTCTGCAGTTATCGTCACCACCCCTTGGGAGCAGCTTGACGGAAAGCAGCTCCTTGAAGCAATGGAGCGCCGGGATACTCTCGAAGCAGAGCTTGAAAGACTTTCTGAAAAGCAGCGCCACCATCACCACCATGATCATGACGAGTGCGACGATCCCGATTGCCATTGCCACCATCATCACGATGATGACGAGCATGAGCATGAGCACCACCATCACCACCATGATCACGACGAGTGCGACGATCCCGATTGCCACTGCCACCATCATCACGATGATGACGAGCATGAGCATGAGCACCACCATCACCACCATGATCATGACGAGTGCGACGATCCCGATTGCCATTGCCACCATCATCACGATGATGACGAGCATGAGCATGAGCACCACCATCACCACCATGATCACGACGAGTGCGACGATCCCGATTGCCATTGCCACCATCATCACCATGCCGACGAGGTATTTACAAGCTGGGGCGTGGAAACTCCCGTAAAGTTCACCGAATCGAAGCTCCGCGAGATCCTTGAGGCACTTGAAAACGAGCATGAATACGGCTTTGTTCTCCGCGCAAAGGGCATCGTAGCCGCATCTGACGGAGAGTGGATCCATTTCGACTATGTTCCGGGAGAGCCGGACATCCGCCGCGGTCGTGCAGGCATAATCGGCAGACTTTGCGTTATCGGCTCCAAGATCTCCGAGGACAAGCTGGCTGAGCTGTTTGGCGTAACCGTCCACTGATCCCCCAAAAGTATATCGAAAGGAGCTATACCAGCATGGAAATGCCAATATACCTTTTCACAGGCTTTCTTGAAGCAGGAAAAACCAAAATGATGCACGAGACATTGGCTGATACCCGTTTCCAGGAAAAGGAACGCACTCTTATCCTTCTCTGCGAGGAAGGAATAGAGGAGCCGGACCCAACGGAGTATTCCGGTGACGTTCGCGTCATTACGGTGGAAAGTGAGCTCGACATCACCCCTGAGAATCTTACCAAATGGGCAAAAGCCAGCAATTGCCAGCGCATACTCATTGAATACAACGGAATGTGGCAGCTTGCTACGTTATACAACAATATGCCTGAGGATTGGTTTGTATATCAGGAAGTGCTTTGTATCGACAGCACAACATTTGCCACATACAATGCAAATATGCGCCAACTTGTATTTGACAAGCTTTCAAGCTGTAGTGTTGTTTTCTTCAACCGCTGCGACGACAACACCGACATAATGGCGCTTCACAGCGCAGCAAGAGCGGTAGCGAGAAATCTACCTATCGTCTATGAATACGTGGACGGAAGGATACAGGCAGATGAAATCGAGGATCCTCTTCCCTTTGATATAGATGCCCCCGTAATCGAGATCGAGGACAGAGATTATGCTATTTGGTACCGTGACATGGCGGAGGATATGGACAAATACGTGGGAAAGACACTTAAATTCAAGGGAATCGTCGCCCGCGACAAGTCTATGAAATCAAATGCCTTCGCGTTCGGAAGAATGGTTATGACCTGCTGCGCGGAGGATACGACGTTCCACGGCGTAGTATGCGTATGCAATGAAGCGGTTCCGTACGAAAACGCCTCGTGGCTCACCGTAACCGCAACCCTTGCCAAGGAAAAGCACAAGCTCTACCGCGGAGTCGGTCCTGTTCTACACGTCCTCACGGCTGAAAAGGCAGTGGCTCCGGATCCCGAGGTAGCAACCTTCAACTAAAAAACTACAAAGCGAAAAGATACAATGAGTTTTGATGCATTTATGACCCGCGCGGCATCGGTGGAGCTACAGCAAACACTGTACGGAGCGAGAGTAGAAAAGGTACTTCAACCCTCCAAGGACGAGATTTTTCTTCTTCTCCACAGAGAAAGCCGACATTTCCGCCTTCAGATGAACGCATCTCCCGCCGCGCCCCGCTTTGGATTAACCGGTGAAGCTCCGGAGAATCCGCAGACCCCACCTATGTTTTGTATGCTTCTCCGAAAGCACCTCACCGGCTCTAAAGTAACAGCTGTTTGTCAGCTTGGATTCGAGCGCGCAATAAAAATAACATTCGAGACCTATGACGAGCTGGGCTTTTTCACCGAGAGGCATATTATCTGCGAAATAATGGGCAGATGCTCTAATATAATCCTCTGCGAAAACGCAGCATCTTCCGCGGATAACGGAGAAGTAGCACTTAAAATACTGGCATGCGCCCGTCCTGTCGACTTCACCACCAGCAGAAAAAGACAGCTCTTGCCCGGCATGAGATACGAGCTTCCTCCATCGCAGGAAAAGCTTGATCCATTCCAGGTAACAAGAGAGGAATTTCTGCAAGTTGCCGCGAACAGCACCTCTTCAAGGAAAGAGATGCTGACAGAGCGCTTTCTCGGCTTTTCCCCCCTTCTTTCCCGTGAGCTTGCATATCGCGCAGACGGGAAGGATGATCCTGCTTTTGCCGATCTGTTTTTTGAGCTTATCCGCGCCACGGTCGAAAACCGCTTCGCGTATACTCTTGTAACAACACCCGGTGGTGATCCGATCGAATTTTCCTGCTTTGAGGTCACCTGCTATGAAAACGCGGTAAAAACCTTGAGCTTTCCCACCTCCGGAGAGCTCACCGACAGTTTTTTTGCAGAGCGAGAGAGGATAGCAAGAGAAAAAAGCCGCGGCGCCGAGACTGCGAGGCTGCTCTCCAATCTCGAAAAGCGCATTTCCAAAAAACTGAAGGCTCAGCGCTCTGAGCTGAAGGAGGCAGAAAACGGCGATAACTATCGGCGCGATGCCGACCTGATCACCGCCAACATATATCAACTTAAGCGGGGCGATAAAACGGTCACTCTTACCGATTACAGCGACTGCCGCGAGGACGGAAGCTACGGTCTGATAGCAGTAACTCTTGATCCCATGCTTACTCCCTCACAAAACGCCCAGAGACTATACAAAAAATATGCCAAATCCAAGGCTGCCCGCGAGCATCTCGCCAAGCAGATACTGGCAGGCGAGGAGGAGCTGACATATATTCGCTCCGTAACCGACGCGCTCAACAGAATTAACGGTCAAAGCGACCTTGATGAAATACGCGCGGAGTTGACAGAGGCGGGATATATCCGTTCTTCAAAGCAGGGAGACAGTAATAAAAAGAGCGGAAAAGCCAAATCGAAAAAGCCCGCTTCGGCGCGTCCACCCAAGAAATACCTAACTCCCACCAACGGACTTACCGTCCTGGTCGGAAGAAACAATACCGAAAACGACCGACTCACCTTCCGCACTGCTCTGAAAACCGATATATGGTTTCACGTAAAGAACGTCCCCGGATCTCACACCATTCTTTTAACCGACGGAAATACCGTTACCGACAAGGATATTGAGGAAGCCGCAACCATAGCAGCTATCAACAGCTCAGCCGCGGGCGAGGAAAAAGTGGCGGTAGATTACACCCTTATAAAGAACGTAAAAAAGCCTTCAGGCGCAAAGCCAGGCTTTGTTATCTACACGACATACAAGCAGATCATCGTACCTGCAAAATAAAAAACTGTTGCGAATTGCCGCGTTTAAGGCGACGTTCGCAACAGTTTTTTCTTAAGCATCTATCACAGCTTGATCTCTATTTCTCTGCCCAACTCGGCAGATTCAACGATTCCCGCGATAATCGCCTGATTGATGATTATCTGAGAAAGAGGAACAGGTGCCCCTGTACCGTTCTTTATCGCATCAAGGAAGGTTCGTATCTTCTTCTCCCACAGGGTAGGTGAGCCTTGGGGCTCTTTTATTATCGGAACGGTAACGCAGGTCTGCTCACCGTTCACCTCCTTGTATATCTTCATTGGTCCGCCTACAGAACCGTTCCAGCAATCGGTGGAAGGTATGCGAAGTCCGCCCTTTGTACCGAGAATAAGGGTATCACCGGGAGTATCGATATTTAATGCCCAGGAAATACGGAAATCCAGAATTATATCACCCTCAAGACGGATAAAGCCTGCGGCAAAATCGTCAACCCCAAACTTTTCCGCCAGAGACGGATCGTTCATCTGAACGTATCTGCAATATCCTGGGTCCTTACCGAAGAAATCTGACTTATAACCGGTAACGGTAAGGGGCTTGGGATAGCCTATGGCGTTCAGCACCATATCCAGGGAGTAGCATCCTATATCACCCATTGCGCCAATACCGGCAGTATCGTTGCGGATAAATGATGCTTCGTTTCCGATCGGTATCCCTCTTCGGCGACCGCCGCCCGTTTGTATGTAATATACTTTTCCAAGCTCACCGCTCTGCACTATCTTTTTGATCATCTGCATATTAGCATCAAAACGGGGCTGAAATCCGATAGACAAAACCTTACCGCTGGCTTTTTCAGCCTCCCTTATAGCATACGCCTCATCCATTGTAACGCACAGCGGCTTTTCCAGAAGCACGTTGACTCCCGCGTTCAACGCATCAATGGCGCAAGGAGCATGCTGACGGTTATAGGTACAAACAGAAACCGCATCAAGTCTCAGCGACTTATCCGCAAGCATCTCGCGGTGATCCTTATAGTCAGTCTTTGCTCCAACCACACCGTGGCGCTTCATATATGCGGTAGCGCGGCCGGGTACCAGATCGCATCCCGCCACTATTTCCACATCAGGCATAGCAAGGTAAGCCTTCATGTGTGAATTTGCGATTCCGCCGGTACCGATAATACCTATACGAAGCTTGCGGTCAGTATCTATCACAACCTTTTCTTGATTTTCCATAAATGCATTAAGAATATCAGCCATGGTATATGATCCTTTCAACAATAATTATTAACGTAAACGGATTTATTTCACCAGATCCCATAACAAGAGGGAGAGCCCGTATATCAGCGCTAACTGCGCCAGGATTATCAACGGAATTCCAGCCATAAACACTGCGTGCTTTGTCTAATGCCTGATAACTCTCACAGTGATATACATTGCCACTGATCCACCCGGGGCTGAAGGCAAAAACAGTGTATTTCCTTTACTCTCCATGCTCCCACCTGCGCCTTAGCCTTATCTATAACCGTAACTGCCACAATGATAACAGATATTATCACTATGCACACCGCCCCGACATACGCAAGCCATTCAATAAGTCAACTCTCCTTTTGCTGCGGCAGTTTCCCGCAAAAAGCAACGGTCTCAGCTCTGCATAAATCTTTCATAGGCTTCCTTTACCATAGCGTGGTAAAGATTATAGCTGTTATCTTCCCTTTTCTCACCCTTTGATGTATATGCAGAAACTATTGCGCTCGAAGCATTGTAAGCCGCCTCACTGAATTCAAATATCTCGTAATTGACGTAGCCATCCACATAGTATTTGCCGGGAATCTCGATAGGACTCTTACCGTCCACAGTGCATTCCATGGAATAATAGATACCGTGCTCACTGAGCAACCATCCGTTCCACATACATATGATGTATTCCTCTCCCGTCTCCATTATAGGATTGGTACGTTCATCGTAGTTGATATAATATTAAAACTTCTCCTGTGTGGAGATCGGGTTTCCACTCAAGGTGTACTTAGGCTCTAAAATGTTTTTATCCTTATCCACGGTGTAATGCTCGATAATGTGGAATTCCTTTCCGACAGTGAGCGGTGAAAACTCATCAATATAGCCGAAGATCACCGATTGGAGCAAAACCACCGTATCCGTTATTCCGCCCACAGCTTTTTTGCCGTCACGCCAGTAATAGCTCTTCGATGATATCTTTTTAACCTTGACTACCACAGTTTCCGAATCCTTTGCCTTTTCCGCCCAATCATCCCAGCTACTCTGATCCGGAATGTAGTCGTTCCCTGTTCGGATCGAAGTCAACTCCTTCGGAATCTCAACGTTTTCAGTAACAAGCGGTTTTTTAGCGGTATATCTCCCGCACGATGCAGTTCCCAGCAGAAGGCTCAGTGCCATAAGTAACGACAAAAGCGATGTGAACACTCTTTTTTTCATATTGTTGATCTTCCTCTCTATCGGCAACGCCAACGCCGAAAACGGACTTATTTTAAAAATTCAAAGGGGCTGAGTCAGTCTGATGCAGCCCCTTTTTCGGTTTTATTCAAATGGCTGCTTCAAGGAGCCATTCATATTAATTCTTTTGTTCGACTCTGAGCGCCGAAAGGTGCAAAGAGCGACGTGAAAGTATCTACTGCTTAGCTTTCAGCCGCGCAACATCTTTTATGCTAATCAGTTGTTGTAGGTATTGGATAGATTAGCCACCCCACCATCGGGATTGACGTTCTCCTTGCGACGGGAATTTG
>JAFVTO010000022.1 GCA_017503165.1 Clostridia bacterium | reverse complement strand
CTTTCATTGGCGGAGGTTCGCCCATGGTATGCGTTCCCTACACGGTGGCCACCGGCGGAGATTACGACCGTTTAGAGTACGTAATCTGCGCAGTCCTTGAGGCGATGGCTATCGAATCCTACCGTTCCGTAACCGAGAACTTCTACGACCTGGCGCTTAAGAGCTCCTACACAAGAGACGATATTGCCTCGGACATGATAGATATCATAGTCGGAAGCGCCTTTAAAAACGTCGTATACGAATACAGCACGTCTCTTAACAATGTTGGACACATATTCTCCAACATAATGCAAGCTCAGAGCTATAACTTTGCATCTCGCTACGAAAGTATTGGAGAATCCGCAGACAATTTACTTACAGCTCTTATAAAGGAATACGGAACTGTATTTAAATAATTCTCAACTATCGGAAAACCGTAAAGGGCGGTGTCATTTAGCAACTTAAGCTAACTGACACTGCCCTTTTCTATACTTGTTTATTGTTTATCAGATCAGCAACATAGAGATACACTCTCTTGCCCATTGCCCAGAATAACTTCACAGCCGCTGACGTGGATACTATAGCGATTCCGATGCCGCAGGTCGCGCTCAATGCTTCGGAGCCATAGTCGCTGTACCATTCTGCATTTCCCGCCATAAGGGCGCGCATTGTGCTGTAAAGAAGCGAGCCGGGAACCAAGGGGATGATTGCAGGAAGTAATATTACCGTAGCAGGGACCTTAAGCACTCTTGCCCCCAGCTCGGAGCAAACGCAGGTAACGGATGCTGAGAAAAAATAACTCACAAATCCGGCTCCCCACATCGTCTCCAATATATCCCCGACAACAAAAGTAACAGCACCGCAAATGCAAGCGGCGATCACCACTCTTGTCCTTGCTCGGTCAAGCAATGCAAAAAGTAATACACCCATTACCGTAAGAGCAAACCTGTAAGCCAACAGCCTTATGTCTCCCATAACTCCTACCCCCTCGCCGCCAGCAGTATTTCCGGAAGAGCAAATCCTGCGGCAAGTGCCATTGCGATCAACGCAGTCTCTATAAAGCTTAGTAAACCCGTAAGCAGATCCCCTCCAATAATATCCCTTCCTGTGCACACAAGCGACAGACCGGGAACAAGTAGCATTATATCACCTTTAGCGATCACCGCGTAATTTTCAGCCACTCCTGCCAAAACAAGCAGTACTCCGCATATCCCGCTGGCAAACGAGCAAATGAATGTAAATATAACCGGATTTCCAAAGCCATTTTTTGCCGTCCTTTTCAGCCATACAGTAACGCTTGCTCCGATAGCGGCTACGATTGCTTCACGAGCTCCACCACCGAAAAAAAGGGTGAATACAGCGCATACAGCCATTGATACCGCGTAGCTCCATACTGTACTTGCTATAACCGGAGTGTATTTATCAAGCATCAACTCCGCTTTTATTGCTTCAAGACTCCCATCGCACAATTCCCTTGAAAGCTCATTTATATATTCCAGCTTTCCAAGATCTGTGCTCCTTACCTTTATACGGCGACTTACAGTAATGCTTTTTCCCGAGCCGTCGCAAACTGTTATAAGAAAAAAGGAGTTAAGCGCAAAGACCTCGCAAGCCGTCATGCCCATTGCAAGTGCCGCGCGCTTCGCGCTATCCTCTGCGCGACTGACCTCTCCTCCGCATTCAATTATTCCGCTACCTATCTTCAAGGCGATACGTGAGGCAGAATCCGGTGTATAAACTTTTTGTTGCTCCATATCTCCAATTATCTCCGTTTGTTCATAAAAAAGCACTTGAATTTCCGTCAATGTTCGCGTAAACTTAAGATTACGTACTTATTATTACACGAAAGGTTCTAATTATAAACCATGTTGATATTTTGCACTATCGTTTTGATATTTGTGGGAGTGATTTTCTCATTTGTTGGCTTTCATATTGCCATCCTGCACATGTATAATTCTTTTATAAATAACTATGACCGTGACAAGCTACGTTATAAGGATCCGGAAAAGCACGCAAAGATAATGGGATGGGTAGACCTTACGGTAGGCGTAGCTATGATCATACTCGGAGTTGTTAATTATCTGCTTCAAAACGAAGCCTACGGTATGTATTTTTTAGCCGGTACGGTGGTTGCTCTTTTCATGGGACTGATCATAAACGACAATCTGGGATTAAAATAGTAGCTTGGCATGCTCCGTTGTTTTTCCATTTTTACCCCAAATCAGTAGGTGAGCGGTGACAAATCATAAATAATAAAAATCTCCCTTCGTCAGAGTATCTTACCAAAAGATTTTTCTAACAAGGGAGATTTATTGTTTTTTCTTTTAAATAGACAGAAGCATAATACCGCACTCAAGACACTTCCGTTTGAAAGCATCATTAGCATTACTCGGCTCACTGACCAAGAGAGAAACCAGTTCCCTATCGGCTATTCTGTCGTATCCCTTTGCATCCTTAAATGTAGGTACTGCAAACGGGACAAACTCGAACACTTCACCGGGAATCTTCCCAAGCTTGCGCTTAGCTATTTCTTTTGCTAACCTTTCAAGCTCTGATTCTACTATATCGAAATCATCAAGAGATATATGCTCCACATCATCATCGGAAATACCGACAGTATGCGCTCCACTGTCTACAGCCCTAATGACCTCCGTGGCAAAAACCGGACGTAATGCATCAATTCCGACTGTTATATCCGGAATCACTGCCGTCTGACTGACAACGGTTTCCGGCTTATCTTTTTCTTCATCGCAAGCAAAAACACCGTCCTTATTCAGCCTCTCAAATTTCGAAAAAGCCGCAGATACATCTGAGGATTCATAGCGCGCAAGATCGTATCTCAGCGTGGAAAGTGTATTCTTTTCCAAAGGATACTCCAGGTATCTCAGCATATCAAAATCAAGCTCATCCAAAAAATGAAATGCTCCGCTTTCAATATCCACTACTATTCGCGTTCCGTACAATTTGTATGTATGTAACATAATTTTTTCCTTTTCCTTCACTCTTCCTTTTTATTGATGCAGATCTCTATCTCGCGTATCTGCTTGCAATTCGCCTCCGTCTTTTCGCGCTACGTTTATAATGACCTGCATCCCGATTTCTACGGAACAAAAGAGCGCCTATCACAGAAGCAAGCACCGTAAGTACGGCTCTCAGCAAGGAATCCGCTTCCCAACTTGAAAACAGTAGGGACGGAAGCAATATCAGTCCCATGTAAATAACTCCGCATACGAGAGCTCGCAGAATCCCGCTTTCATCACCTCGCGATGCCACTCCTCCACCTATAAATGCTCCCATGAACAACGCGACATTAGCAAAAACCGTAGCAAAAGCAGAAGGGTCGTCCATCCTAAGACCGAGAAACGAGAAGATTCCAAGCAAAGCTCCGGAAACCAATGCAGCAAATAAAATGCCCTTTATGACCTTAAACCAAAACAACGGCTTCATATTTCTTCACCAACCTTTCAGAATAGATAGTTAAATCTATGCATGTGTGAGAAAAAATATTCTAAAGCCGTTGCTTTTTCAATAAAACTGTACACCTGATGTTTTTTTATTCAGCATCCTCTGCCTTAACGTCAACAGAACGGATAGCGGAACGAAGAAAACGAATTCTAACCTTATCACGACCGGTCTCCAAAAGAACCGTCTCTTCCTTGATGGAAACGATCTTACCGATCACTCCTCCAATAGTGGTGACCTCGTCACCTACCTGAAGATTAGATCGCATGGCATTAACCTCGCGCTCATGCTTCTTTTGCGGGCGGATCATAAAGAAATACATAGCGACAAACATAACAGCCAGAATAATGATCGTCATCATTCCTCCACCGCCGCCGGGAGTCTCTTCAAGAAAATTCAAAAACATAGCCTGTCCTCCTGAGAATATTACATAACACATCTATTTTATGATTTTTATAGAATTATTTCAATGGTTTTTTGTTAACATTCATTTAAAGCGATTGAATATTGACTCGAAAAGCCCCGAATTATTGAATTTCCGATATAAATTCTCCTTTGCCTCGGAAAAATACTCCTCCGCTGTCAAGGCGCAAGTACCTATATCCTTGAATTCACCCTTTACGAAAATCTTTCCACGTTGCATCCCCTCGTAGCTCATTCCGCACTTTTCCATCACTCTTCTGGAATTTTCGTTACCCTTCATAAACCGAGCTTCAACGCGGTGCGCACCAAGCTCACAGAATGCAAAGTTGATCAGAACAGCTGCCGCCTCCGCAGCTATCCCCTGCCCCCAATAGTCCGGGCTCAGCACGTATCCGACTTCCGCGCAGAAATTGCTCTCATCCACCGAGGTGATACCGCAGGTACCGATCATTTTCCCGGTTTCACGCAAAACCACAGCGAGCTCAAAATACGTCCCTTCACGGTAAGCATTTCTTAAATTATCTATTATCGCCCTTGTTGCATACTCCCCGGGATGAGGATTCCATAACAGGTACCGCGTAGTCTGCTCACGCGAGGAATAACAATACATATCTGAGCAATCACCCGACTCTATCTTGCGAAGGAGCAAACGGGGGGTCTGAAAAACAATCTTTTTCTTAAAGAACTCAGCAGGATGTTTAAATTCTCTCACTTCTCCACCCACGCCTTTCTGTGCTTTATGTCATCGCTTGGACACAGTGTTAATTATATATTATAATATGGCGAAATACAAGTTATTAAATTGTAAAATTTTAAAAAAGTGTAGAAATATTAAAATAATTATGTTATCCTAATAGAGTATGGCTCTAACCCTCAGTCGCATCAGAGTTACGCGAGCACAAGTGACCATACTGCTGACACGCCATACAGCGACCGTAAACATAAATAAAATGAATTATTTTTCCGCTTCCTGCGGAACGGAGATGACGATGAAGAGATTTGCTTTTTTAGGCGCGGGAAATATGGCAGCTGCCATCATAGGCGGTATGAAAAATGCCGATATTACGGTATATGATAAATTCCCTTCGCAATACGATAAATTCGATGCTTCAGTAAAAAAGGCACCGACCGCCGCAAAGGCAGTTGAAGGCACCGATTATATTGTTCTATCCGTAAAGCCGCAGAACTTCCCGGAACTTCTGGCTGAGCTGCGTGAAAGCGGTACTCCTACGGATGGCAAGGTGTTTATTTCAATTGCCGCAGGTATCAGCTGCGAGAGCATCTGTCGCGGGCTTGGTAAAAATGTGGCGGTGATACGCACTATGCCCAACACTCCGTTAATGATAGGAAAAGGGGTGACCGCTCTTTCAAGAAACGAGTTAGTTTCAGATGACGACTTTTGTACGGTTGAAGCCATGTTTGCTTCTTTAGGTAAGACTATGATCCTCCCCGAAGACAAGATGAACGCTGTTATTGCCGCCACCTCAAGCGCCCCTGCATACGTTTACTATTTCATAGACTGTATTTACCGCGAAGCAAAACGCGAGGGCATTGACTCAAACGATCTGCTCTCTGCAATCTGCGCTATGGTAAGCGGCTCTGCCGAGATGCTTATGTCGACCGGAAAGACTCCTGAAGAGCTGATACGTATGGTTACCTCACCGAAAGGTACTACAGAGAGAGCAATGAACGTTTTATACCAAGACAACTTTTCAGATATTATTGCCCGAGCAATGCAAGCATGCTCGGAAAGAGCGGAGGAGCTTTCAAAACAATACTGAAATCACAAATGTGCTTACCGTCAGACTCTCAATACAGAAAGGAAGCAATTTCAAATGCCAAAACACTCACCACGCAGAAACAAAGCTACGCTGTATGATCTTTTTCACAAGGATCCGTTTGCAGGAAAGGGATATGCCAAGGGCACTGAGGACGTGCCTCGCACATTATCGAACTTTTTCAAGCTCTCCTGGCGCCACATATCGCATATAATGTCCGTAAATCTGGCCTTTTTAGTTGCAAACTTCCCTGTCATACTACTGTTGTTGGCTTTTTCGGGATTACTCAGCGACTCTATATCATCACCGGCATCCTCAATGCTGCCAATACTGCTCGGTCAGATACAGTCATCCGTTGATCCGGTATCCGCGGCGCTATTTGGCATCCACGGTATCCAGGGCTCGCTGAGTGTTATGACGACCGCAACCAAAATTGTTTACGGATTTGGAGCGCTTATAGTTATCACTTGGGGACCCGCAAACGTTGGAACAACGTATATCCTCAGAAACCTTATAAAAGGAGATCCTATCTTTTTCAGGCATGATTTCTTCTATGCTATAAAGCGAAATCTTCGTCAGTGCTTTATAATGGGATTTCTTGATCTCCTCTTTTGCACCGTATTTGTTTACAGCACCGTTTTCCATTTCTTCAACATGAGTCTTGGAATGATCGGATCCATGATATTCTACGCGAGTCTTCTCATTACTATCGTTTATTTTATCATGAGATTCTATATATACATAGTACTGATAACCTTCGATCTTTCCATCTTTAAGATTCTGAAGAATGCCTTTATTTTTGTTTCGTTGGGTCTCAAAAGAAATATAATGGCTGCCCTCGGAATATTTGCACTTCTTCTTCTCGATTATTTCCTTCTGGCTATTATTATGCCGCTCGGTCTGATACTCCCATTTGTTCTTTTATATGGCTACGGTGGATATATGGCTGCATATGCCGCCTGGCCCAAGATCAAGCAGTATATGATCGATCCATATCCTCAGGATCAGGTAGAGCAAGAAGCTCCGATCTTCGCAGACGACGTTTCTCCAAAAAACTAATAATTACTGTAAAAAGAGATATGCCTTGGTGCCATCCACCGTGAAGCATATCTCTTTTTTCGACCACTTTAAATACTACGGCTCACTCCCATCATGCGACAGGCTTTATAGCTGCATACTATTTTTTCTTTTTAGGGCGAGCCCAGCCTTCCTTCCGTATCGGCCTGCCATTTTTAATCTGCATACCGGATGATCTTGTACTCGTTGCATGAGAACTCTGCTTCCCATTTACATTCTTTGAACCGCGGGGGTCCGCATTACGATGGGAGCGATTTCTCTGAACAGCTGTCTTTTTTTCTCCGTTACGAGCATTTGAATACAGCTTTTTTTCATGATTAGCACCAAGAGGAAAGGGAATATCCTTTTTATCAGGCTGGATAAGGCAATAGTCTCCAAACCCTATCAGATCTTCCCTTCCGCATTTTTTTAATGCTTCGCGCACAAGTGAAGCATTTTCCGGACGAGACCATTGTAGCAATGCTCTTTGCATCTGCTTTTCATGATAATCAGTAGCAGTATAAATCTTTTTACCGCTTACCGGGTCAATACCTGTATAATACATTACTGTGGAAGCCGTTCCGGGGGTAGGATAAAAATCCTGAACCTGTTCCGGTGAATAACCGCCGCGTTTGAGGTACAATGCAAGCTCTACCGCTTCATTTAGGGTACTTCCGGGATGACTTGACATGAGGTAAGGAACAAGATACTGCTCCTTTCCGATCTGCTTTGTGATTTTAAAAAACTTCTCCTTAAATGCGTTATACACTTCAACGGACGGCTTTCCCATAAGGCTGAGAACCGAATCACAGCAATGCTCAGGGGCAACCTTCAATTGTCCGCTTACGTTATCACGAACCATTTTACGGAAAAAACTGTCGTCACTGTCGTACATAAGG
Source organism: Clostridia bacterium (assembly GCA_017503165.1). Lineage (GTDB taxonomy): Bacteria > Bacillota > Clostridia > Oscillospirales > CAG-272 > SIG673. Next base: position 1,626 of record JAFVTO010000022.1, on the reverse strand, counting down.
TAATCAAATCTGATACCTGACCGGATAAATACCTTTTTCACCTTTGGAAGAGCCTCGATCCGCTCAATAATAGACATATACTCACTGTGGTCAACAACCAAATTCCTGCAAGGTTTAGGAGAAAGACACCGTCTGTTTCTGCACACTCCATCCGTTACCTGCTTCTCACATGCAGGACCGCGGAAATTAGCCGTAGGTCCACCCACATCGTGAATATATCCCTTAAATCCGGGCATCCCAGTTATTATTTTCGCCTCTTCAAGCACAGAAGCTACACTTCTTGCCCTGACCGCTCTTCCTTGATGAAAAGCGAGTGCGCAAAAGCTACAGCTACCGTAGCAGCCTCGGTTATGGGTAATAGAAAACTCCACCTCGTTTATTCCGGGGACACCGCCCGATTCATCATACATCGGGTGAACCCTCCTGGTATACGGAAGAGAATATACCCAATCCAGTTCAGATTGCTCCAAAGGATACATGGGAGGATTCTGCACCAACTTCTTCGCTCCGTAATATTCGATTATCGCTCTGCCGTTCACGGCATCCGTCTCACCAAGCTGCTCTCCAAATGCTTTCGCATAAAGAGACTTGTCCGTCTTCAGTTGATCGTAATCATATTCTCCGACAGTATCGAAAAACACCTTGCTTTCTCTGTCCGCAATATATACAGTACCGCGGACGTCACGTATCTTTTTTACCGGAACGCCCTTATCAAGCAGCTCAGCTATACGTATCAGTATGTTTTCTCCCATTCCGTAAGTAAGAATATCCGCTCTTGAGTCAACAAGAATGCTTCTTCTTACTTTATCGTCCCAATAATCGTAATGCGCAAAGCGCCGAAGCGATGCTTCAAGACCTCCGAGGATTATCGGAACATCCCCATATGCCTCACGTATCCTGTTGGAATATACGATACAAGCCCTGTCAGGGCGAAGTCCCATCTTTCCTCCCGGTGAATAATAGTCGTAGTTCCTTTTCTTCTTCGAAACTGTATAATGAGCCACCATTGAGTCAATGTTACCGGCAGAAACAAGAAAACCGAGACGGGGTCTGCCAAAGCGCATAAAATCCGTCTTATCCCGGTAATTCGGTTGACAGAGCATTGCAACACGGTATCCTTTCGCCTCGAGCACTCTTGAAATTATGGCTGCTCCAAAGCTTGGATGATCAACGTAAGCATCACCGCAAACGTAAATAAAATCAGGTTGCGCCCATCCGAGAGCAGTAATCTCCGCCGGGGTTGTCGGAAGAAAACCTTGATTTATCGCAAACATATCAATCACTACTCCTTTATCACAGCTCCTGGAGCACATGCTCTCAAAGCCATTTGAAAGAATCATCCTTTTTCTTTGCTCTTAGTATTATAGAAAAACGTAAGGCGCGTACCAATTTCTTCGATACACGCCTACGATAGTATTTTTGAGTAATCAGCGAGCAACCTCTACCATCTCGAAAAACTCAAGAACATCGCCTTCTTTAATATCGTTGAACTTTTCGATACCGATACCGCACTCGTATCCCTCGGCAACCTCCTTGACATCATCCTTAAACCGACGGAGCGACTCAACCTTATCCTCACACAGAACAACGGAATCGCGGAGAATACGCATACTGCATCCGCGAGCT
>JAFVTO010000234.1 GCA_017503165.1 Clostridia bacterium | reverse complement strand
GAATGCTGTTCTCGCCCGAGATCCTGCTCGGCTACGCCTCGCACTGCTCCGCAGTTCGACTTTGCTACGCTACGCTCAGGATGACACGGGCGGATTGCGCTTCACAAGAAAATATGTCTTTAATTAAATCAGTGCTTGTCAAGAAAAGAGGACAGAGAATGTAAACACTCTCCGTCCTTTTCCTGTCAGTTCGAGTATACTGCTCTATGGAAGGCACCCCTTGCCGTCCTTTTTCTGTATATGCTATATTCAGCTTCACACCGCTCTGTCGCAGACAATCCAACGGCGCAAAAGCAATTCCCCAAGCGCACCCGGCAGAGACTTATATCAATTCCAGATATCGCATAAGGTAGACCGCTCCGAAGAACGTAAACGTACACATAAGCGTGGTAAGCAAAAGTATCTGCCCCGCCAGCTCATGATCGCTTTTCATGTTCTTAGCCATAATGTATCCCGATATTGCCATCGGGCCGCCGATCAGTATAAACACTGTGCTCAGCTGCTCTCCTCTGAAGCCGAGAAGCGCCGCTACCGTCACGAATATACCCGGCATTACCACCACCTTTAAAACCGAGGCAATTGCAGCAAGACCTATTCTGCCCTTAAACCGGTCAAATCGGATGGATGCCCCCAGGCATAAAAGAGCCAGCGGAGTGCAAAGATCAGCCAGGTATCCCACGCCGGAATACACCACATCAGGCAATACCATAGGAGTAAGCATAAAGGGCAGACCTAACATCACGCCGATGATAAGCGGATTTTTTACTACCCCCAGCAGTGAGCGTCTGAGCAATGCCCCGCTCCCCGACGGCTCACCGTTTTCCTCTCTTGGGGCGAATACCGTAAGCAATATTACCGCGATCACATTGAACATGGGAATGGCAAACGGAACCACGGAAGCAGCTACCGCTTCTCCTGTTCCCGGGAAAAGCCGCTTTATCAAAGGTATACCGAGTATGGCGTAGTTAGACCTGTATACGCCTTGAATAAACGCTCCTCTTTTGGGGTTATCCTTTATAAACAAGGGCACGGTAAGACTGGGTAGTAGAGCGCTGACAAGCATACATATAACACAGTATATTATCAGACGCCCGTCAAACGCCTCGCCCGCATCCGCATTATAAACACTCAAAAACAGACTGCACGGAAGAGCGACCTTGAACACAAGCTTCTCTGCCGTATCGAAAAAAGCCGTATCAAAAAGCTTTATTCTTACAAAAAGCTGACCAAGGAATACAAGTATGAATATCGGCACCACCGTATTCACACTATATATTAACGTTTCCATTATCTTGCCGAAAGAACCTCTGCCTCGTACCGCTTTACCTCACGCAACCAATTCGCTCTGACAGGTACGTTCTGCATCTCGCAATACATATCCCAAACGGCGGAGAACGGAAGCGTCTTAAGCTCCTCCATCATCGCAAGGCGGGAGGTATAGTCAAACTTATTCTCAAGAGAGGCAAGCTGAGCAGCGGGCTCAAGCGCCGCGTACAGAAGCGCCTTCTGCATAGCGCGGGTACCTATTACCCAAGCGGCGATACGGTTGATGGAGCCGTCAAAGAAGTCCAGACCGATATGAACGCGGTCGGTGAAATCTCCTCTTAGGATCTCGCTTGCGATCGCCTTAAGCTCATCGTCAAGAATAACAACGTGGTCAGAATCCCAACGGACAGGACGGGAAACGTGAAGCAGGATCTCGTCAAGGAACAGAAGCGTTGAGGAGATCTTATCGGAAACCACCTCTGTCGGATGGAAATGACCGGTATCAAGAGTAAGCAGCTTGCCGTTCTTTGCGGCATAGCCAAGGCAGAATTCGCCCGAGCCGATGGTGCAGCTCTCAGCGCCGATACCGAACACCTTGCTCTCGATAGAATCCTTGTTGAATCTCTCGTCTATCTGCTCCTTGAATATCTCGTCGTAAGCCTCCTTCATGCGAAGTCTGGTACCGTATCTGTCAGCGGGAATATCCTTAAAGCCGTCGGGCATCCAGAAGTTGGTGATTACCGTGTTATTCAGCTTCTCACCTATATAAGCCGCTATCTTACGGGAGCCGATGCAATGCTCTATCCAGAAATCGCGGACCGCCTTATCGGGATGGCTGATGGTCAGTCCGTCGGCGCTCATGGGATGTGAAAAGCAGGTAGGGTTGTAATCAATACCGTAATTTCTCTCCTTTGCCCATTCTATCCAGGAATCAAAATGCTTGGGCTGGATCTTTTCACGGGATACCTTTTCTCCCTGAGCATCCAGATAGATTGCGTGAAGATTTATTCTCTTCTTACCGGGAATAAGAGATGCCGCCTTATCGAAGTCCTGACGAAGCTGCTCCAGAGTTTTTGCCTTTCCGGGATAGTTACCGGTCACCTGAATTCCGCCGGTCAGATCTCCGTCGGGATTTTCAAATCCGCCAACGTCATCTCCCTGCCAGCAGTGCATGGATATAGCGATATTGCTTACCTTCTCTATCGCCTTATCCGTATCTATGCCATACTCAGCGTACAGCTCCTTTGCCATTTCGTAAGCCTGTCTGTTTCTCATCATTTTTTACCTCTCATACATTACTTTTAGCATTTTATTATCGCGATATATAATCAAAGCTGACCTGTCAGCTTAAGATACTTTTCATAGCCCGCATCCCAAACGGCTCCGGTGGAAGCATCAGGCTGATACTCAACCACGTTGAAGGAATTGCGCACGACCTCACGTGCCTCGGAAATACTGCCTATCTCGCCCTGGCTCATTGCCTGCACAGCCAGGTTTCCGATAGCGGTAGCTTCATCCGGACCTGCGAATACCGGAATGCCGCAAGCATCCGCCGTATACTGACAGAGCAGGGTTTCCTTTGCTCCGCCGCCGACTATATTGATAAACGGAGTCTTCTTTCCGGTCATATCCTCTATCTTGCGAAGGGTATCGCGGTAGCACAGCGCAAGGCTGTCGAATACGCAACGGACAAACTCGCCCTTGGTTTCCGGTACCGGCTGTCCGGTACGGCGGCAATAATCCGCTATTCTTCCGGTCATGTTTCCCGGAGGAGTAAAGATAACGTCGTTCGGATCTATTACAGAGCGCATGGGCTGACTCCTTGCTCCCATCTCCGCCAGATCGTCATAGGAGGTCTTGAAGCCGTCCTTGCGTGCGAAGTCACGTCTGCATTCGGTATGTATCCACAGTCCCATGATATTCTTAAGGAAGCAGATCCGTCCGTCTGCGCCGCCCTCGTTGGTAAATGAATATCCGAGAGTCTTTTTGTCAATGACGGGAGCGCGGAGCTCTGTTCCCATAAGCGACCAGGTGCCTGAGCTGATATAAACGAAATCATCACCCGTCGCAGGAACCGCAACAATGGCGGAAGCGGTATCGTGGGATGCCACCGAAACCACCTTGGCATCAAAGTCACCGATATCCCTTCTGACAGCATCGCGAAGACCGCCGATAACGGTACCGGGGTTTACCAGATCTCCGAAAATATGAGTGGGGATCCCGTATTTCTTTATAAGCTCGTGCGCCCACTTCTGACTGCGGGCATCCACCAAAGCGCCGGTAGTGGCATTGGTATATTCGTTCACCTCATTACCCGTAAGGAAATAACTGAGAAGATCGGGGATCATCAGCATTTTTCTTGCGCTTTCCACCATTCCGGGATTGGTCCTCATCTCAGCCAGAAGCTGATATACGGTATTGAAATTCATAAACTGAATTCCGGTAACGTTATACAGCTCCTCCTTGGTCACTATATCTTCGGTGGAGTCCACCATTCCGTCAGTTCTTGAGTCGCGGTAATTCACCGGAAGTCCAAGAAGCCTTCCGTCCTTACCGATCAAGCCGTAATCCACGCCCCATGTATCAATACCTATGCTCTTTATGTCCTTCGGGCTTTTTCCGATAGCGGTTTTGATATTCTCATAAATGCTGTTGATGTTCCACTGAAGGGTTCCAGTCATATCAACCGAGCTGTCGTCAAATCGGTGGTTTTCTTCAAGAACCATTTTTTTGCCGTCAAAGCTGCCGATAATTCCGCGCCCGCTGGTAGCTCCCAGGTCAAGGGCAAGCATTTTTAATTCACTCATCACGTCAGTCCTCTCTATATCAAGTATTCCGGTCAAATATCGGCTATGATCGCCTTCAGCGCATCCACAGCAGCGCCGAACGCTTCCTCTGAGGTAGCGTAGGTATTGCCAATAACACTTTCGTCGCCCTCAGCCTCCAGCGCCGCAAGACCGCTGAACACCTTAAGGTGAGGCTCAAGGGTGAGCACCATCTGTCCCTCACGCTTGTTCAGCTCCTTCAGTATTTCGGGAATACCTCCCAGACCCTTGCCTGCGGGAACTATTGTCTTTGCCGCATTGCAGTCCTTGATGTGCATATAGTAAACACTGTCGCCCAATGCGTCAAATGCATCCGGGAAGGGTTTTACATCGGACTGCAGGAAGTTCGCGGGGTCGAAAATGCACTTATATTCTCCGCCAAAGGTCTTCTGAATGTCAACGCAGCCTTCAATTTTTTCTCCGTAGATACCCTTCTCGTTTTCATGGCACAGGATCGCTCCCTCAGCCTTTGCCACGTCAAGCATCCTTCCCATCCAATCCATGACCTGACCGCGATACGGTGAAATATTGTCGGTATCCGGAACGTAGAAGGAGAAAACTCTCATTCTGGGTGTGCCGAATATCTGAGCCAGCTCTGCGCAATGCTTGGCAAGCTCCAGATGCTTTTCAATATCGTCGGTAAGCTTTATTTTTCCGAGAGGAGAGCCGATGCTCCATACCGCAAGACCGTTTGAATCAAGCTTAGCCTTGACCTCCCTTGCCTTTTCCTTGCTTATAACGGAAACGTTCTGTCCGTCCACTCCGCGAAGCTCGGTATAGTGTATTCCGTGCTTGAGCATCCCCTCTATCTGCTGATCTATGGATGAGGAATACTCATCGGTAAATGCGCTGAGTTCAAACTTTGCCATGTCGATTTCATCCTTTCGTTTATTTCGTTTTGTTGTTTTCTTATTCTGTTGTTTGGTTGAATCGGTTGATCTGTACGCGAGTATTACAAACGCGATACTATATTCACGACGGTAACTCCGTAGTCACCCTCTCCGTAAGCACCGGGACGGTAGCTTTCCACCCTCTTATCCCGCTTGAGCATCTGCCAGATAGCGCTTCTCAATGCTCCGGTTCCCTTGCCGTGGAGCAGCGTAACGCTGTTTACGTTTGCCATTATAGCCTGATCTATATACTTGTCCACTGCGACCCACGCCTCGTCAGACACCATCCCTCGGAGATCAATCTGAAGCTTGAATTCGCTTGTGGCAAGCTGCTTGCTGACCGCGCCCTTCGGTTTTTTATCCTGCTTTGACGCCTTATCCTCGATAAGCCGAAGGTTGTCTATCTGCGTACGCATGGTAATAATACCGGCGCGAACGGTTATATTGCCCGCTTTATCCGCCTTGCTCTGCACCACGCCCCGCTTATTCACACTGCAAATAAGCACCTCGTCGCCGATCTTAAGCGGACGGGGCAGAACGTATTCTCCGTCCTCCCGCTCCGACACATTCTCCCACGCATTGTTTTCATCAAAGCCCTTTATCTCCCGGCGAATGTCCTCCCGCGCCCTTTCAAGTGCCTCCTTTGAACGCTCTGCATCACTTTGCCTTTGGAGCTTGTCCAGCTTATCGAATACAAACGCGGAGGATGCCCTCGCGCTTTCCACCATCCGGACCGCCTGATCCCGCAGGTTCTGAGCATCCCGCTGAGTCCGTGAGGTGAGATCGTCTATATACTTTCTCTTTTCCCGCTCAAATGAGTCCAGCTCTCGTTTGCGCCGCTCCAGCTCTGCCGTCTGCTTTTCCAGCTCCACCCGCTTTTCGTCAAGCCCGGATATTATCTCCTCCATACGGCGATCCTCGGCCTTAATGTGCCTGTCAGCCCGATCTATCACCGCTCTTGAAAGCCCAAGCTTTTCGGAAATAGCGAAGGCGTTTGATCTTCCCGGAGTTCCGGTTATAAGCCTGTACGTAGGTCTTAGTGTCTCAACGTCAAATTCACAGCCTGCGTTTACCATACCCTTGGTATTCAGTGCAAATTCCTTCAGCTCCGAATAGTGGGTTGTGGCGGCGCACAAAGCTCCGTACTCCCGCACCTCTTCAATGACCGCTATAGCTATAGCCGCCCCCTCCACCGGATCGGTACCCGCGCCAAGCTCGTCAAAAAGCACCATGCTTCCCTCTGTCACGTTGCCCAGTATAGCCACTATATTGGTCATGTGGGAGGAAAATGTGGAAAGAGACTGCTCAATGCTCTGCTCATCTCCGATATCCGCCAGAATATCGTCGAACATACTTATCTCCGCAGAATCGCAGGGAAGCTGAAGTCCGCATTGCGCCATGATTGAAAACAGCCCCAAGGTCTTGAGGGTTACGGTCTTTCCGCCGGTATTCGGACCGGTGATCACCATAGTATCAAAATCCTGTCCAAGTGAAATATTGACCTTTACCACACTGCGGCTGTCAATAAGCGGGTGCCTTGCGCCTCTGTAAACCACCCTGCGCTTACCGCCCTCGGATATCTCGGGCTCGCAGGCATCCAGCCTCAGTGCCAGCTCCGCCTTTGCAAATATCAGCGCAAGCTGGGTTATATTGAGATAATTGAGATATATGGTTCCGCCGAAGGTAGCGCACTCGGAGCTGAGCTCAAGCAGTACTCTGTCAACCTCGCGTCTCTCCTTTATCTCCAGCTCCTTCAGCTCGTTATTGGCTTCAAGCACCGCATACGGCTCAATAAACACCGTCGCTCCGGTAGCTGACGTGTCGTGAACAAAGCCCTTTACGTCGTTTTTGTACTCCACCTTTACCGGAACAACGTATCTTCCGTTACGCACAGTAACGATATTTTCCTGCAGATACTTGCTAAGCGAGCCGGATACGATCTTTGCCAACATCTCTCTTATCCGCCCCTGCGCCACTCTCATCTTTCTTCGGATATCCGCAAGCGCGGGGCTTGCGTCATCCGCTATCATATCCTCGGAGAGCACGGCGCGTGTGATCTTCTCTTCAAGAAAACGGTTGACGGTAAGTCTGCCAAACACCGGTGTGAGAGCCGTTTCTCCCAGCTCCTCATCCCGGGAATAATCCGCAAGACCTCTCGCCGTCCGCATTACGTTCGCAATATCCAGAAGCTCCTTTGGAATAAGCGTAGCTTTTTTCTGCGCCCTCTCCACCGCATCCGAAATATCGCTGACATCACCGAAGGACGGATGTCCTTTTTTTATTATAAGAAGCTTTGCCGCCGCAGTATCAGCCTGCATTTTCCTTACGCGCACCGCGTCCGACTCAGGAAACAGCGTTCTCGCCAACTCCCTCGAGCCTTCTGTTCTGGCGCATCCCGCGAGCATCTCTGCGACCTTATCAAATTCAAGTGTTTTAATTGCTTTGCTGAATTTAGTCATAACCTAACCTTCTGAAAACTTGCCTTTATCCTTACAGCCCCTCAAGGGAGTGAAAGAATTCCAGGGACGCAAAGCCCCTGTCAATATGGTTGAGCAGATATTTTTCACAGTATGAGCAAAACAGTCTGCTATCCCCGTCCGGAAGCTGAAATGAAAGAAACCTCTTGGGCGGAGAATAAGATATAAGCCGCATGGCATCCAATATAGGGCGATCCAGCATAAGCACGATGGAGGTATGCCCCTCGGCAGGCGGCTCCTGGATATGACGTTGCCGACATTCTCTGCAGGTCATAACGCCGTCCATAACGTCCAGATACATAAATTGGCTCTTGTCCTCGCCGCAGGTATTGCAGGCTACAAGATCGGGGGAAAAGCCGCACGCCGCCGCTGTCCGCAGCTCAAACGCCGCCTTTATCTGTCCTAAGGGCTTCAGCTTATTCTCTATAGCGTGAAGCGTGTTGAGCGCCAGCTGCAGCATCTCGCTCTCTTCGCCGTCTTCAAGACACACCTCAGTCAGAACGTCCAATACGTAAAGGGCGAGCGCCGTAGACTCCAGCTCCTTTCTGATCCCGTGGAAGCCGCGTATCTCGGTTGCCTCTCTCACCCAGGGTCTACCGCCCTTTTCCGCAAGTGTCATCTCGGTATAAGCAAAGGGCAGGCATGCGCCGGCAACCTTGCTTTTCAAGCTGCTGCCGCCCTTCAGCACCACGCACATCCTTCCGTACTCAGCGGTGAGAACAGTCAGAAGCTTATCGTTCTCTCCCCACACTATATCTCCGAGCACAAGCGCCTTTATCTGCGTTACCATCCCTATGCTCTCAGCTGTTGCCGCCCGAGCTTCCGTTGAAGCCGAAGTTATTGAGAAGAACGTCGCTGTTTCTCCAATTCTCCTTCACCTTCACCCAGAGATCCAAAAACACCTTTGTATCAAAGAACCTTTCCATATCCTCTCTTGCTCGGCTGCCTATCAGCTTCAACGTCTCTCCGTTCTTGCCGATAATTATTCCCTTATGGGACTGCTTTTCGCAAAAGATCTCCGCGCGTATCTTCAGAAGCCTTCCGCTATCGGAAAACTCCTCGATAACCACCGCCGTTCCGTGGGGGATCTCGTCATCCAGCGTGCGAAGGAGCTTTTCGCGGACGATCTCCGCCGCAATAACTCTTTCGGGCTGATCGGTCACCGCATCCTCGGGGAACAGCCATTCTCCCTCGGCAACAAAGTTATCCACCTCGGAAAGAAGTGTATCAACGCCCCTCTCCTTCAACGCCGACATGGGG
>JAFVTO010000233.1 GCA_017503165.1 Clostridia bacterium | reverse complement strand
TAGACGGAAAATGCTTCACCGCAGACCACGGAGACGGTGTGACCATGAGCGTTATCGGTTCTCGGGAGCCCAACGTGATAGTAGCGCAGAAGCAGCCTATCTTTATCGGTTGGAGAAAGCGCGGCGGCGCAAACTCCGAGGACTTCGAGCACCACCACGCCCCCTGCCTCTCTTTTGAGGCGGTAGGGACCGAGAAGAGGTTCGCCACAGTGCTGTACCCCTCGAATAACGGAGAGGTAGCTATAAAAGACGTAGTAATTTCCGACGATCCGACAGACACATGGGTAAAGCTGGTGCTGACGGACGGAGAAACGGTCACCGTGGACGAAAGGGATTACCCGGCATACTCAGACAGCGAAGAGAAGCTGGTTTGACCGACGCTCAGGCAACATTCCCGATCCCCCGGCCCTGTTTTTCCCGTAAGCAGGTTTTAAAAATAAGGCTCTGTCACCGAGGACGACTGATCAATCACTTGGATAGTATGGCGAGAAAAAATTGGGGAAAGACAAGTGTTTTGCCAAGGCGCAAACACTTCAGTGTCTGTAACCGAGCAAAAACCGTAGGAAGCCGCAGTATTTTTCCGCCAAAAATCAGTCAGATTAGGTGACAGAGCCAAAAATAAATCAAAAGAGGAACGGTAATTTAAAATGGAAAGATACGCATGGACCGCAAGAATTCTTGAAGGAAAGAAGGATGAATACGTACGCCGCCATAATGAGATATGGCCGGAGCTGGTAGAGGTTCTCAAGGCGGCGGGAATCAAAAATTATACCATCTGGAACGTAGGCGACACCCTGTTCGGATATTATGAATGCGAAAAGGGACGCGCCTTTGCCGCCAAGACACAGGCAGACTCCCCGGTAGTCGATCGCTGGAATGAATATATGAAGGACGTAATGGTAATGGAAATGGATCCGGTTACCGGCGCTCAGCCCATCATGGAGCAGGTATTCATTCTGGAGTAAGCCCAAACGTACAACTCGGGACAACGCATTAATACGCGATAAAGCAATCAAAAGAACAAGAGCAAGAAGAAGGTGTTTATCCTTTTATCCTTGCTCTTTTTAACTGTTATAGTGGGCTGGGGAGCCGGCGCAACCGTTATGCTACCACGTTGAACCCTTGATCAAATTTAAACTCTGTTAGCCTTCCTCCGGGAGGAAGGTGGCACGCGAATGCGTGACGAAAGGAGCCGGCGCAACCATTAATTCTGCTACCACGTTGAACCCTTGATCAAATTTAAACTCTGTTAGCCTTCCTCCGGGAGGAAGGTGGCACGCGAATGCGTGACGAAAGGAGCCGGCGTAACCATTAATTCTGCTACCACGTTGAACCCTTGTTCGGTATTGAACTATCGCGGGGGGGGGACGTTAGCTTTATTATCGACGTTTGATTCCGTCAAAGTCTGCATTCGACTCCGATAAAGTCGAAGCTCGGCACAGCCGAAGATTCCCGCCCAAACAGTGCGATTTGCCGCGTCATAGCCGTCCCTCGTGTAGCCTCATGACACAACCGTCCAGATATTCGGCGGTTTTTTTCTTTGCCTGCTCAGCAGTGCAAGCACGGGTATTCATATTGATAACACAGTGATTTCCTCCGTTATCGGGCGCAAGCACAGTTATTCCCTCACTGTTGACCGTCACCCGCCCCCGCGTCTCTGTAAACCACGCACCGGCACCCTCCACAGCATAGAGCGCCGTGGCAGGATCCCAGGAGTGTCTACCCTCCTTTGCCCACTTAAAGAGCAAGAAAGACATGGATATAGGGGACTCCATGCCGTATCTGTTCATGATCGGCTTTCCGGTTATCATGTCGATTCCGGTCTCATAAGGCAGCCATGCAATCGGAACCGGACAAAGCAATGCCACCGTCTGCGCAGCGGTAATATCGCATTTAATGTTCCATTCGGCAGTTAACTCGCCCGTGTGATCCGGCACGAACCTTCCCGCCATCAGCACCGCCTTTTCACATTTTTCCCTCATAAGCTCAACGCCGCTGAGCGGAGAAATGTCATCCGCCTCACTGCGTAGCAGCGCGCCTATATTGGTAAGAGGTCCCACCGCGCAGATCACACATTTCCTGTCACATTCCGCCAGGGCGCGGCGAAGCACAGAAACCGCACTCGGAGCCTCCGCTTTATCGGAAGATGTGGCAAATCCCTCGGAAATACTCTTTGCATAATGATCATCAAAGGGATTTCCGCCGACCATGACTCCAACTGTCGGCGCCTCTTCACCAAAGTAGCGAAAGGTGCTGCGAATAGCGGCGGCGCCGAACGGCGAGACATGAGAATAGGTCACGGCTCTAATGTTGACACCAAGCTGCTTTTGGGCATAGATCAGATATCCCAGCGCCATCATATCGTCGCAATCCGAGCCTGCATCGGTATCGAAAATAACGTTCAGTTTTTTCATTTATGTAGCGGTTCCTTTCTATCATGCAACATAATACGAGAGCTATGCTACGTATATTTTAACACGCGACACGGAAAATGTCAATAAACAGCCGCTGAAAAATGTAAAAGCCTTATCGCGCTTTCGCTCCTACCGCCGTAAAAACACGGCGCTCCAACAAAAAGGGGGTATCCTTTTTTTATTACCGTAATAGCAAAACCAACACTATGCCTCAACATTATTTGCTCCGCACTCGTTTTTTTCCGTTGTCTTTCTTAACTTTCGGTTTATTAATCTTTTTTTGACCTCGCATGCGACAATGCCCACAATAATCACACCGGTCACGCAGGATACACCGAAGAGCGCGACGATTAATTTCCCCTCCCTTGCTTTAAGTTCATTGAGTTCTTCGAGAAGAGGCTCGCACGCCTCTTCCGCTATTCCGGCCAGATATTTCTCCGGTCCCCCTGCCAATTTGGCTTTGCGGTTCATTTCGTTGTATTCTTTTAATCTGTCATTCAACTTCATATACCCTTTTGATCCCCCTCTCTTCAACCGTCCTTTTCTACACTTACATCCATGATCATATCTTTACTGTCATAATAAATGCTGATGCTATATCCGTTTCCGTTCTCCGCTGAATAGTGATTTTCATAGGAATCCGCATCCACAGTATAGCCCATACCTTTGCATTCACTAATGTAACTCTGAAACTCCTGTTTACTTATTCCAAGAGCATCAAAGCTGAAATAATCCTCACTGTCGTACACCTTGAGTACCGCCTTGGCATCCGGCTTTGGCAGCATATCTCCAAGCTCAGAATCAGTCCAATAATAAGCCATGACAGTGTCGGGATCCCGGGACTGCTTTTGTGACAGGAAATCGTAATACGCCGTTTTTACATACCCATCCTCTATATATCGCACAGTCATTATATCCGGCTCCATAAGCGCGTAATGCTCCGAATTTTTCAAATAATAATAGCCCGAAAAGTAAAAACACTGAATATCAGTTACCGATTCTCCGGGTTCAATGATCCGCTCAGTCTTACAGTACGCGCTCAATTTACCGTCCTGCCGCTCTTGAAGCTC
>JAFVTO010000232.1 GCA_017503165.1 Clostridia bacterium | reverse complement strand
CTCTTTTGAACTGATTATTTTTCGGTTTCACGTTTTCTTAGCCGCTCAATCCCAAGTCTCTTCCTTCTTCTCTTCCTTTTGTATGCTGTGGGAACGGTTAAGTATGAGTGTAGGATTATCATAATCACCGCCAAGGAACACCCTTTGGAATTTTACAAGCTCGAGAACCGCCGCGAAAGTCGCGATAAGGTCAGAACGGGTTTCGTTATTCAGCAGAATATGCTCAAAATCCGTCTCACCATATCTGTAAAGATATCGCATTACGGCTATGACCTTTTCCGGAATAGGCGTGACACGGTGCTTCAGGAGATTTTCCAGTGTTCTTTCCGGCGCTCTCTGCTGAATATCCTTCATTACCTTTCCGCGAGCAAACATCCTTCTGAATGCACGTTCGAGCACCCTCAACTCATAATGCAAAGGAATACCTATCTCTGGTTCCTGAGGATCGCGGTAGACAACTCCGTCATTTTTCTCCATCTGCTCTCTGAGATACTGAGCCGCATTTGTAGCTTTGGCATACTCCATTACAGCAATCTGCAATCGCTTCAAAGGAGAATCCTCTTCTGCAACACGTGGAAGCATCATCTGACTTTTTATCAGCATGAGCTCTGCCGCCATGGTAATAAACTCCCCTGCGATATCAATATCCAACTGCTCCATCATATCGACATACTCCATATACTGGTCGAATATAACATGGATCTGCATATTGCAAATATTCATTTCATTTTTCTTGATAAGAGAAAGCAGAAGATCCAATGGGCCCTCAAAGCTTTGGATCGTAAAACTCAACTGTTCCATAACGAACCCGTTTCTAAAAAATAATAAGTAGCTATCAAACTCCGGAAAGAAGGGACAGTATTACATCAAGTCCCCCAATAACAGCGGATTCCACAACAAAAGATACAGCGGTAAAAACAGCATCGAAAAGAATATCAAGCACCCCTATCCACAGTAGTGCCAACACTACAAACATAATCGTTCTTTCATGCTTCATCACACCGAAATAATACCTGTCGGGCAGAAACGCGTACATAAGTCTTGAACCGTCAAACGGCGGAATGGGCAACAAATTGAAAATTGCCAGCAGAATGTTGTAATACCCTATCAATCCCATAGTCTGAGCAACAAAAATAAACATTTGATCCGGCATTGATCCGATCAAGGGGATAAGTACGAAAACCTCATTGTGCGAAGCGAACCACACAAACATACAGTAAACACTGTACGAGTGGATCCCCATCATCAAATTCACGGCAGGTCCCGCAAGACCGCACAACGCCATTCCTTTTTTGGGGTTCTTATAATATCTCGGCTCGACCGGAACCGGACGTGCCCAACCGAACTGAAACAGGAACATACAAAGTGTTCCGATGGGGTGTAGATGCTTTAGCGGATTGACAGTAAGTCTTCCGCTTTTCTTTGCTGTCTGATCTCCCTACGAATAACTCACAAGAGCATGAGCATACTCATGAATACTTAAGCTCATAAGTATAACGACCGGCAGGACAACGAGTAGCAGCGTCTTGGTCAACGCATCATAATCCCCGTTAAATATTTCAAGAAAAATCATTTTTCATTTCTCGTCAAATCTTCGAAGCTTTCACGTGCAACAGCGACATAATCCTCTCCGCCTCTGAGCATTACAAGGGCGGGTCTTGGGATTCTGTTGTAATTTGATGCCATCGAATAATTGTATGCGCCGGTAACCTCTACGGCAAGTATATCTCCCTTGCGTGCACGCTGAAGCATGATATTCTCACCCAACAGATCTCCGCTCTCACAGCATCTCCCTGCGACCGAGCAAGCAAAATCAGATTTTTCTGCGGCGCGGTTTGCTATAACAAACTCGTACTGAGATTGATAGAGAGCATATCGCGGGTTGTCCGGCATTCCCCCATCAACAGAAACATAATTCTTAACATCAGGTATGCTTTTGACTGAGCCGACCGTATAAAGCGTTATTCCGGCATCGGCAACTATAGATCGCCCGGGTTCAAGAACAACCGCAGGAAGCTTGATATTCAGCTTAGCGCAAGCATTCTTCATTTCCTTTGCAAGAAAGCCAATGGCGGAAGCATAATCAAAACTTGGGTGTTCCTTTACATATCTGACGCCAAAGCCACCGCCGAGATTCAATACCTTAGTTTCAAAGCCAAACCGCTCCAACACAGCAGCAGAGAAACTCAGCATAGTTTCAGCCGCATCGATAAACGGCTCTATTTCAAATATCTGACTTCCGATATGGCAATGAAAACCGTAAAGCTCAATATTTTTGCAAACCAACGCCGCAGCAACAATTTTCATTGCCTGGCCGGTCGCAATAGCCGAACCGAATTTTGAATCGACCTTTCCTGTAACTATTGCTTTATGGGTATGCGGGTCTATCCCGGGGGTGATCCTGAGCAGTATCTTCTGCTTTATTTGCTTTTCTCCTGCAATTCTGTCGATAGCCTCGAGCTCATCGGTATTATCCACAACAAACCAGCCTACACCAAGAGAAATAGCATACTCAATATCAGCATCTGTCTTGTTGTTTCCGTGAAAAAACACTCGACTCATATCAAAACCGACTGATGCAGCCGTATAAAGCTCTCCGGAAGAGACAGCGT
>JAFVTO010000021.1 GCA_017503165.1 Clostridia bacterium | reverse complement strand
CTGCAGGATGAAATCCAAACGAGTTTGGATGAAATCTTCAGCCTACGGCTTCAGATGAAATCAAATCCGCCTCTCCTTAACCTTGCAAAGCAAGATTTCATCGCGTAGCGATTTCATCCACGAAGTGGATTTATTCCGACACAGGCGGATTTAACTGAGAAGACTCAGAATTGTATCCAATCCTGAGTCTTTTCTTGGTGGTGCCGACGGGAATCGAACCCGTGTCCAAAAACCCCTTGACACAACTTTCTCCGTGGGCAGTCTGTTATATTAGCTTCCCCTCTCCGAGAGCAAACAGACACGCTCGGGGAAAGAGTAGCCCTTTAATGCCTGACCGATACAAGAGCGAACTCACGGTTCAGGTTCACCGCTAACATGACGCCGCAGCCCGGATCGCGGTAATTCCGGGGGCGACGGGTGGCGAAAAAGCCACAGCACCGCTTAATTGAAGCCGGGATATACCCGGCGTCAATTAAGCAGCCATTGCAACGTAATCGTTGTCGTTTATTTTTTAAAGTAGGCATTATACGGGATTACCCAGCCCGCCACGCTTATCATGCCGCAGAATCCCTGTCGAAACCTTTGCGGCCCCATATATTATTGTATTATCACCAAATACAGTTTCATATATTCGGTAGAGTGTTATTTTATCATAACAATCTCGTGTTGTCAAGTATCTTTTATCTTATTCTTCAGATAATTTCTGTTATTCTCCTGTTTTAAGACTCTAATTATAGTTTCAAAACTCTTAACTCACGTATTAAACCGTGCACCTATCCAAAATTTGCTATTCGGTTATCCATTCAACCTCAGGGATATCGGATACGACCGAACAAACACTTATAACGTGTTCATCTGTTGAAAAAGCCGTGATGAATCCACTGCTACACTCGCATCTATCCGTAAAATAGGGTATTACTACCTTATTGAAACCAATACCTATACCGTCGCCGGAGCATTTGACCGCGCTTTCCTTTGCAGTCCATAAACGGTAAAACGCATCGCAATCCAATTCATCAATCCCCTCCCGAAGTGAAAAATCGGCTATCTCCTCCGGAACGAAGAATTTACGTTTTTTCAACACTTTGACTCTTGTCGGTGTAAGCGGCATCTTATATTCCGCGTCTATCCCGACAGACCTGTCAGAAATCGCAACAGCGCAAATGCCTCTGGTGTGAGTTACATTAAAATATATCTCCGGACGGTTCCTAAAAAAAGGCTTGCCATTGACCCCATCGTCGTATTCCATGGTATATTCATCCACTTCGACGCTTTCCTTCAGCGCATATGCAAGCAATAAACAGGCAGCCTTACTCTGCTTTTTTCCCTCCTCGGGTCTAAGGCGTTCTATCTTTTTGATACGATAATCAGAAAGTCTTATTCTCTCATAGGAAGCCATATCAGCAATATCGGTCGAAGCGATAAAAACCTTCAGCATGAGCTTTCCTCCCTGAAAACAATTTACCCACCGCCGAAAAACGGCGGCAGGTAAACCAAATTACTCTTTTTGACAGTTCAAGTAATCAAGCGCGTCCTACAGAACCGAACAGTTCCATTTTCTCACGAACGGTAGCCTTTATAGCCTCGGTGCCGGGAGCGAGAAGCTTTCTGGGATCGAAGCCCTTGCCCTCAAGATCCTTGCCTGCCTCAATATATTTTCTGGTAGCTGCAGCAAAGGAGAGCTGGCATTCGGTATTAACGTTGATCTTGGAAACACCCAGAGAGATCGCCTTCTTGATCATATCCTCGGGAATACCGGTTCCGCCGTGAAGAACAAGCGGCATAGAACCAACCTTCTCGGAAACAGCGGCAAGAGTCTCAAAAGAAAGACCCGCCCAGTTTGCGGGATATTTACCGTGAATATTACCGATACCTGCTGCAAGCATAGTTACACCAAGATCAGCAATCATCTTGCACTCATCGGGATCTGCGCACTCGCCCATACCGACGACTCCGTCCTCTTCTCCACCGATGGATCCTACCTCTGCCTCAAGAGAGAGTCCCTTTTGGTTGCAAACTTCAACAAGCTCCTTGGTCTTTGCTATATTCTCCTCAATAGGATAGTGGGAGCCGTCGAACATTACGGAAGAAAAGCCTGCCTCAATACACTTATATGCGCCCTCATAAGAACCATGGTCAAGGTGAAGAGCTACGGGAACAGTGATCTTCAGTGTCTCGATCATTCCTTTTACCATACCAACGACGGTATTGTAGCCGTACATATACTTACCAGCGCCCTCTGAAACACCGAGAATAACGGGAGACTTAAGCTCCTCAGCGGTAAGAAGAATGGCTTTTGTCCACTCCAAGTTATTGATGTTAAACTGTCCTACGGCATACTTACCTGCTTTTGCTTTTTCAAGCATTTCCTTTGCAGAAACCAGCATTTTTTATATCTCCTTATAAATTAATTTGATTACATAGTAAATTGGAATACACAGAATGCAGCGTATATCGCAAGCAATGCTATTCCCTGTATTCTCGAAAGCTTTCCGCGTATCAAAGCCGGCACCGTAAGTATCAGCATTACGCAGAACATAACAGGAATGTCAACAAACAAAGACGAATTTATCCCCATTATCTGGTTGTTATTCGGAATAGGAAACGGAGATACTACCGTTGCTACTCCACTTACAAGCACCAGATTAAAGAGATTCGCTCCTATTATATTTCCAAGCGACAGAGAACCGTGCCCCTTCACAAGAGATGTTATGGCAGTCACGAACTCCGGAAGCGACGTACCCAATGCAACGAAGGTCAAGGCAATTACAGCCTCCGGAACGCCAAGCTTTTCCGCTATTATAGTTCCGTTATTAACCAACAGATTTGCCCCCAAAGCGATCAGAGCCGCTCCTATAACCAGCAAAACAATATCCTTCCAAACGGGAGATGCCTTTTCAGCTACCTCATCTGCGTCTTCGACCTCCACGGAATCACCGCCTTCGCCGCAAATCCTGCCTACATTAGCTTCAGCAACAAGAGATTTGCGTGCACGCAACGCAGAAAGCACGATGTAGACAACAAATATAGCAAGTAATCCAAAACCCACAAGTCTGCTGAAATACCCTGTCGTATATGCGACCAAGGAGTATATAACTGCAGAGCCGAAGAAAAACGCAATCGGAATACGAATAGTTTTTCTGTCTATCGAAGATGGGCGGATAGCAACTGTTATCGCTGCTATAAGGGAAGTGTTGCATATAATAGATCCGATCGCATTTCCGTACGCAATTTGGCCCTTTCCGCTGAATGCATCTGTTGCTGAGACCATTACCTCAGGCAGAGTTGTACCGATGGAAACTATCGTCGCACCGATCAAAAGCTCCGGGATGTGAAATCTGTGAGCGATCCCGGTAGCCCCATCAACGAACCAATCTCCGCCCTTGATAAGTAATAAAAGACCTACAATAAACAGCGCAATGGCAATCGCCATTTCCATTTTTTGTCCATTCCTTTCAGATTCTTTTTTGTGCTTGCGTCTGCTAAGTGCACGAAAATACACACTCCATTTTTACACTACTTTCGCAAAACACAACGTCCTGTTTCTCACGAGCTTCAAGCATTTTTAGCCATTGCCATTATTCATGAACAACAACTCAATACTTTATTATTTTAACTCTTTTCATCCTGTTTGTCAAGACAACTTATTGATTTTACATTTTATACAAAATTCGACACATCCTTTGGTCAGATATACCATATACCCTCGCCCAATACTCTTGTCACGCCGCCAACAGTAACGTCAGCGGTTGTGCCCTTAGGTATCTCAAAGCAATATCTGATCTTGTCCCCCTCATATCTCCATTCGGAACGAATGCTGCCGTATCTGCTTTCATACCTTGCCTTAACATATCCCAATCTTTCGTCAGGTTCGGGAGTGATAAAGAAATGCTCGTATCCGGGCTTTGCTTCATCAATTTTTATACCTGCGGCGTTTCCGTACATCCAAGCGGCAACCGAACCATAGGCGTAATGGTTGAAGGAATTCATATCCTTTGACCATACCGAGCCGTCCTCACGCAATCCGTCCCAATGCTCCCAAATGGTAGTTGCGCCCATATTTACAGAGAATAACCAGGAAGGAAATTCTTCTCTGAGCAAAAGAGTGTACGCCTTTTCGCTGTAGCCATTATCTGAAAGAACACGGAGAAGATACGGCGTACCCACAAATCCGGTAGAAAGAGCATCACCTCTTTCTTCGATAAGCTCTACCAAACGCTTTGCAAACAGAGCCTTGTTATCTACAAGACCAAAATCAAGCGCTACAACGTATGCCGTCTGTGTATCACTGGTCAGTCTTCCCTCTCCCGCCACATATGTACTGTTGAACGCCTTTTTGATATTTACTGCAAGCTTCTCGTATTCGGATACATCCTTTCCGAGCACCTTTCCAGCCTTTACCAGCAATCCGCAAGAAAGGTAATAATATGCCGTTGCAATAAGGTACTGGTCTGTAGAGCCCTTATACGAACCCTCAGGCGCATCTATTCCCAGCCAATCTCCGAAATGACTGCCTGCGTTCCACAGGTATTCATCGCCCATTCCTCTTATGTATTCAACCCACGCCTTCATGCTGTCAAACTGGTCAGAAAGCACCTCTTTATCATTAAACGCAATGTAGATCTCCCAAGGACAAACGGTAGCCGCATCTCCCCATGCTGCAGAGCTGAACTGGTGACTCCAAAGGTTTGGCACAATGTGGGGTATTGCTCCATTAAATGCCTCTTGCTCACTCCATAGATCGCGAAGCCACTTTTTAAAGAATTTCCGAGTATCAAAATTTAAGGTTGCAGTACGGCAAAACACCTCTGCATCTCCTGTCCATCCCAGTCTTTCATCTCTTTGCGGACAATCGGTGGGAATATCAAGGAAGTTGTCCACCTGCCCCCATATAATATTCGAAAAAAGTTTGTTTACCTTTGGTACACCGCACTCAAACCAACCGGTGCGCTTCATGTCCGAATAAACGGAAATTGCAGTAAAGTGCTCAAGCTTGATCTCCTCGGGCCAATCGGTAAGCCTTATGTATCTGAATCCGTAGAACGTATGATGTGCCTTATAAGTCTGTGTACCGTCGCGTAAAATATATGTGACCATTGAGAGCGCACTACGGTAATTTTCATTATAAAAGTTTCCGTCCTTGTCAAGTATCTCGGCATGCTCGATCTTGACAGTCTGTCCTGAGCTTCCCTTAACTGTAAACTCAACGTATCCCGTAACCTCCTGACCAAAATCTATCACCGTTTCTCCCGCAGGGGTATATATCAGCTTTACAGCAGAGGTGCGGCAAAGCTCCAGAATGTCCTCTCCCTCCTGGGGGATAAGGATGGACGTAGGTTTTTCGGAAACTATAGCCGGCATCCACTCAAACTCAGTTTTGCGCGCATCGTAGGTCTCTCCGTCGTATATCTGACTCATCAGTACGGCGGACCGTGCTACTGACCAGCTCTCGTCAGTATAAACCGTCTCCTTGCTACCATCTGCATATTCCACAGTCAGCGCGGCGATTGCATACGGAATCTGGGAATATATTCCTTTGGTATTATTCGGAGTTCCGATTCTGGACGCATACCAACCGTGTCCGACCGAAATTATTATTTCGTTATCCCCACAGGATATAAGCGAGGTCACATCCTCCGTCTGATACTGCAGTCGTGTTTTATAATCGGTCCACCCGGGTGTAAGCACCTGTTTTCCTACCCTCTGTCCGTTTATATACGCCGTATAAACACCGAGTGATGATGCACACATCGTGGCTTTCACACACTCCTTGGTTATTTTGAGCCCACGGCGAAAAACAGGACACTGTCTTTCCCATTCCTCAGGACCGCTGATAAACCTTGCTGAATAGATCGATTCATTCATTTTTAATACCAAACCTTTCTTTTTTTTTACCGTAATTTTCAAACCTCATTCCAAGCCTTTGAGCCAATGATTGAGGAAATGCATTTAAAATCAACACCGCGAAAAGCGGCGCGAGAAACAGTCCGCCAAGTCCGAAAAACCTGTACCCGACATACATTGAAATCAAGGTCGTGATCGGAGAAAGACCTATGCCCGAGCTTATTATTCTTGGCTCAGCGAATCTCCGCACTACAGATACAACCGCAAAGATTATAAACAAACCGATAGCGTAGTAGGTATCTCCCGTCACCCATTCCCATATCGCCCAAGGTACCAATGCCGTTCCCGCTCCCAAAATAGGGAGCATATCGACAAGCGCGATAATAAGTGCAAGGGTAAATGCGTACGGCACTCCCAGTGTAAAGAACCCCACCAAAAGCTCCGCAAATGTTATAAATGCGAGTATAACACAAGCCTTAAGATACTGTATACCTGCGCTCATAAGACGTTCCTTGAAGCTCTCCCATGCCGATCTGAGCTTATATGGCAGAACAGACAACATCTTTTCGCTTATTTCATCGTAATCTGCTGCAAAATAATAGGATGCCATTATAAGAATAACTGTAAACAAAAAGAAACTTGGCAGCGCGCTCAGTATTTCAGCTATAAACGATGGCAAAGCGGCGGTTATACCACTGATAAGCTCTGTAAGAGCCGCCTCCACCATCACCGACACATCACCAAAAAAAGTTGACAGAAACGGCACCTTTAAAATCATCCCGTTAAGCGAGTCAAAAAAGCTTTGTATCCCGCCGTTAGTTTCGGAGCCAAGCTGTGCGATAAAGCGACCTGTTTCGGAGAACAACCTGCTAACCAGAAGAAATGCTACCGTACCTATCCCGAGCACTGTCACGGAGACAAACACTGCCGCCACCGGTCTGCGGCTCACACCGAATCTTCCTGAAAGCAGCCTTACCGCGGGCTGAAGACAGAACGCAACCATCCATGCCAAAATAAACGGAAGAGCGAGAGGGAGCAAAAATCTTAAAGCTCCCCAAATAATAACGGCAATTAACGCCGCCCAAAACAGCTTCCTTATAATACCGCCGTACATTTGATACCGCCTTTCGGATATAAAAATCATCTCCGTTATTATATTCCGAAAAAGCAAAAATAATGTAAAAATAAACGGCGATTCCGCAAAAACCATTGACTTTTCTCCGTTTTATGGTATACTGAAACTCAGTAAAAACAACTAAAGGAACGGTCATAGCCAATGGAAAACAAAATCTCTCCCCCAAAATACATAAAGCCACGTCCAAAGGAAACAAACTGCGAAAGCTGTATGTACTTCGATTATGACGACGAAGCTGATACTGATATCTGTACCCTTGATCTGGACGAGGATGAAATGGTAGATTTTATGACCGGCCGTTCCGCGTCCTGCCCCTACTACCGTTATTACAACGAGTACAAGAGTGTTCAGAAACAGAATTGATCAGATGAACGGTCTGCGGTCAAGTACAAGGCGGAGCGGCTTATCCGTGACTATCTTGCCCGGAAGAGCCGCCTGTAGCTCAGCCAAAGCACACACGGTACCAAACAATGCGTGCAGGTCGTTGACTCCGTCGTGAGTTTCTGTATCAAGCAAAAGAAGGTAATCGGTGATAGCCACCGCAAAATCCTCAATTGCCGCTATGCTCTCCTCTGCCCTGTACGTAGGTCTTTGTCTGCATGCGCGGTTGAGACAATACAGCCAATCCACCTCAAGAAATCCTATAGATGCGCAAAAATGTGCCCCCAAGGCTTTGCGACTATACATTTCGAGACACGTATCTATTACCCTTTCGGGGTAAGGCATGGGCTGATGTGCATGCTCATGATTAAAAAGATAATGGAATCCTCCCGCCATAAAGTAGTAACGCGGAGCGCCCTTGTTGACGTGATCGTCACTGAACCACGGTGAAACATCTGAATATCCCGGCTTCCAAAAACCGGTGACACTGTCTGCATTCTCGCGAAACCATGCAAAATAATCCTCGCAGAATTCCGGAGTAGCTTCTCCGGAATTAGCAAGCGCGGCATATACCCCCGCTCCAAGGTGGGACTGGGACCACGGATTTACAAACCAATCCAGTCCTTCCATAAGCTCATATAGCTTTTCCTTTTTGAGGTATTTCCGGAGCCCCTTTATCGGATATTTGGGACGCACGTTAAAAAGCTCCAATGCTCCGGCACAATGAGCGGTGGTATGTATGGTATGATGCGTTTCCTCTGTAAACATACCGGTATCAGGGTTTTGAAGCGACTGAAGTGCCTCTATACGGAGCCTCCTGTCCTCATCCGAGCAAACAAACTCATCTATACTGTAGAGAATATTTGCAGCATCTGCGCAACCGTACTCGTTTACCCCCAGGCGGCGGGTTTTCTTCTCATTCTGCCAAAGCCATCGGCAGTATGCGCCGTTTCCGAGATAATGACTTTCAACCACAGCTTTCAATTCACGAACAAAGCGTGAAATATCTATCTTTTCCACAACTCTTCTCCTTTAATTCATATAAACGGTCTGCGGTTAAGCACCAGGCGTAGTGGTTTTTCGGTAAGTATCTTTCCCGGAAGCGCCGCTTGGAGCTCTGCCAAAGCGCACACCGCGCCAAACAGCATGTGCAGATCGTTCATTTCATCGTCCTTTTCGGCATCCACCGAAAGTAGGTAATCTGTAAAGATTGATGCAAATTTCTCGATTGCCGCCTGAACCTCTTCCGCACGGTAAACAGGAGCCTGTCTGCGTGCGCGATTTATGCAGTAAAGCCAATCTATCTCCACAAATCCTATCATCTTCATGAAGCGCGGATGGCACCCCCTATCTGCGTTTATCATATCGATACAGGAATCTATAACCTTTTCGGGATACGGCATAGGCTGATGCGCGTGCTCATGATTGAAAATATAATGGAAGCCGCCTGCCATATAAGTAAACAGCGGTCCTCTTCCCGTTTCGTCATTATGGTCTGACAGCTTCGCTTTATCCGACTCACCCTTTTTCCAAAAACCGGTCACAGGATCTGCGTTTTCACGGAACCACTCAAAATAATTATCACAAAATTCTCTGTTCGCTTCTCCTGAATTGGTAAGAGCAGCGTAAACACCTGCTCCCTGATGCGACTGAGGCCATGGGTTTTTCCAATCCAGTCCGTCAAGCAAGGCATAGAGCTCATCCTTAGAATTCAGATACCTGTGAAGCCCCTTGATCGGATATATCGGTCTAACATCAAAGAGCTCTATTGCGGCGGCGCAATGCGCCGTTGTATGTATTGTATGGTGTGTCTCCTCGGTAAACATTCCTGTTTCCGGATCTTGCATTGACCTAAGCGCGGAAATACGCGCGGCGCGCTCTTCCTCCGAACAAACGAACTCGTCAATAGTATAAAGGATATTTGCTGCATCTGCGCAACCGTACTCGTTTACGCCAAGGCGACGTCTTCCCATCTCATCCTGCCATAACCAACGGCAATATGCGCCGTTTCCAAGGTAATGGCTTTCAACTACCTTAAGTATACTGCGCACAAACCCCGACATATCCACTACATTCATGTTCTCTTCTCCTTTAATCGTTTGTTGTCTAGTTTCAGTATAAACCAACAACACCGAATTGTCAAGCATTTTTTGGACAATCTAACTGATATAAACTATAAAAGTATTCAGACCGAAAGGAAATATCATCAAATGAAAAAAACACTGCTTCGCAAATATGCCCGATTGATAGCAGAGATCGGCATCAATGTCAAAAAAGGACAGGAGGTAGTGATCCGCGCAGAGCTGGATCAGCCGGAGTTTGTTTCTTACGTTGTTACGGAATGCTATAAACTGGGCGCAAAAAAGGTTACGGTTGAATGGAATTATCAACCTCTTGAAAAGGTTCACAACCGCTATCGCTCGCTCAAAACTCTTTCAAAGCTCGAGGATTGGGAGATCGCAAAGCTCAGCCACCGCGCCGACACTCTTCCCGCAATGATATATCTGCTTTCTGAGGATCCCGACGGATTGGTAGGCATGGATCAGGAAAAAGCTCAGAAGGCAATGCAGACAAAATACCCTATCATCAAGCCTTACAGAGATAAGATGGACAGCAAATATCAATGGTGTATCGCCGCAGTTCCCGGAAAAGCATGGGCAAAAAAAATATTCCCGGAGCTAAATGTCTCACAGGCGGTTGAAAAGCTTTGGGAAGCTATTCTGGTCTGCTCGAGAGTCGGCACTGAGCTTGACTCCGATGCAATAAAGAACTGGAACGATCACAACCGTACCCTCGCGCACCGCTGCGACTATCTTAATTCCCTTGAGCTTCGGTATCTTGAATACAGCGCGAGCAACGGAACAAAGCTTTGCGTAGGACTTATCCCCGACGCGATCTTTATGGGTGGCGGTGAAAACGCATTGGGTTCGGGAATTTATTTCAACCCCAACATTCCCACCGAGGAGATATTCGTAACACCGAAAAAGGGCGAAGCAGATGGCATCGTATATTCCTCAAAGCCTCTCTCATACGAGGGACAGCTTATAGAAAACTTTTCAGTACGTTTCGAAAACGGCAAGGCTGTTGAGGTTCATGCCGAGAAGAACGAGGAGCTTCTCCGTCGCATGGTACAGATGGATGAAGGTGCGTCCTATCTCGGTGAATGCGCGCTCGTACCCTGTGATTCACCAATAAATAACAGCGGATTGCTCTTCTATAACACACTTTTCGACGAAAATGCCTCCTGCCACCTGGCTTTGGGAAACGGATTTGCCAACTGTATAAAGGATTTCGAAAAATATACCCTCGAGGAATGCCGAGAAAAAGGAATAAACGATTCGATGATCCACGAGGATTTTATGATCGGAACAACCGACCTAAACATCACGGGTATAACCGCTGACGGCAAAAAAGTACCGATATTCAAAAACGGAAATTGGGCATTTGAGGTCTGACAGTCTCCCGAACAGAATGCAATACCAAAACGGATAGGAAACGGAGCAATCGCATAAGCCTCCGTTCCTGCCTCTGTCCGAATAAAGTGCAAAGGATTAAAGACTCATGAACAACTCAATATTAAGCGATCTGATATACGAAGAAAACGAAAACGGAGAAATAACCGTCCTTGATATAAGCAACAAAGACCTGGTGGAAATAACTCTTCCGGAAAACACGGTAGCCATAGGAGAATGGGCGTTTGCAGATTGCGCAGACTTGAAATCTATCAATATACCGAAAACAGTGAAAACTATAGGTGAGCGCGCTTTCTCATACTGTCTTTCTCTTGAAAATATCCTTCTCCCCTCCGGCCTTGCCGAGATAAATGCTTCAACCTTCTGGGGATGCAAGTCCCTTCGTAAAATAGAAATCCCCGAAGGTGTGTGTTCAATAGGAAGAAATGCGTTTTTCGGTTGCGAAGCTCTCTCTTCAATAAAGCTTCCGGAAGCACTGACCGAGATCCCTGACGGTGCCTTCAGCGGCTGTCTTCGTCTTGAGGAAATAAATATTCCCGGGACTACTGAAAGAATAGGAGAATATGCTTTTGCTGCATGTCAATCGTTACGGGACGTTATATTTCCAAATAGACTTACGGAAATAAATGATTGGGCGTTTTCAGGTTGTAGCAGTCTTTCCTCGCTCAATCTTCCAAGCTCGCTGGAATACATTGGAGAGAAAGCCTTCCTCGGTTGCACCGAAATAACCGAGATCACACTTCCCACTTCAGTTGAAGCTGTTGGCGAACAGATCTTCGCCGAATGCGACGGACTGCTAAATATCTACGTTAAAAGAGAGAGCTTACCGGAAGATTGGTCGGAAAACTGGTTGGATTACTCATCAGCAATGGTATATACCTTGTGCCACATTCATGCCGAAAATATAATTGCTTACGCGCCAATCGCGCTGTCAAGGTGCTCCGGTTCCGATGAAGACATTGAGCTTCCCTTCTGAATTATTCAAGCACTCATATGCGTCGGACAGAGCTCCGATCTTGAAACATAACTGCATTAGCAGATTTTTAAGCAATGGTTTTTAGCATGAAAGATGTTGCGCGGCTGAAAACTAAGCAGCAGATACTTTCACGTCGTTCTTTGCGCCTTTCGGCGCGCAGAGCCGAACAAAGGAATGGTGATTAATATGAAAAGAGATTACAGCATGATTCTTTCTGCAATACGTCGTGCCGGCAGAATAACAGAAAACCGTGAAACAGTATCACATGTAGACACAAAAGGCGAAAAGGACTTCGTAACAGCTGCGGATAAGGCAATACAGGAATACTTGAGAACCGAATTGAAAAAGCTACTCCCCGAAGCGGAGTTCTTTGCGGAAGAGGACACAGAACGTACCGCAACCAAGGGGTTTCGTTGGATTCTTGATCCGGTCGACGGAACCACAAATCTAATGCACGATTTTCTGCATTATTCCGTTTCTCTTGCTTTAGCCGCTGGGGATGAGGTAATATTCGGAGCAGTTTTTAACCCCAAAAGCGGAAATATGTTTTATGCAGTCAAGGGCGAAGGAGCCTACCGCGAATGGGGCGAGCACAACACAAAACAGGAGCGAATAACCGTTTCTAACATAACCCGGCTCTCCGATGCACTGACTACAATTGGAACAAGCCCTTACCATAAAGATTTAGTGGACAGCAATTTCAAACTATTCAGAGCAATCTTCGACCGCACTCAAGATATCCGGCGACTCGGTTCTGCCGCTCTTGACTGTTGTTATGTAGCCGCATCATATAACGATATCTTTATTGAAAGAAGGCTTCAGCCCTGGGACTATGCAGCAGGCTCGCTGATAATCACAGAAGCAGGAGGACGCATAACAGACTTCAAAGGAAACCCGCCGTCACTTACAGATCCGAGTGACATTCTCGCCACCAACGGTCTGCTCCACGGACAAATGCTGGAGCTTATAAAAGAGGTGCTGGGATAATCATATCGGTCATCCATTCTCTGCCACGAGCACAATAAAAAAGCTTGAATACATAAAAATGCGCGAACAGAGCGAAAAACTCCTGCTCGCGCTTTTTTTACTTCAGATTTGTGGGTTGTTCTAATCAGTCAACGTAGAATTCAGCCATATCGTCCAAGCGAATACATCCGAGCGGCAGTCCGTAGCCTGCCCCACAATCTATTGCTATGTGTCCGTTAGCGATGTAGATCTTTCCCTCATACTCCGGTGATATCTCAGATGTTGGAACGTGCCCTGTCACAAGGGTCTTATCCTTGAAATAAGGCTTTGTATAATCAACAGTGTCATAGATCAGATCGTCAACATCATATTCGCTCATATCCTTTTCAGGAGAAAAATTATTAATTCCCGCGTGAACCATAACGTAATCTTTACCGCCCACAGTAAGCTCCATATAAGGCTCAAACTCCAGAAGATAATCGAGTATCCCTTCGCGATCCTCAGGTGAGAGTGCTTTGAATTCCGTAAGAGTGGAAACACCGCCATCCATTATCCAATCGGTAAGTAGCTTCGTAGTCTCAGCATCCAACATTTTGCCAAAATTATCCTCAGTTATTACACCGGAAAGCTTGCTGAGCAGTGCTGCGGCAAGATAATCGTGATTTCCTAAAATAGGAAAAACATTGGAGCGCATACTCATATCGTAAAGCAGTTTTACCGGATGCTCTCCGCGATCCACTACATCACCTATAACGTATAGCTCGTCATCATCCGTGAAGTTTATTTTTTCCAACATCTTTATATATTTGTCATACTGCCCATGTATATCCGCCATAACGTAAGTCATTGCCGTTCTTCTCCTTACACTGTTTTGTTTTTATTATACCACGCTTGACATTCTTTTCAAGCATGATTTCGTTAAATTTTTAAATTGATGTTAATTTTTAGCGTAATGCCTCTAACTGCATTGAAAAAAGCCAATACTTATGCTATACTTTGGATGAAAGAGGCGGCTTGCTTTATGAGAAACGGCGCAAAGACCGTGATACAGATACTAAAAATTTTTAACGTACTGTCCTTTACCGCGGCGGGCGGATACCTTGCTTTTGCGTTTGCGCGAGATATCTCTCAGGGCTTACAGAATACAGTCAGCTATACAGACTATATCCTCTCCCTTCTCCAATGCGCACTGGGGGTATATGCAGTATTCATTCCGACGGTACTTAAAAGAAAGCTGGATTTTTCCTTCCCTGACACAATGTATCTCCTTTACCTTATCTTTCTGTATTGCGCCATCTTTCTCGGAGAGGTACAGAGCTACTATATCAACGTTCCGCTGTGGGACGATATTCTCCACGGTTTCAGCGGTGTAATGGCGGCATTTTTCGCATTTATGCTTGCAACGGTAATGACGCGAAGGAATAACGTAACAAAAAAGCTATCCCCCATATTCCTTACCATCTTTGCCTTTGTATTCTCCCTGTCGGTAGGCACTCTTTGGGAAATATATGAGTTTTCTCTTGACACAGCGCTGGACTTAAATATGCAGAAATACAGACTTAACGACGGTACTCAGCTCATAGGAAAATCAGCACTTTTCGACACGATGAAGGATATTATAACCGATTCACTGGGGGCTTTTGTCGCAGCTCTTTTCGGGTATTTTTCACTGAAAAGGAAAAAGGGCTGGATATACTGTTATACCGAAAACCGGAATAGATATTCTGAAAACACAGGAAATGACAATGAACAAGATACTGTCAAAGCTTTTGGAAAAAAAGAAAACACAAATAAAGTATAATACCCAATGCTTAAATAGCGTTCCATCCACCAACACCTTACTCAAGGAGCGGGCATTAAAGGGTGAAGCCGAAGGGGCTGTTATCATAGCTGATTCACAAAGCGCAGGCAAAGGCAGACTTGACCGTAGCTTTTTCTCTCCGGAGGGCTCAGGGCTTTACATGAGCCTTCTGCTTCGCCCAAGCGACAGAGGTATTACACTCGCCGCAGACAAGGCTCTCATGATAACCACTGCCGCTTCCGTATCCGTTTGCCGCGCTATTGAAAAGGTTTGCAAAATAAAATGCGGAATTAAATGGGTAAATGACGTTTTTTGCGACGGGAAAAAGGTATGCGGAATCCTCACAGAGGGCGCGCTGATTCCAAACACCTCCAATTTAGACTATGCCGTACTGGGAATAGGTGTGAATATCCGCGAGCCGGACAACGGCTTCCCTGAAAACATTGCTCACATTGCCGGAGCTTTGTTTCCGCATACATACAGCGGATCTACAGACTACGTTCGCGCACAGCTTGCGGCGGAAATACTCGCAGACTTTGCCGACTCCTACGTAAAAAGCATCTGTGCAGAGCAAGCGCTTGACAAAGCTTTTATAAACGAATACATAAGTCGGTCGGTGCTTGACGGAAGGCGCGTAGAGGTCTCGTTGGGGAATAGCACAATGGAGGCAACTGCTATCGGAATAAACGATGATTGCTCTCTTACAGTCATTACAAACGAAAAAAAGGTCTTGAAGTTAACTTACGGAGAGGTTAGAATAAAGCTTCTTGACCGGCATAAACTTCACGATTAACCGTCACCCGAAATTATCCGAAACATGCTCAACTTTTTTCACCGTGGAAAAAACAAAGAAAGGGATATGGATGCACAACAACCGTAAAAAAACATTTTCAATGATCAATATGGCGCTTTCTGCTGCATTCATAGCCGTCTCCGCGCAGCTTGCCATCCCATTACCAAGTGGGATCCCCCTTACGCTGCAAACACTTGCGGTAGCCCTTTGCGGCTATCTGCTCGGCGCAAAACTTGGCGCTATTTCCTCCCTTGTCTACGTCGCTCTCGGAGCAATGGGCGCTCCTGTTTTTTCAGGCTTCAGTGGCGGCTTCCATAGAATAGTTTCGCTTACCGGCGGTTTCCTTTGGGGATTTCCGTTGCTCGCTCTTTTTTGCGGGCTCAGCCAAACCCAAAAATGGTCAAGACATGAAAAGTTATACTCGCTCCTACACGGTACATTAGGCGTATTGCTTTGCCATCTTTGCGGAATAATACAGTTTTCCGCGATATCACAAAGCAATCTTTTTACCGCCGCACTCATCTCTTCTCTCCCCTATTTACTGAAGGATGCGGTGTGCGTAGCTTTAGCATATTTGCTTTCCGCCGAAATAAGAAAAAGAGCTTTCACCGATACATAAAAGCAAGCTCCCCATGGGCAGTTCAATTGCCACGGGGGAGCTTGCTTTCTTATTTATAGGGATATTGCTTTATTCCGCGTGCTTCGCTCAGATCAATACATACCGCCCATATCCGGAGCAGCAGGAGCAGTAGCAGGCTTATCTTCCTTCTTATCCGCAACAAGAACCTCAGTGGTAAGGACCACGGATGCAATGGAAGCCGCATTCTGAAGAGCAGAACGGGAAACCTTGGTAGGATCAACGATACCTGCCTCCATCATATCGGTATAAACCTCCTTAGCCGCATCAAAGCCGTAGCCAACCTTGCGGCTGCGCATTATCTTATCGACAATAACAGAGCCCTCGAAGCCTGCGTTCTCGGCTATCTGACGTACAGGAGCCTCAAGCGCCTTGACAACAATATCAACGCCAACCTTCTCGTCGCCGCTTACGGTAGCAAGAAGCTTTTTGACGGGCTCGATAACATTCAGGAAGGAAACACCTCCACCTGCTACGATACCCTCCTCAACAGCAGCTCTTGTTGCGTTGAGAGCATCCTCTATGCGAAGCTTCTTTTCCTTCATTTCAGTTTCGGTAGCAGCACCGACCTTAATAACCGCAACTCCACCGGAAAGCTTTGCAAGTCTTTCCTGGAGCTTCTCCCGGTCGAAATCAGAGGTTGTAGTCTCGATAGCCGCACGGATCTGACCGATACGTGCCTTGATCTCGCTCTGCTCCCCTGCTCCGCCAACGATAATAGTATTCTCCTTGGAGATCTTGACCTGTCTTGCGCGACCAAGCATCTGGATATTGGCATCCTTAAGCTCAAGTCCGATATCATCGGAAATGACCTCTCCGCCGGTAAGGATAGCGATATCGCGGAGCATTTCCTTTCTGCGATCTCCGAATCCGGGCGCCTTGACAGCAATGGCAGTGAATACACCCTTAAGCTTATTGAGAATAAGAGTGGTAAGAGCCTCACCCTCAACGTCCTCTGCGACAATAACCAGCTTATGGCTTGCGCCTGCCTGCATCATACCCTCAAGCAGAGGAAGAATTTCCTGGATATTGGAGATCTTCTTTTCGGTGATAAGAAGCATTGCATCGTCGATAACAGCTTCCATCTTATCGGTATCGGTAACCATGTAGGGAGAAATGTATCCGCGATCGAACTGCATACCCTCAACTACCTCGCAGTAGGTTTCTGCAGACTTGGATTCCTCCACAGTGATTACGCCGTCAGAAGTAACCTTCTCCATTGCATCCGCGATCAGCGTACCGATAACCTCGTCGCCCGCGGAAATAGTACCGACTCTGGCAATATCCTCGGTACCATTGACCTTTTTCGCATTTGCCCGCAGAGCCTCAACCGCACACTCAACAGCCTTTTGGATACCCTTACGGATAACCATAGGATTAGCTCCTGCAGTAACGTTCTTCATACCGTTGCGAATGAACGCCTGAGCAAGCAGAGTAGCGGTAGTGGTTCCGTCACCGGCAGCATCGTTGGTCTTTGTCGCAACCTCCTTAACAAGCTGAGCACCCATGTTTTCCATAGGATCTTCAAGCTCTATTTCCTTTGCGATAGAAACACCGTCGTTAGTGATCAGGGGTGAGCCGTACTTTTTCTCAAGAACCACGTTTCTTCCCTTAGGTCCAAGAGTGATCTTAACAGTGTCGGCAAGCTTATCAACTCCGCGAAGCAGAGCATTTCTTGCTTCTATTCCGTAAATAATGTCCTTTGCCATGTTTTATTTTCCTTTCTCGGTTGTCAATTCAGATATGACGGCATACATAATAGCCGCGCCGCCTGCGGCAATTCTACAGAAGCGCGAGTTTACTCAACGATTGCCAGAATATCGCTCTGCTTTACTATGATGTATTCCTCGCCGTCGCACTTTACCTCGGTGCCGGAATACTTGCTTGTAAGCACACGATCTCCCACCTTAACGCTCATGGGAACGGTCTTTCCGTCTACCACCTCGCCGGGTCCTACCGCTATAACCTCCGCTACCTGGGGCTTCTCCTTTGCGCTACCGGCAAGAATAAGTCCGCTCTTCGTAGTTTCCTCCGCCTCAGTCATCTTGATGACTACGCGATCTGCCAAAGGCTTGATTGTCATTTTCTGTGTTCCTCCTGTTTATATACTTAGCACTCACGTATCGCAAGTGCTAACGCCATTAATTATTGTACTCAAAAAAATGGAAAAAGCAATAGGTATAATTGAGTTTTCACACATAATTAACATTTGTTAAAAAGTGGGTGTTTTCAGAAGCGGCGCAACGGTTTTCAGCACACTCCGAAGCAATTACATTCCTTATTTATCTCCACACAATCCGTGAATCCTGTCACTTACCTTATACCGACAAAAGGGATACCGTCAAAGACAGCATCCCCAAAATATACCGTTATAGCTGGATGTAACTGATCCGCTTAAGTTCATGCTTCACTCTTTTCCTTTTCAGAACGGTCAGAGTCTTTAGCCTTAGCCTCATCCGCCTCCCTTGCTTCGGCTTCCTTTTCATCCGCCGTTTTGCATACCACCACCGTTTTCTCTATACGGTGATCCGCAACGGATGCAACGTGTATTCTCAAATCAGCAGTTTCCAGATCCTCTGTAGCCCCGTCATCCGGTATTGCACCGAGAATACCTAAAATATATCCGCCGAAGGTATCGTTATCCTCGTCACAAAGCTCCAGCTCGAGCACCTTCTCAACATCCCCGATAGAAGCCGATCCCAATATTTCCCAGGTGTTCTCACCTGTATTTTTTATCTCCTCAACGGTTTCAGCATCCTTATCGTCAAGTCTGCCGACCAAAAGCTCCAGCAGATCGTGAACGGTAATGACTCCTCTGGTACCCCCGTATTCGTCGATAACGATAGCAAAGTAGTTTCTTGTTTTTTGCATCTGCTCAAGCAGAACGTCCGCCTTCATATTTTCCGGAACCAGGAAGGGCTTGTCGGTAGCCTCCCGAATAGCCGTATCGGTATCGTTGCAATCAAGGCGGAAAAATTTACGAACGCTGAGTATGCCGATAACGTCATCGTCATCCTCTCCGCACACGGGGTAATAATTGTGACGGGTAGAACGCACCAGCTCACGCCACTCCTCAATACCGTCATCTCTGTAAAGGAAGTTTACGTCCCTTCTATGAGTGCATACCTCGGAAATGGATATATCGTCCAGCTCAAAAACATTCTTTATCATTTCGTTTTCCGCACTGTCAATAGTGCCTCGCTCGCTTCCGGTGTCAAGCAGAATACGGATATCCTCCTCTGTCACATTCTCTCCGCTTTCGTTGGAATTCACTCCGAAAAAACGAAGAAGAAGCTTGGAAAACGCATCAACTATAAATACCAACGGCTTAAACAGGACTGTAACGGCAATCAGTACTCCCGAAAGGGAAAGAGCGGTTTTTTCGGGGGCCTTCAACGCCAATCTCATGGGAACCCTCTCGCCCAAAACGATAGTAAAATATGAAAGCACCAGAACTATCAAGAACACACATAGGTTGTTGAGCTGAGCATTACCTACAGTCAAGCCCGCGTTCTTGAGCGCCTCCATCAGCATGGTGGAGAAATCGTCTGCCGCATACGCACTTCCCAGCATGGTAACCAGGGTAACAGCCGCTTTGATACCGGAAAGCGACACAGAAGAATTTCGGGTAAAGGGAAGCAAACGCTTTGCCCGTGTATTTCCCTCGTCAGAAAGCTTCTCCAGCTTTGCTTCCGAACAAGCAAGCACCGCGCTCTGCGCGCAGGCAAAAATTGCATTTATAACAATGAGGATTATCTGTAAAACAATAGCGCCACCTAACATACTACTCTCCGTAACTGTACATTTGATCTGACCAACACGCAAAAAAGCATCATCCGCGCCAAAAAAGCCTTGCGCAGATCATGCCGTCAAGATATCAGGATATATAGTGAAAAGAATGCACGTTAAAATTATCACCTTCGACGCTGGTTTTACTGCCGCCGTCAGTCATGGTACAAAATCCGTCCCTTTCAATGTACTTTACATGGGGATTATATCATATCGTGATAAAAAAGTCAATACAATTGCTCTATTTTTATAGAAAACGCCATATTTTCCAAGTAAAAAAGCTGAATATTAAAATTTCCAACCAACAATATTAACATTCAGTTCATATACATATGATAACATTCTCACACCATGATCTACACTGATGATGTAACATAGAAGAAACAATCGCTGAAAGGAAAGAACGACATGAGCAAAAAGATCGACAACGCTTTTTATCCCGGCTGGACAAGAAAGGCGGTTACGTTTACCATAGACGACGGCAACATACCCATGGATAAAAAATTCCTTTCCATATTGAAACCCCGCGGAATACTCGGCACGTTCAACCTTAACTCAAATAACTTGAAAGCCTTTGATGCTGCAGGCTACAGAGAATTTTATCTCGGATATGAAATAGCAAATCATTGCAAATTCCATCCCTTTGCCATCCCAGACGACAATAAGCTCCCGATATCAGATACGCCCTTCGATGCGGAAACGTCATCCCCCGAAATGCTTCATCCCACAGGCACACCGGGTTGCTATCAAAGAAAGCAGCCTAATGGCTGGAGAATGGT
>JAFVTO010000231.1 GCA_017503165.1 Clostridia bacterium | reverse complement strand
ATAAGATACGCCATCGAGCTTGGAGAATCAGCAGGCAAAGACGCCGTACGCATATACAAAACAAGGGGGGAATTTCACACTCCCTCGCTTTCAACGTACAGCGGACAGCTTGAAATTCCGCTATTACCGCGAATTAAGCTTGAAGAAGCTCAGCAAGGCTATGAAAAATATAAAAATAGCAGCGTAAATATAGACGCCCAATACAAAAAATACTACAGTGATGTTATTTCATCTTACCAAAACGGATACAAGGAGACCACACACCGTTACTTTGAGCAGAACATTATTCGACTCGGAGATGTAGCTTTCGTTGCTTTTTCATTTGAGCTGTTTTCGGAGATCGGCTTAAGAATAAAAAAAGAAAGTAATATTCCATATGTACTTTCCCTGTCAAATTCAAACGGAAGCAACGGTTATTTTGCCGCGGAATCCGATCTTTGCCGCGGAGGATATGAGATATCTATGACACAAACGTCACATATTCAAGGATATACCAATGATGCAGATTGGCATATTATGAAGAATACAGTGGAAAATTTAAGGAAAACAGAGGGATAGTTATGTATCGCATTGGAAATGAGGAGATAGAGGCTGTCAGGAGAGTAATCGAATCAAAACAGCTCTTTAAAGTAAACTCAGGTGAACTGCAGGAGACATGGAATGCCGAGAAGGAGCTTTGTGAAAAATTCTGCTCCGACTACTCACTTATAATGACAAGCGGACACGCCGCGCTTGCATCTGCGCTTGTGGCGCTCGGAATTGGTCCCAGCGACCAGGTAATCGTTCCCGGTTATACTTACATTGCAACCGCTATGGCTGTTCTTGAGGCAGGAGCAATTCCCGTAATTGCCGAGATCGACGAATCGCTGACAATTGATCCCACAGACTTTGAGGCAAAGATAACACCTAACACAAAAGCAGTAATTCCCGTACATATAAAAGGTTTTCCTTCAGATATGGCAAGAATCTGCGAAATCGCAAAAAAGCACAACATAGCCGTAGTTGAGGATGCTTGCCAGGCAGACGGAGCATCCTTCGGTGGAAAACGCTTGGGTACTATCGGTGATGCGGGAGCATACAGCTTTAACTTTTTCAAAATAATCTCTATGGGTGAGGGCGGAGCTCTCGTCACAAACAGACAAGATGTATTCGAGGCTGCGCTTATTTACCACGATGCAAGCGCAATAGCCTTCTTTGGAAATCAAATGGAGGGCTTTGCTACGGAAGCTTTCTGCGGAAGCGAATACAGAACAAACGAAATTGCAACAGCAATATTCCGTGAGCAGCTCAAAAAGCTTGACAGTATCATCGCTGACCTAAGAAGGAATAAAAAATACGTAATGGATCGTCTGCAACCGTATTGCCGGTTTATTCGCTCAAACGATATCGAAGGAGACCTCGGAACTACCGCCGCACTCCTCTTTGATACCGCCGATGAAGCAGAACGGGTAGGCGCTCTTATCCAATCCGCACCCACTATCCACACAGGCAAGCACGTATACTCCAAGTGGGAGCCAATACTAAAAAAACGTGGAGCGTTTCATCCACTGATGGATCCGTTCAAAATGGCAGCAAATAAGGATATAATCCCCGACTATACCGAAGATATGTGTCCCGTTACTCTTGATCTTCTCTCCAGAACCGTATACATAGAAATCGACCCCGATTGGACTCAAGAGGCAATGGACGCCAAAATCCGTACTGTCATTGAGGCGCTCAGCCAATAACATAATTTCTTCTTAACCGGAGACCGGCTCATTCAGGTGCAGAAGCCGCGATTCCACCGTCGATGGGAAGCGCGGCAAAAAACACATATAAAAATTGAAATCCGAAAGGATCTCTACTTTGAAAAGTGGCTGTTCTGAAAAACAATAAATGAAGCAGCCTTCCAAGCACAACAAAAAATCAAGCCCCCAAAACAAAGCTTGCCGAGTTAGCTATGTAACAAAACAATTAAGAAAGCGAAACATCCAATCCCTCGAAAAGTTGGGATTGGATGTTTCGCTTTTTTATTTTTTTGGCATAAATGCATTAAAGTAGAATACCACTATGAGTGTTCCCTTTGTGGCGCACGGTGGATGATGGATAGCAAAGGGTTCGTCTGTAAGATCACACCATTCTGTTATAATCGTGGAGCAAAAATGCACAAGCAAAAGCAAATAAGAAAAGGTTGCGGACACCTTAGCAAGTACACCGCAACCTTGGAAGACGGAGAGCATACCGAGAGCCTTACCTCGGATGCTCAATTCCGTTGGCATTATACCACAAGTAAGGCAGAATGTCAATAAAAATGGTGAAATTTGTAAATTGAAAAAACGGGGCTGTCTCAT
The DNA here is from genome assembly GCA_017503165.1 of Clostridia bacterium. Lineage (GTDB taxonomy): Bacteria > Bacillota > Clostridia > Oscillospirales > CAG-272 > SIG673. Next base: position 2,431 of record JAFVTO010000231.1, on the reverse strand, counting down.
TTAGATGCAGAAGACGTGATTTCGCCATCGTCGGCGTACAACTGTACGACAGAGGGGGGGAAAACGCGGCTAAAAAGTCACATTAAAAGGAGAAATCCGCCGTTTTTCCGGCGGATTTCCACATTTATCATCTGACTGATTTTTGGCGAAAAAAATACGTTGTAATTCTGCGGATTTTGTTCGGTTACATATATTTCCCATTATGCACCCTCGCAAAACACTTGCCTTCCCCCATGTTTTTCTCGCCTGATCGATTGCTGACTAATCAGTCATTTTCAGTAACAGATCCTTTTGTTTTACTCAGCCAATTACATTACATATTTTTCCACTGATTAATCTGTAAAAAAAAACAATAATAAGGACGTGAACAAAAACAAATATAACCTTCGAGCCAAGAAAGGAACAATAAAAATGAAAGCTGTAAGAACGTTATTAATAATAGTCGCAACTGCGCTGCTGTGTAGCTGTACTCTCAGCTCCTGCAAAATGCGCAACACTGAGGTTGCCGACGTTCACGTTTTCTACTACACCTACAGTGATACGTACGTTTCAAGTGTACGGGCAGCTCTTGATGCAGAGCTGAAAAAAGCCGGAGTAAGCTTCCAGGATTATGACGGAAACTCAAACCAGACCACTCAAACCGAGCAAATACAAACGGCAATAACCAAGGGAGCCAAGGTGATAGCGGTAAATATTGTAAATACCGGATCTGACGATGCTGCAAACGCCGTGGTAAACCTGGCAAAAAACGCCGGTATCCCCGTAGTGTTCTTCAACCGCGAGGTATCCGACTCTGTTATAAAAAGCTATGACAAATGCGCTTTCGTTGGCACCAGTGCTGAGGAATCCGGTATTCTCCAGGGACAGATGATAGGAGAATATGTAAAGGCAAACTTTGAAGCTATGGACATCAACAAGGACGGAAAGATCTCCTATATTCTTTTCAAGGGTGAAGAAGGCAATAACGAAGCGATCTACCGTACCAAATTCGCAGTTGAGGAAGCGGACAAGATCCTTACCGCGGCTGGCAAGCCTCCCCTTTCCTTCTACGACCCCAACAATCCCAATAAATACCTGGTGGACCGAAACGGTCAATGGTCTGCCTCCGCGGCAAATGAGTATATGACCACAGCACTGACCTCCTTCAACGAGAACAGCAATAAAATGATAGAGCTCGTTATCTGCAATAACGACGGAATGGCAGAGGGAGCAATAAGCGCACTTAACGCCTCAGGATATAATACCGGAGCGGAGGGTGCGAGAATAATCCCCGTATTCGGAGTTGATGCAACAGATGCGGCAAAAGAATTGATTTCTAAGAAAAAAATGACCGGAACGATCAAGCAGGATGCAGAAGGAATGGCAATTGCTATATGCAAGCTTTGCGTAAACGGATGTAGCGCAAACGGCCCCGGGCTACTCAGCGGAATGGATGACTACACCGTTGATGCCGAGGTATCCAAGATCCGAATTCCCTATTCTAAATATACGGGCTGAATTCCGAAAAAGGGTATTATCTTATAAAGCAAATACGGGGAGTTAACACAAAAGATAAGCGAAAAGCCCGAGATATACAAGGTACAAAGGAATGGACATGATGACAAACGAAAGCACACCCTTGCTGCAATTAAAGGATATAGTAAAGAATTTCCCGGGAGTTGCCGCATTAAAGAAGGTATCTCTCTCTGTTCGGAGCGGAACGGTACACGCACTCATGGGAGAAAACGGTGCAGGAAAATCCACCCTTATGAAATGCCTTTTCGGTATTTATAAGCAGGATAGCGGTCAGATACTCCTGGAAGGAGAAGAAGTAAGCTTTTCAAGTCCTCGCGAGGCTCTCGAACGTGGGGTTGCAATGGTTCACCAGGAGCTCAATCAAGCTTTAAAACGTAACGTCATGGACAATCTCTGGCTTGGAAGATACCCTAAGCTCCTTGGAATTGCCGTATCAGAACGAAAAATGTATACCGACACTCAGAAAATCTTCAAGGAGCTTGGGATAACCACCGATCCAAGAACCGAAATGAGTAAGCTGTCAGTTGCCCAAAGGCAAATGATAGAGATCGCCAAGGCAGTATCCTACCGAGCAAAGATAATCGTTCTCGACGAGCCCACATCGTCACTTACCGAGCAAGAGGTGGAAAAGCTTTTTTCTATCATAGATATGCTCAAAAAGCGTGGATGCGGAATAATATATATATCCCATAAAATGGAGGAGATACTCCGCATTTCAGATGATATAACGGTAATGCGCGACGGAGAATGGATAACCACACAGCCCGCAAGCGAAATGACCATGGACAAGATCATTCGACTGATGGTGGGACGTGAGCTGACCGAGCGCTTCCCTCCAAAGCGTGCGGTGCCGGGAGAGGTGATCTTTGAGGCGCGGGGCATCGGCTCGCGCTATGCGGCCGTGAAAAACGCCTCT
>JAFVTO010000230.1 GCA_017503165.1 Clostridia bacterium | reverse complement strand
CCTGCCCTGCTTAAAAGAGCTATCGCCGCGTGCTGTGTGGCTCCCGTGGTGATCAGGTCGTCTATAACCACCACGGTCCTTCCCGACACCGTGTTCTCGGCACCTTTCCTCAGCCTATAACTCGCAAAAGCATTGCGAAGCCTTCCCTCAAAATTCTGCGATTTCTGCTCGCTCTCTCCGTGATTGGAAAACAGGCACTTTATCCGACAGCCCAGAAGCCTTGCAACTCTTTTAGCGATTTCCCGCGATTGGTCGTGTCCGTGCTTTTTCACAGAGCTTTTCCGTCGCGGTATCCATGTAATTATCCAATCAACGCCCGGTGAGGTGCGTTGATTGAGCACTCTGAAGCATTCCCTTGCAATAAAGTCAAAATTATCTCTTAAATAAATGTCCTTGGCATTGAATACGATCCTTGACACGGCTCCGTAAGTCTTAGGATCGTACGGAACGGCGTGATACACCGTATAAAAGCGTCCCGATACGTTGACACCGCAGCGACACACTATATGGGGAAAGCCGCACAAGGTACAGCTCTTCGCTTTCTCGGTCAGATACCTTCTTTGACACGCCTCGCACATGGGCAGATCAATGCCAACCCCCTGCTTTCCGCAAACGATGCATTGCGGAACCGTGAACATGGCGCGCAGAAATTTTAAAGTCAACATATTAATACCGACGTTTAAGCATCAAGGTACCGATGCATTTTGTGCGTTTCGTGAGAATACGTTTCGGTCACGGTCATTTCAGTCCTCATCATCGGAAAAAACTGCCTTACCCACATCCTCAAGAATGTAGCTCAGCCCCGTATAGCGTCTTGTCTGGCGATTGTTCATTACCATTCTCTGAACCGTCTGTAAATCTCCGACCATAACCACCATATCCTGCGCTCTTGTCACCGCGGTATAAAGCAGATTTCGCGTTGCAAGTCGGTCTCCGCAATTATAAACCGGGAGAATTACCACGGGATACTCGCTTCCCTGGCTTTTATGTACCGTTATGGCATACGCATGCTCAAGCTCGTCAAGCAGTGTAAAATCGTATTCCGTTATCCTGCCGTCGAAATTCACCGTCACCTTTTCGTCATCGCTGTCAATATCGGTTATCACCCCGATATCTCCGTTGAAAACTCCGCATCCTTCCTCTTCTCCGCGCACCCAGACCATATCGTAATCATTCTTGATCTGCATCACCTTGTCCCCTTCACGGAACACTATTCCACGGACCTTGCGCTCGTTTTTACGGGGTGATGGGGGATTAAGCGCACTCTGGAGCATAACATTAAGGCTCTCCGTTCCGGCTGCGCCCTTATGAGACGGCGTTATTACCTGTATTCCCTCGCGAATAGAGGCTCCGTACTTCCGCGGCAGACGGTTGATGCAAAGATCGGCTACGGTTGCCGCGGTCTGCTGCTCTGTATCTCTGGTAAGAAAGAAGAAATCGTTATTTTTAGTGCTAAGCTCCGGCAATTCTCCGGCATTTATTGCGTGCGCATTGGTAACTATAAGGCTTTCCCCCGCCTGACGGAATATCTTTTTCAGTCTTATAGCGTGAAAATAATCACAATTTAAAAGCTCATTCAGCACGTTTCCCGCGCCAACTGAGGGAAGCTGATCCGCATCTCCTATCAGTATCAGATGGGACGTCCTCTTCACTGCCTTAAGCAGGCTTGCCATGAGAAGGGTATCTATCATGGAAGCCTCGTCTATTATCACGGCATCCTCGTCAAAGGGATTATTCTCATCCCTCATGAACTTTGGCTCCCCCTCGCCCGAGTACATCATCTCAAGCAAGCGGTGAACGGTCTTTGCCTCTTTTCCGGTCGCCTCGCTCATACGCTTAGCGGCGCGTCCCGTTGGAGCGGCAAGCACAGTGGAGAGTCCCAGCTCCTCATAAAGACGGATTATCGCGCGAATTACCGTGGTTTTACCGGTTCCCGGTCCGCCGGTTAACAAAAGCACTCCGCCGCAAAGGGACTGCATTATTGCTTTTTTCTGAGTGGGATCGTATTCTATGTTCTCTTCTCTTTCAACCTGCGAAATTATCCTCTCGGCTCTGGAGGCGGCTATTCCCTTACAGCTTTTTTCAAGCAAAAACAGCTTCTCCGAGATGTATTTTTCCGCCTTACGGTATTCAGCAAGCCAAACACATTCTCTTCCGCCAAGTGAGCTTATCACTACCTTGCCGTACCCGCTGAGGGCATCAATCGAATCAACGACCTCCTGCTCACTCACGTTAAGCAGGTTACATGTGAGCCCAACCAGCTTATCCTTAGGTACCAAAGTATGACCGTTTTGCCTTGCGTTATATGAGAGCACAAAGCACACCCCGGCGCGAATCCTCAATGGAGAGTTTTCCTCAACGCCCATGCTCATAGCCACTCTGTCTGCCTTTTCGAAGCCGATTCCGCTTATCTCGTCACAAAGCATATAAGGATTGCTCTTCATTACGTCAACCGCAGAGCTACCCCAGCGCTTATATATCCTTACAGCCGTTGCGGGACCGAAATGATCGCGGCAAAACATCATCACCGCGCGGACTCCGAACTGCTCCTTAAAGCTCTGGCTTATCTCCTCTGCCTTTGCCCGACTTATTCCCTGCAGGGTAGCAAGTCTCCCAGGATCCTTTTCTATCACCTCGAATGTGCTCTCACCAAAGGCTGCAACTATTTTTGCCGCAACCTTAGGACCAACGCCCTTTATCGTCCTTGAAGACAGATATCTGAGCATAGCGCTTTCGGTAGTTGGTAGCTGTTTTTCAAAATATTCAACGTTGAACTGCCGACCGAAGGTCTGGTGAAATCCCCACGAACCGATGGCTTTTACCGTTTCACCAACTGAAAGGTATGGCATTATTCCCACCAGAGTTAAGTCTTCCGTCTTACCGTCAACCGTCTCCCGACTGATAACGCAGACTGTATATCCGTTCTCCTTATTCTGATAGGTTATCCTTTCGACGGCGCCTTCCACGCTTTCAACGTCTTTATCGTTTTTTTCCATATTTACACGCCGTCCCCCTTCGCTGTTATTTGCCCACATCGGATCAAATCCACACCCAAAACCTTATATCCTTGGAAAATACCGCGTTTTATGCTTATCCCAAGCACTTAGCCAGTTTTTCTGCCAGATCTGTATTCTCCCACGGAGCAGCGAGATCCTCTCTTCCCATGTGACCGTAGGCGGCAAGTCCCGAATAAATAGGACGGCGAAGATCGAAATTCTTGATTATTGCCGCGGGACGGAGATCGAACTGTCTGCAAAGCTCGTCCGCCAACAGGTTCTCGTCGACCTTACCGGTTCCAAAGGTCTCAACCATTACGGAAACGGGCTTAGCGACACCGATAGCATAGGCGATCTGCACCTCGCATTTATCCGCAAGTCCGGCTTTTACCACGTTTTTAGCCAGATAACGAGCTGCGTAAGCTGCAGTTCTGTCCACCTTCGTGGGGTCCTTTCCGGAGAACGCTCCTCCGCCGTGACGTGACCATCCGCCATAGGTATCGACAATTATTTTGCGTCCGGTAAGTCCGCTATCACCCACAGGTCCGCCGATAACAAAACGGCCGGTAGGATTTACAAATATCTTCATATCCTTCATTCTGAGTTCATGCGGAATGATAGGATCTATAACGTACTTTTGAATATCCGCCTTTATCTGCTCCGGCTCCACGCTTGCAGAATGCTGAGAGGATACAACAACAGTGTCCACTCCCACAGCTCTTCCGTCGCGGTAGGCTACAGTGACCTGAGTCTTTCCGTCGGGACGGAGATAAGAAAGCGTCCCGTCCTTTCTCACCTCTGTAAGTCTTTTTGCCAAGCGATGGGCAAGGGATATAGGAAGAGGCATAAGCTCCGGCGTATCGTTACAGGCATATCCGAACATCATTCCCTGGTCGCCTGCACCGGTATCCAGTCCGTCGTCCATCTCACCCTGCTTTGCCTCCATAGACTTATCAACTCCCATAGCAATATCGGGAGACTGGCTATGTATATAATTTGATACGGCGCAGGTATTACTGTCAAAGCCGTATTCAGCATTGTTATAGCCTATTCTCGCAACGGTATCACGGACTATCTGCTGATAGTCGACCGTAGCCTTAGTGGTTATCTCACCCATAAGCGACACTATTCCGGTAGTAGTGGTCGTCTCGCATGCCACGCGGGACATTGGATCCTGCGCAAGAAGCGCGTCAAGAATAGCATCCGACACGCAGTCGCATATTTTATCGGGATGTCCCTCTGTTACCGATTCTGATGTAAAATACTTAAGCTCGTTCATTTTTGCATATATCCCTTCTGTTATTAACAACGTTATGTCTTTAGTACTGAAAAAGCCCTCCACTTGGTCGTGGAGGGCTTTTGACAAAGTTTTTGATCAAAAATCTCATCTCCACGGAATTAGCACCTTGCAGAAAGCAGGTTGCCGGGCTTCATAGGGCCGATCCCTCCACCACTCTTGATAAGATATGCGTTTAAAAATTCAACGCAGGAGTGTGACACATCGCCACACATACATTGTAGCATAAAACCGCAAAAAAATCAATAGTTTTTTTATTCATTCAAGAAATTTATCACTTTTGTACAATTACGAGAAGTTGCGAACATAATACTCGGAATACTTTCCCAACTCCTCATTAAACAGCTGATATCCAATTTGTTCGCTTAAGGTTTTCTGTTCGGAAAACAGATTTACCCCCAGACCAAGCCTATCCCCCTCGACGGTAAAGCCCATCGCTGCCAGCACGGTAGGGAAAATATCCATTGTGGTATATACCCGTTCGTTCACCCCTCCCGCAGGGGAAACGGCGGAATTGATAAAGCAATTATACATCGTGCGATCTTCAAACAAAGTATCTCCTATAAGCTGCTGGTCGTGTCTTG
>JAFVTO010000229.1 GCA_017503165.1 Clostridia bacterium | reverse complement strand
TAGGAGCAAAGCAAGCTGCAATATCAATATCAGCGGAAGGAAAAACCGTTCCGATGTCGCAAAATACTATTTTCATATTCATCCTCACTTTATAAATGATCATTGTCCACATTATACCCTTTTTTTCGTCATTTAGCAAGCACTTTTTTGTATTTTTATACAAATTTCAACTTTTTTCAGAAAAACGGTTCACAAAAGCATAAAAGTATGTTACAATGAATATGAATTATGCAGATCATCAGGTCTGCCCTGAATGAAAGGGAAGGTATTTCAGAATGAAGGAATTGTACGGCGATCTCAGTGTCATCGGTATGAAGGGCTGTGAGGCATTCACCGAGCAGGTCAACAATTATTTGAAGGCATGGAGAGGCTCCACCGAAGGTTTCGGCGTAGACGTAGAGTGCCCCCGTTTCGGTAGCGGCGAGGCGAAAGGTCTGCTCCACGAGTCCATGCGCGGACACGACGTATACATTATCAGCGACTGTTTCAACTACGGCGCAACCTACAAAATGTACGGTATGACCGTACCCATGAGCCCCGACGATCACTTTGCTGATCTGAAGCGTGTCATCGGTGCAATCGGCGGTAAAGCTCGCCGTATCAACGTAATTATGCCTATGCTCTACGAGGGCAGACAGCACAAGAGAAGCTCCCGTGAATCTCTGGACTGTGCATATGCACTCCAGGAGTTGGCAAGCATGGGTGTTACCAACATCATCACCTTTGATGCACACGACCCCCGTGTGCAGAACGCTATTCCTCTCCACGGCTTCGAAAACGTGCGTTGCACCTATCAGATGATCAAGGCATTCATCAACACCACCCCCGATATCGACCTGTCCAACCTGACCATCGTCTCTCCCGACGAAGGCGGCATGAGCAGAGCAATGTATTACTCCTCCGTCCTGAAACTGGACCTGGGTATGTTCTACAAGCGCCGTAACTACTCTGTGATCATCATTGGCAGAAACCCCATCGAAGCACATGAGTATCTGGGCAAGAGCGTGGAAGGCAAGGACGTTATCATCGTTGACGATATGATCTCCTCCGGCGACTCCATCATTGAAGTAGCTGAAAAGCTGAAGGAACGCGGCGCAAAGCGTATCTTCGCATTTGCAACCTTCGGTCTGTTCTGCAACGGTCTGGAGAACATGGACAAGGCTTACGAAAACGGCATCATCACCAAGATCTTCACCACCAACCTGAACTATCGCACCGAAGAGATCCGCAACCGTCCTTGGTACGGTGAAGTTGACATGACCAAGTTCGTGTCCCTCATCATCGATACCCTGAACTATGACGAATCTCTGTCCACTCTCCTTTCTCCCGCTGCCAAGATCAACGCATTTGTTGACAAGGCAAAGGCAGATGGCAAGGTAAAATAAGCAAAACAAAAGGAACCTGAAAGGCTGGTTCTCATAAGGATGTTTGGGGAATATGGTAGGGGCGAACTGTGTTCGCCCACGGGAGACCGCAGGTCTCCCCTACGAATAAGCAAAATTTGATATGCAGAAAACAAAGATTCACCCCGACAGATTTTCAAGGTCTGTCGGGGTTGTTGTTATGTTAGATCATATGTGGTGTAACCCAATTTCAAAATGTTCTTTTGTAACTGATGAAACCTCTGTAATCTGTTTCCGAAAAATACTTTTTTCCCAAACAGATTACAAATATAGTTCCTCTTAAAATATATTATTGTGTTAATGCCACTTGTATGAAAGCAAAAATATTTGCCTTCAGCATTTCTATCGCCGACACACTTTCCATTAGAATCGCCGTATTCTTTCTTAAAATTATCAGCACAAATTTTAAGGTCTATGATATGAATATCTTTTCTATCTCGGACAATAATAGTTGAATTGCTTTGATTAATTGCAATTATATTGTGGTCATATACTTTTATCATTCCGTACATATTCTTCTCTGTTTTATCGCAAGTTTCGCCTTTATATTACAAAGGCACAGGGCTAAGCCCATACCCCTAAAGATGAACGAGCGCATCCAAAGGCTCTCCCCTTGGGAGAGCTCCCGCGATAGCGGGTGAGAGGGCGTATTCTTGCCACCATTTACCCTCTCCGTCGGCTTCGCCGCCACCTCTCCCAAAGGGAGAGGCTTTTTGTTAGTCCCATTATAACACAAACCGGCAGAGAAAACAAGTTTCTCTGCCGAAATATGTTTGTAGGGGCGTTCATTGAATGCCCGCGGGCGACCAATGGTCGCCCCTACGGTAAACATCCTTATGAGAACGAGCCTAAAGAAGGCGGATTTTTATTTGTGTTATTCACTATTCATCATTCATTATTCATTTATCTTAAGCGAATTTTGAATGCCTCCATTTATTCCAATGTCAAAAGTGCCCCTCATCAGCCTTACACTAACCTTCACGCAAATTATTTTTTCATATACTTTGCCCGATGCTCCGCAAGCAATCTATCACGCTCCATATCACGCACCCGACGGACAGCGTCGCAGGTCTTCTTCCATGTACGCTCGGGACTGTCGGAGCGGTAAGAATTGGGCTCGCCGCCCATATAGCTCCAGTTAATTATTGTTCTGCCGCCTGCATCGTAAGCCGCCTGATAAGCGGTAACGATCTCTTCCTCACGACCGAACCTATTAGCATAGGTCTGGATCCAGATATTGTGATCCTTACCGTACTTGTCTGCAAACTCAACGCATCTCTTTGCAGTATTGTAAACGTACTCATACGGATGATGGCTATCGTACCAGTAGGGATCGGTTCCCACGTTATCCACAAAGGGCATCTGACAGATGGCATCAATATCGAAGTTCAGCAGCTTTTCCGCCGCAGTCTGCTCCCTCATACCGGGAAGCTGGAAGGGCATAAAGCAGATAACGCTCTTCAGTCCTGCGGAATTGGCGTATTCCGTTATGAAATTATGGAAATCAATAAGGGTGTCGTTTCGGAACGCGGAAACCTCGGCATCCATTATCTCAGGCATAGGTTTACCGTACTTTTCCTGGAATTTACCGCGGCAAACGGGGCAGGTACACGCGGAATAGTATCCCAACCCGTCAGGTGTTTTCATATTTGGGATCATAGGCTCATCCCAGAAAATTGTTTTTCCGCCCAAGGATGCCACCTTATCCACCCAGGCTTTCACGAAATCGCGGTATGAGGGTGCATTCAGACAGATCTGATAGGGATGCATAAGACCGTTTCCGTAGTAGGAATGCGCCTCTGGATGAGCGCCGAGAAAATGACATTTTTCACCGGGAGCTCCGCCGATTCCCCAGTTATCCACCCAGACCTCAAGTCCCATGGACTCGGTCATCTTAAACATATCTCCCATTACCGTATCGTGCCGCTCCCAATCGTTGTGGGAAAACATATGTACCACAATATCCATATCCGCCGCAACTATCTTGCGAAGATCCTCAGCAGCGTGTGACAGAAATCGGTTGCCGTGGTAAGCAACGCCGAATTTTAATGGCTTTTGACTGTTCATAGCGAAATCCTCACTTTAAATTTTCATTCAGATACAAACAATATACACCATTCCGCGTTGAGAAATAAAGCGGTATTATGTAAATAATTCATCATCTCCCGATTCTTCAAAAAATCATTATTTGTCAAAGCCCACGCCGCGCGGCTTTCATCTCTGTCGCGTAACGCACCCCGCTTATTCTTGCCCGATAAGAATATCAGCGACGGTATTCAGCTCCCCTGCTCCCATGGTTAACAAAAGCACACCCGGCGCGGCAATATTTCTGAAATGCTCTGCGATAAGCCGCGGAGTTGGAAGATAATGACCGTTTTGCGTGGCGTTTGCCAGGTCGTGCGCAGTTACGCCATAATCATTCTTCTCCCGCGCGGCGTAAATATCGGCAAATACCACCTCGTCGGCATCGGAAAAGGCGTTGACGAAATCGCAGAAAAAGGATGCTGTACGGGAATATGTATGGGGCTGGAAAGCGCAGCTGATAAAACGGAAGCCCATCTCCCTTACCGCGGCGAGAGTAGCCTTGATCTCCGTGGGGTGATGGGCATAATCGTCAAGAATTACCGCGCCGTTCAATGTTCCGCGGTACTCCATGCGTCGGCTGATCCCCCCATATTCCGAGAGCCCCTTTTCCACGTATTCGGGATGGATTCCCGCGGTAATAGCCGTAGCGGCGGCGGTGACCGCATTGCTCAGATTATGCATTCCGATCACCTTTAACCGTGGATGGCACAGCCCTTTTCCTCTTTCAGCAAACCCAAATGCCGCCGCTCCACGGTCAAAGCTTATCTCCGTGGCATAATAATCCGCAGTATTATCCGAAACGGAGCAGGTTACCGTCCTATAAGGCTCTCCGTGGCAATTATCATGCATCAAGCGGTCTGCTAAGCTCCGAGCTTCCGGCGAGTCAACGTTAATCACGCAGGAATCAGCGCGGGAAGCGTATCTGTAAAACGAGTCCCGTATAGGCTCAATAGCCCCGAAATAGTCCAGGTGCTCGGCTTCTATATTGGTAACCGTTGCAAGAGTAGGACGCATGGATAAAAATGAATCCTTATACTCACACGCCTCAAATATCAGCTCGTCTCCACCTCCGTTTATGAACGCGCCGCCCGCCCAAGGGATATCCGCTCCGCAAATAACGTCCGGCTCCGCTCCCGCCGCCCGAAATATCTGCGCAAGCATAGCGCACACGGTACTTTTTCCGTGCATACCCGAGATACCTATACGCCGAGGAATACCGGCGGACATAAGCGTCATAAATTTTGCTCTGGAAAAGGTGTTGATTTTACGTTTTTCAGCTTCGACAAGCTCCGGATCGTCTGCCTTTATCGCGGCAGAGAAAATAACCGCAACGTCACGCTCCGGCACCTCTTTCGGCAGGTTATCCGGGGAATTACCGTGGAAAACCTGTATTCCTGCATTAAGGAGAGCCCTTTCCCGACTGCTGCTTGCCGCGACATCCGAGCCACTGACGGTATAGCCGTCAAGGGCGCAGATCTCCGCAAGAGACGACATTGAGATTCCGCATATACCGATAAAATGCAGATGAGTGTAGGGTAAGATTATCTTTTTCATGGTCGTGTACGATCCTTTCGTATATTATTCGCATTACGCTGTACCGTCCGTATTCCGAAATCGGGATTATGCTCCGTCACCTTTTATTTGTGCACAAAAAAATCCGTTGAATGCTCTGTATAATTATTCAACGTGTTGCCGATATTAGCCCTTTTGAGCAAAATATTCACAAATAATTGCCAAAATGTACAAAAAAATTTCCGAAAATTATTCAAATTCCGCTCCATATTCCTTAATAAAGATACTGTATAATGTATGCTATAGACGAAGAATTAATTACCATTCTATATTTTAGTGTGTTTCAACGTTTGTCACTTCATGGATCCGTCTTCCGGAATGTCACTGTGTGCAGAATGAGTCAGATGAGTCGGAAAGGAAATTGGCGACATATGCAGATCACAGACGTAAAGATCCGAAAAATCTTTGATGAAGCAGACCCTATGAAAGCGATCGTATCCGTTACTTATGATGGGCAGCTCGCGGTGCATGACATCAAGCTCATATACACCAGAGAAGAATATTTCGTTGTTATGCCCAGCCGCAAAAACCCTGACGGTACGTACCGAGACATAGTGCACCCGATCAACTCTGCATTCAGAAGCGAGCTTGAGGCGGCGGTCATCCGAGCGTACAATGATGCTGTTGAAGCGGCGGCGGCGGAGAAGGATAGCTCTGACGGAGATATTTGACAGCTCTTCTTTTAGCGCAGACTGCCGTGCTTCGACATTTGAGAAAGTCTTAAATAAGTTAAAAAAGCACTTATGATAACGATCCGACGGTCGTTTGTCATAAGTGCTTTTACATTGTTTTGAGTGGCTCTCTTTTCCCCGGTCAGCTTAGGGGCTTATCCGATCGGGATATCATTACCTTGCGTCCTGTATCTGCCGCGTCGCGTGCGCACAGTGCGGCGCGGGTAAGGTGGAAGATCTCATCCGGTGAAACGGCATTTCCGCCGGACAGGAACTCGGTGAGAAGCTCGGGCGCATCTGTTGGAGCAAGGGCTTGGTAGCCTTGGTCATTTATCAGAAGAATCTCTTTTTCGGTAACCTCGATCACGCCATCAGTGCCCACGCATCTTACTCGGTCATCGCCGTGAGTTTTAGCGGAGCTTGGTCGCAGATAATCAAGATTTACCGAGGCGATCACCCCATCTTCCAGCCTGAATTGACACAGTGCGGCTGTTTCCGGGCTTCCGTAGCTCTCGGCGGTTACGCTCAGAAACCGTTTTCCTGTAAAGGCATATATCCAGTCTATGGCGTGTATACCGATCCACGGCACAGTGCCGCCGTAAAGCTCACGCTCCGAGTACCATTCGGGGCGCCTGCCCCACTTATAGCTTTTCTGAGCGGTCAGCATTCTGACCTCACCCACCGCCCCTGCCCTGACCATTTCCGCGGCTCGGTAAAAGGTGGGGGTATATCTCAGGTAGTGCATGGCGCACAGACGTATCTTGTGAGCTTTTACCGCGCGTTTTACCGCATCGAGCTGCTTTAGTGTTGTGGCTATCGGCTTCTCGGCGAAAACATTGATCCCCATTTCGGCACATTGGATGATAATATCGGCGTTAAGACCGAATATTGGGGCAACTACAGCCATATCCGCTTTTGTCTTAACAAGCATTTCCCGCCAATCGGAAAAATACGGAACCCCATCAAAGGGCGAGGAGCCTCCCCCCTCACGCAAGCATGACGGGGCGAAGCCGCACATTTTAATATCGTTCCTTGTTTTCAGCACACGGTAAGCCTGCGCAGAATGACCGCAGTTACCTATAAAGCAGATATTCACTTGGCTTCCGTCTCCTTTGGTTTTGAATTATAACCGTGCGCGGTGCACCTCCCTGATTCAGTGGTCACCTGCCCGATAAATCAGAATTTACTCCCGACTTTAACGATCGGCTATTTTGAATTATTCTCACGTCGCGCCATACCCCCCTCCGCTGTAACAAGCTGACGCACCCAGGTTCCCCGCCGCAGCAGAATGTATCCGAACAACGCCTTAAGCATTTCCGTAGCGGAGCAGACCGCATACATAGTACGGATATCCACCGCATTCCTTGCAAGAGACAGCCCGAAAGCAAGCGGCATTACGATCACCCACATAAACACACTGTCAAACAGCAGTGTGACCGATACCTTTCCCCCGGAACGGAGTGTAAAATACGCGGCATTGGCGTAGGAGCAGAAGGGCATCGTTATAGCAGATACTATCATCATGTAGGTGGCAAGTGAGCGAGCGGCGTCGGTCGCCTCGTAGATCCGTGGGAACAAAGGGGACGTGACTGCCATGAGCATTCCTATCAACACTCCGCAGGCAGTGCTGAACGCAATCAGCTTTCTGTCCGAGTCTCTTGCCTCCTCCAGCTTACCTGCGCCGAGAAGATTTCCGACAATAATTGAAACGGAAACACCCAGAGACATATATACCACGTTAAATACGTTGAAGATAGTGGAGCTTATATTTTGAGCCGCCACCACGTCCAGACCGTGAACGGAATAACACTGATTCCTCATAGTTACAGAAAGCGACCAAAAAAACTCGTTTGCCATCAGAGGGAATCCTTTGACGGTTATCTGTCCCACAAGATGACGGGGAATTGCAAGGGACCTGAACGCCCCGACGAGGAATCCGCATTTTTGCGTATGGCTGTGTCCCCAAAGTATAAGCACCGCAAGCTCCGCGTATCTTGAAACCGTGGTCGCTATTGCAGCTCCGGATACTCCCAGGGCAGGAAGCCCCAGCAGACCGAAGATAAGTACCAGATTCAGTATAAAATTAGTCGCCACAGCGACAATACTGGCTATCATGGGCATAAAGGTCTCTCCGGTTTCCCGCATGGTAGAGGCATACGCCTGAGAAACGGAATAAGGCAGCAGCCCTATAAGTATTATCCCAAGGTATTCCTTTCCGTGGGCAAGAGCCTGCGTAAGGTCCCCCTCGGCGCTTCCCTCATGCAAAAAGCCGGATATCAGCATATCGTCAAAAAGGGCAAAAACGGCTATTCCCAATATACCTGCCACTACGTTTATTATCATTTTAAATCGGAAGGTATCCCGCTCGCCCTCACGGTTGCCGATGCCGTGATACTGCGCCGTAAAGATTCCCGCCGCTGAGATAGCCCCGAATATCATCAGGTTGAAAACGAAAATGAACTGATTTACTATGGATACCCCGGACATGGCTTCCATGCTCAGGCTTCCCACCATTATGTTGTCAAGCAGATTTACAAAGTTGGTTATCCCGTTCTGTATCATCATGGGAACGGAAACCTTAAGAACTGTGCGATAGAATTTTCTGTCGCCTATGTATTTATTCAAATTCATGCTGCGCTCTTTCCTGATTGCTTTTGTATTACGTTTGTCCGTAATTGTATCACAGTTCCTCTGTTTTGTCAATGATCCGTCAATTCGATACGAATTTTAAAGTATTGCTCCTGGAAATGAGTCATATCCTCGATCTCAGCTTTTGTGAAGCTGACACCCTCCGGAGCCACCACCCACTTGTGTTCGATGTCATCCTCGCGGTGAATGATAGCGATGATCTTTCCGGTGAACTCCGATACCGGTTCGCTTACGCCTAATATATAGGCATCCTCTTCCTCCCCGTCAGCTGACATTGTTCCCTTGATGTAGCCGTAATTAATGGGGTAATATAGCTTCGGATGCTCAGGGTGATAACTGCCGAGGGGACGGTCAACAGTTACAGTAACGGTTTGTCCTATCATTTTAATCCTTTCCTTAGTTCGGCTCTGCGCGCCGAGAGGCGCGAAGAGCGACGTGAAAGCAGCTGCGGCTTGGATTTTCGCCCAGCAACAGCTTTCACGCTATATACCGTGCCTTTCTGAACTTTACAGTTTATTTTTTCAGACGGACACCAGCCTTCGTGCTGAGCCGCATTTTTTGTATAAAAACACAGAAAATCGGGCTCGCGTCTTCAGATAGCCCGAAAAAACGGCATTATTGATGCTCCTTGCAGCTCATTTTCGTAACCAGCAGCTTGAAAACAGAGGTAACACCCAGCCAGGTCTCATCGTAATCCCAAGCCCGCTTGCCGGTATAGTGCTCCATTATCAGAGATAGCCCCAGCTTCTTTTCATCGGTGTCAGACACCGCGCTCATAACGCCGTTACCGATAATGCTCTGAAAGCGCGCCGAATATCCGCAGGCGGTATCCGCTTCGTTCAGCGCGTGATCCGTATCCATTTCAAAGCCGACGTTGGGGCTTTTGGAGATCAGGTCGATTTTTCTGCCCTCTTTCGCTCCGTGAAAATAGAAAACGTATGTATCACCGCTTATAGTATAACCGAAGCTCAGCGGAACAATATACACCTCTCCGTCATCATAAAAGCCTATTCTGCAGCAGGTGCAACGGCGAATAACGTCTGCTATCCGCCCGTGATCGGTCACTTGTCTATCCGTCCTTCTCATAAATATACCTATTCCTTTCAAGCTTGGGGCTTAGCGCGAAAGCAAACACTCATCTAAAAGACAGGCTATAGATGCTTGCACGCCGTTCCTTGCATCTTTCGGCGCGAAGAACCGAAGAAAAGTGCGGTAATAATACGCCTCGTTTTTCAGACTTACGTCCGTTAAGATCTTTGCCGGTTAGTATTATACCACACTTTTAGAGATAAATCAAGGCGTAGTCTTATATCTTTAATGAAATCGTGCTACGCACGATGAAATCCGAGCAAGCTCGGATGAAATCTTCAACCTTCGGCTTCAGATGAAATTAAATCCGTCCTATTCTCCCCGCGAAGCGGGATTTCATCGCGAAGCGATTTCATCCCACGTTAGTGGGATTTATCCCGTCCGTAAGGACGGATTTAGTTGAAAAAAGCCAAGCCGAATTTCGACTTGGTTGGCTAAAGAATAATGTCCTTTGATGCCGTCGGTTACACTCAAAATTTTGACCGCAAACTCGGTTGACATATCCGCAAGCTTGTTTTCTGCCATAGTTATCACCTCTTTCGCTTATTATAGCATAAATTGAAGTAAAAGTCAATGAAATCGTGCTGCGCACGATGAAATCCGAGCAAGCTCGGATGAAATCTTCAGCCTTCGGCTTCAGATGAAATTAAATCCGTCCTATTCTCCC
>JAFVTO010000228.1 GCA_017503165.1 Clostridia bacterium | reverse complement strand
TTGGGAGCGATCATGATAACATTTACGTTCTTGGGGGGCTTGATGCAACCGAAATGGATATTGAAGCCATGAGCGAATGCCAGAGTCTTGCCCTCGGTAAGATTAGGCTCAATGCTCTCCTTATAGAGCTTTGCCTGCTTCTCGTCGTTAATGAGGATCATAATAACGTCAGCATTCTTTGCCGCTTCGTCAGCGGTCATAACGGTGAGGCCCTGAGCCTCCGCCTTTGCCCAGCTCTTGCTACCGTTGTAAAGACCGACGATGACCTTTACACCGCTGTCCTTAAGGTTGAGAGCATGAGCGTGTCCCTGAGAGCCGTAACCAATGATAGCGACGGTCTTGTTTGCCAGCTTCTGAAGATCGCAATCCTGCTGATAGAAAATTCTTGCCATTTTGTTTCCCTCTTTCTTTTTTAAAAGATTTGCTCTGTGGAGAGCTATATTTTTTATTTTATTTCATGTCGTTCTGGATAATAGTCTTGCTGCCTCTTTCGAGAGCGACTATACCTGTACGGCATATTTCAAGAATAGTGTAATCCCGCATCAATTCAATAAAGCGGTCAATGCGGTGGCTGTCATCGGTCACGCGGAACATCATCGCATCGCGGGTGTAATCCACGGTAAGCGCACCAAACGCCTCTGCCGCCGCGCGGATATCCTCGCGGGTTTCGGGAGTATTGCGCATTTTTATAAGCAGAAGCTCGCAGCTTATGGTCTCGGAATCCAGCTCGGTAATGCTTACCACCTCGGAGAGCTTATAAAGCTGATCCATGAGCTGGTTCTTCATCACGTCCTCACCGGTACTGCTCACGGTAATTCTCGAATAATCGGGAGATTCCGTTTCACTAACGGTAAGAGAAGCGATATTGAACCGACGGCGGCGGAACAGACTGGTAACGCGGTTAAGTACTCCGAATTTATTCTGTACAAGAACCGCAAGTGTAAAATCCTGCATTTTGACCTCCAAATGATCTGTATTGTAAAACTAATCTCTGTATCGCGTAGCGCATTCGGGGATGCCAAGGAATCAATCGCCGAGCTTTACGATAATATCGTCCATAGAGCCGCCCGGGGGAAGCATGGGAAGAACGAACTCATCCTTCTCGATAAGACAGTCGATAACGAATGGGCCATCGCAGGAGAACGCCGCTTTAAACGCATCCTCAAGCTCCTCCATCGTCGCCGCTCTTGCGCCCTTGGCTCCAAACGCCTCGGCAAGCTTGACGAAATCGGTCTTACGGTCAAGCACGGTATTTGAATAGTGACCGTCAAAGAAGAGAGTCTGCCACTGTCTTACCATACCGAGAACGCCGTTGTTCATTATAAGAACCACCAGCGGAACGTTTTCGTGAACCGCGGTAGCCATTTCGTTAAGGCACATACCAAAGCTTCCGTCTCCGGTAACCAGCACACTGCGCTCTCCCGTTCCGATAGCCGCGCCGATAGCCGCGCCCATACCGAAGCCCATAGTACCCAATCCGCCGTTGGAAATAAACCGAAGGGTATCCTGGAAGCGAATATACTGAGCCGCCCACATCTGGTGCTGACCGACGTCGGTAGCCACGGGAGTCTTTGCGCCCAGATAACCGTTAAGCAGCTCCAGAACGTTTTTGGGAGTCATGCCCTCTCGGGTATCCGCGTTTGCATGCTCCTCCGCCACGATATTCTGTACCGCTGACCTCCATTCCGGCTTTTTACTTTCCTTTATAAGAGGCAACAGCTTCTCAAGAGTGAGCTTGATCTCACCGCGCAGACCGTGGTGAGCCGTCACCGTCTTGGAAAGCTCCGCTCCGTCTATATCAATGTGAACTATCTTGGCGCCGCGAACGAATTTCGCGCGGTTTCCGGTAACTCTGTCGTTAAATCTGACGCCCATAGCTATAATGCAATCCGCCTTATGCATAGCCATTGAGGATGCGTAATGACCGTGCATTCCCTGCATTCCCAGAAATCCGGGAGTATCGGTGGGAATACCGGAAAGCCCCATAAATGAGCATCCGATGGGCGCGTCTATCAGCTCCGCAAGTCTGAGCATTTCCGACTGAGCTCCGCCGGAGATCATACCGCCGCCGAAATAAATATAGGGGCGTTGGCAGGCGTTTATGCACTCGGCAGCCTCGCTTATCCGTATATCCTTTGCCGCCTGCTGAGGCGTCGGCTGAACCGCGCAGGAGAATTCAACCTCTGCCTTACCTATCTGAATATCCTTGGGAACGTCTATCAGAACCGGTCCAGGTCTGCCGCTCTTGGCGATGGTAAACGCCTCTCTTATAACGTCGTGAAGCTCGTCCGCCGAGCCGACAACGTAGTTATGCTTGGTAATAGGCAGTGTAATACCGGTAATATCTATCTCCTGAAAGCTATCGCTTCCCAACTGGCTACTGAAAACGTTACCGGTAATGGCGACGAGAGGAATGCTGTCCAGATAAGCGGTAGCAATTCCCGTAACCAGATTTGTAGCGCCGGGACCGGAGGTAGCGATAACCACGCCTACCTTTCCCGTAGCTCTTGCGTAGCCGTCCGCCGCGTGTACCGCGCCCTGCTCATGGGCGGCGAGAACGTGACGAAGCTGATCCTGATATTTATAGAGAGAATCGTAAACGTGGATTATCTGCCCACCGGGGTATCCGAAGACCACGTCGCAATCCTGCTCTATCAGAGTTTTTACGATTATATCTGCTCCTGATAATAACATTTTTACTTTTTCCTTCGTGTGTTTATGTGTCAGACGTGCGTTATTTCCGAAAACAAGGCTTGATTATATAGCCTCGACGATAAGTCTGCCCATCTCAGAGCAGCCCACTCTCTTGCAGCTCTTCGCCTCGTTTGCATCTGAGGGCATAATATCTCCCGTGCGGTAGCCGGCGGTAAGCACCTTATCCACTGCCGCCTCGATGGCATCCGCTTCAGCCGCCATATCAAAGCTGAAGCGAAGCATCATTGCCGCGGAAAGCACCGTTCCTATGGGGTTTGCTATATCCATACCCGCAATATCCGGAGCGGAGCCGTGAATAGGCTCGTAGAGTCCGCAGGTGGTGTTTCCAAGGCTGGATGAGGGTATCATTCCGATCGAGCCGGTTATCATAGAAGCCTCGTCCGAGAGAATGTCACCGAACATATTCTCAGTTACTATAACATCAAACTGGGAGGGATCCTTAACTATCTGCATAGCGCAGTTATCCACCAGCATATCCGAAAGCTGAACGTCGGGATATTCCTCCGCAAGTCTGTGCATAATGCTCTTCCAGAGACGGCTGGAATCCAGCACGTTGCTCTTTTCTACAGAGCAAAGCCTTTTGCCTCTTTTGCGGGCAGTCTCAAAGCCTATCCTTCCGATCCGCTCGATCTCGCTTTCCGAATATTCAAGAATATCCGTCGCCTTTTTCTCGCCGTCGACGGTCTCGGTCTTATGCGTTCCGAAATAAATACCGCCTATCAGCTCACGAACGATAATAAAATCTATGCCCTTATCCACTATGGACTGCTTCAGGGGAGAAGCCTGGGCAAGCTGCCGCCAGATCTTTGCGGGGCGGTTGTTGGAATAGACTCCCATACCCGCGCGAAGACGGAGCAGACCTTTTTCCGGGCGCATATTACCGGGAACGCCGTCCCACTTTTTTCCGCCCACCGCGCCGAGAAGCACGCTGTCGGACGCAATACACTTATCCAGCATTTCCTTTGGTAACGGATCGCCCCATTTATCAATGGCACAGCCGCCCATATCAACGTCGTCATACTCAAAGCTATGACCGAATTTTTCCGCAATCTTATCAAGAACGAGGAGAGCTTGGTTCACGATCTCAGGACCGATACCGTCTCCGCGTATTACCGCAATTTTCTTATTCATATCTCAGATTTCCGTTTCTGTTTAATTTCAGCCCTTAAGGGAAGCCAGCAGACCGCCCTTTTTGATTATATTCTGAATGAACTCCGGGAAGGGCTGCGCCTGATACTGCTTTCCCGCAGTTATATCGGTAATAACGCCGGTATCGAAATCAACGCTTACCTCATTTCCCGCACAGATAGCCTCAGCCGCCTCCTCGCATTCAAGTATGGGAAGCCCTATATTTATGGCGTTGCGGTAGAAAATACGTGCAAAGCTCTTTGCGATAACACAGCCGGTTCCGCAGGTCTTTATTACCAGGGGCGCGTGCTCTCGTGATGAGCCACATCCGAAGTTCCATCCTGCCACCATCACGTCTCCGGGCTGTACCTGCTTTACAAACTCCGTATCAATATCCTCCATACAGTGAAGCGATAGCTCCTTGGCATTGGCGGTATTCAGATAACGGGCAGGAATTATAACATCGGTATCCACATTATCGGGGTACTTAAAAACTTTTCCTTTGGTATTCATTCCTCTCATCCCCCTTTTTTTACATTTTCGGAGCGGTTATATAACCGGTAAGGGCGCTGGTAGCGGCAGTAGCAGGGCTTGCAAGATATACCTCGCTGTCCACGTGCCCCATTCTTCCGACAAAGTTACGGTTGGTGGTAGCGATACATCTCTCGCCCTCGGCAAGTATTCCCATATATCCTCCAAGGCAAGGTCCGCAGGTAGGAGTAGACACCACTGCTCCCGCATCAATAAA
Source organism: Clostridia bacterium (assembly GCA_017503165.1). Taxonomy (GTDB): domain Bacteria; phylum Bacillota; class Clostridia; order Oscillospirales; family CAG-272; genus SIG673. Next base: position 11,112 of record JAFVTO010000228.1, on the reverse strand, counting down.
CGCCGTTATATATCCGCGCTCAACGCATTCTCTCATGATCTGCATGGTAGCGGGAATGATAATACAGCGAACGCCCTCTGCAACCTTGTTTCCCTTAAGTATCTCATAAGCTGCCTCCATATCCTCCATGCGTCCGTTGGTGCAGCTTCCTATGACCACCTGGTCGATCTTTATATCCCCAAGCTCTGCGGCGGGACGGGTATTCTCGGGAAGATGAGGACAGCTTACGGTGGGAACTATCGCAGAAAGGTCAATATCTATCACTCTCTCATACTCGGCATCTGCGTCTGCCTCAAAGACTACCGGCTTGCGTTCGCATCTTCCTTCCATATATTTCATTGTTATGCTGTCCACGGGGAATATACCGTTCTTTGCTCCCGCCTCGATCGCCATATTGCATATACAGAGACGGTCGTCCATAGTAAGGGAGGCAACTCCCTCTCCCGTAAACTCCATGCTCTTATACAGCGCTCCGTCAACCCCTATCATTCCGATAATAGTGAGAATAACGTCCTTGCCGCTGCACTTAGGCGAAAGCTTACCCGAAAGACGGAAATTAATAGCGGAGGGAACCTTGAACCATGCCATGCCGGTTGCCATGCCTGCCGCCATATCGGTGCTTCCGACACCGGTGGAGAACGCACCCAGCGCTCCGTAGGTGCAGGTGTGACTGTCCGCACCGATAATGCAGTCGCCCGCAGTGACTACGCCCTGCTCGGGAAGCAAGGCGTGCTCTATGCCCATTTTCCCCACGTCATAGAAATGACTTACGCAATTGGCGCAGGCAAACTCTCTGCACTGCTTGGACTGCTGCGCAGCCTTTATGTCCTTATTGGGGACGAAGTGATCAAGGACGATAGCAATTTTGTCCTTGTCAAACACTCCGTCAAATCCCGCTTTTTTAAATTCGTTGATTGCTACCGGTGTGGTAATATCGTTTCCGAGAACGATATCCAGCTTGGCGTTTATGAGCTGACCGGCAACCACCTTGTCCAGCCCGGCGTGGGCGGCAAGTATCTTCTGAGTCATGGTCATTGCCATTGTTCCTTACCCTCGGCGCTCTTTATTCCGCGCCGATTTCTCCTTTTTTTTGCTGATTGTTTATGAGCCTATCCCCAAAAAGCAGAGATATTTACGTCTCGCTCCGGCAGAAAGGCAAGCATATCTCCCGCCCCGTCCGTCAGTCGCGGAACTTATTGTTGAACGCGCTGATAAGGGCTTCGGCGGAGGATCTGATAATGTCGGTATGAGTGCCTGCTCCCCATGTCTTGGTGCCGTCCTGCCACTCCAGACCGATATAGGAGGTAGCTGAGCTTTCGGAGCCGCTGTTTTCCATACTGTGCTGAGAGAATACTGAAAGGGTGTATTTTTCGCCGGTGAACGCCTCAAGAGCGTTACTTACAGCGTCAAGGGATCCGTTTCCCTGGAAAATAAACTCCTTGCGCTCGCCGTCGCGCACAAAGGTTATCTGTGTCTCAACTCCGTTGTCGGTCTGATTGAATCTGAGGTGACGGAGCTGAATGGGAGCCACGTTATAGAAATAGCTGCTCTTGAAAATCTCCAGAACGTCGGAGACCTTAAGCTCCCTGTGCTCGCGGTCGGAAACGTCCTTGCAAAGATAGCTGAGATGCTCTCTCATTGCCGCGGGAAGCGCGTATCCGTAGGTCTGCTCAAGCAGATAGCCTATTCCTCCCTTTCCGCTCTGGGAGTTCACTCGGATAACGTCCGCATCATATGTCCTGCTTATATCCTTGGGGTCTATCGGTATATAAGGAACGTTCCATTTGTGAAGCTCCTTATCCGATCTCCATTTCATTCCCTTTGCGATAGCGTCTTGGTGACTTCCGGAGAAAGCGGCAAATACCAACGCTCCCGCGTAGGGAGAACGCTCATAAACGTGCATACGGGTACATTTTTCGTAGGTCTCCGCAATTGTTGGCATATCGGTAAAATCCAGCTTGGGATCAATTCCGTGGGAATACATATTCATAGCAAGGGTAATAACGTCCACGTTACCTGTTCTCTCGCCGTTTCCGAACAGAGTGCCCTCCACTCTGTCCGCACCTGCAAGCAGCGCAAGCTCTGTATCCGCCACACCTGTTCCGCGGTCATTGTGAGGATGAAGACTGATAATTACGTTCTCACGGTATTTGAGATTGTCGTTCATGTACTCAACCTGAGTAGCGTAAACGTGAGGCAGGCTCATCTCCACCGTAACGGGGAGATTTATTATCACCTTGTTATCCGGGGTGGGCTGAAGAACATCCAGAACCGCGTTGCACACCTCAAGGGCGTATTCCGGCTCGGTTCCGGTAAAGCTCTCGGGAGAATATTCAAAGCGGAAATTGCCCTCGTACTCTGAGGCGAGCTTCTTTACCAGCTTTGCACCCTCGACGGCTATCTGCTTTATCTCATCCCTTGATTTCTTGAACACCTGCTCGCGTTGGGCAACACTTACAGAGTTGTAGAAATGAATTATCGCATTCGGCGCTCCCTTGCACGCCTCAAAGGTCTTGCGGATGATGTGCTCGCGGCACTGTGTCAGAACCTGCACAGACACGTCGTCGGGAATCATGCGGTTTTCGATCAGTGTGCGAAGAAAGCGGTATTCGGTCTCGGATGCCGCGGGAAAGCCCACCTCTATCTCCTTGAAGCCGACACGCAGGAGCATTCTGTAAAACTCCAGCTTCTCCTCCAGGCTCATGGGAATGACCAGGCTTTGGTTGCCGTCACGCAGGTCAACACTGCACCAATCGGGTGCCTTTTCTATATATTCCTTGCTTGCCCAACGGTAAGTGGGCTTAGGAGGCATATAATAGCCTCTTTCGTACTTAGTTACGTCCATGATTATCTATGTATTACCTTTCATTGTTATCAAGCTTAGTCATGAAGCTCCGCAATAGCCTCGACCTCTACCAGAACGTTCTTGGGCAGTGACTTCGCGGCAACGCAGGAACGAGCGGGCTTACCGGTAAAGTAAGAGCCGTACACCCTATTGAATTCTGCAAAATCCGCCATATCGCTCAGAAAGCACACGGTCTTGACCACGTTCTCCAAGGAGCTTCCCGCCGCCTCAAGAACAGCAGCAAGGTTTTTGCAGACCTGCTCGGTCTGCCCCGCTATATCGGCAGCCTCCACCGCGCCGCTCTCCGGCACGATAGCGATCTGACCGCTGGTGAATACCAGTCCGCCGCAGATAACCGCCTGCGAATACGGCCCGATAGCCTCGGGAGCGTTTTTTGTATATATCTTTTTCATACGGATAGGTCCTTTCTCAGTTCATACTGCTCAGTGCTCTACCAGTCGGAAGCCTTCTGCCTTCAGCGCGTCGCTGATCTGCTGAACGTGCTCATAGTCCCTGGTCTCCATTGCGATACGGAGATAGCAGCCGTTTACGTCGGTAGTCGAGCTTTCATGCTCGTGGTGAACACTGATAACGTTCGCTCCGCAGTCCGCGATTATCCTGGAGACGTCCTTCAGCTGACCGGGCTTGTCGACCAGCTCAATACGCAGGCTGGTGGTGCGTCCCGACTTCATCAGTCCGCGGGTGATAACTCTGGAAAGAATATTGACGTCAATATTTCCTCCGGACACCACGCAAACCACCTTCTTGCCCTCAGTGGGGAACTTATTGAACATTGCCGCCGCTATGGATACTGCTCCCGCGCCCTCAGCGATCATCTTCTGCTTTTCTATCAGGGCAAGGATAGCGGACGAGATCTCATCGTCGGTCACGGTGGCGATGTCGTCAACGTATTTGCTGATAATATCGTATGTATTGACTCCGGGCTCCTTAACGGCAATTCCGTCAGCAATGGTGGCTACGGAATCAAGCCGCTCTATCTTTCCGTGCTTTATCGAGTTATACATACTGGGCGCCCCCGCCGCCTGAACGCCGTAGACCTTTATGCTGGGGCGCAGAGCTTTGATGGCGAAGGCAATACCGGATATAAGTCCGCCGCCGCCGATAGGAACGATAACCGCGTCAATGTCGTCCATCTCGTTCAGTATTTCAAGACCGATTGTGCCCTGACCGGCGATAACGTCCTCGTCATCGAAGGGATGGACAAAGGTATATCCCATTTCGTCCCGTAGCTGCAGAGCCTTCTGATATGCGTCGTCATAGCAGCCGGGAACCAGGCAGACCTGAGCGCCGTAAGCCTTAGTGGCCTCTATCTTTGAGATAGGCGCGCTGTCCGGCAGACAGATAAGGGAGGGTATCCCGCACTTTGTCGCCGCAAGAGCGACGCCCTGGGCATGGTTACCTGCGGAGCAGGCAATAACTCCACGCCTTCTCTCCTCCTCGGAAAGCATCGCTATCTTGAAGCCCGAGCCTCTCAGCTTAAATGAGCCGGTGTTCTGCAGGTTTTCAGGCTTGATATACAGCTCGCATTGAGGCGCAATGCCGTTGGCTCTGACGATAGCCGTCTTTCTAACTATATCCTTAAGCATCACAGATGCCTTAAAGATTCTGTCAATAGTCATCTTATAAGTTCCTTTCTTTTCTCTCATATCTCAAAAAATATCTCAAAAAGCCCAAATTAACTCAAAAAAATCCCATCTCCTCATAACACAAAGAGACAGGATCTTAAAAAACTTAAAAATCTTGCGGTACCACCCTTTTTGCCGCCCCTGCGACCACTCAACGCGACCGAAACGATCGCTTCTGCTTTAACGGGCAGAACCCGTTCTCTCCTACCGGGTTTTCCGCTCAGCGAAGCCTCGTCGGCTTTGCAGCGCCCTTCGGATCGACCGCTCCGAGGCGAGTGAGCTCAGACGTTCCGTATCGGCTCGCATCACCCGCCGACTTTCTGTAACGAAAACCTGTCCGCCTTTTTCCTCTTCACAGCGTTTCAATAATATGAACCAGTATAACACAAACCCTTTCTTTTGTCAAGACAATTCTTCAAATATATATTTAAAAAACCGTGAATATTCACTGCGTTTTAACATTTACGGTTACGCGCACCCATTCGTTCAGTCCGCTCAGCACCCCGCCGCGCTGAGTTATCCTTTCTGTCAGTCCGCTCAGCACCCCGCCGCGCTGAGTTATCCTTTCTGTCAGTCCGTTCCGTCTCTCTCGCCTTTTCCAAAGGAGACTTATTTCAGAGTCCGCACCTTGACCACTCTTTCCGCAACACCCTGAATGATGCCGTCCGATATGTATATATCCGCCATCCCGTCATTTTCGGGATGCAGTCTTATCCTGCGATTTTCCGGCTCCGGGAAATACCTTTTCAGTGTAGCTCCGGAATCGGTAAACTCAGTTGAGAGCATAACGACTATATCTCCCGCCTTTGCCACGCTTTGCTTTCTTATCAGAACCAGATCCCCATCCTCGATCCCTGCGTTTATCATAGACTCCCCTTCAGCTCTCAGGGCAAAATACTCGCCCCCTCCGAAGTATTCGTCGGGAAACTGCATATATTCCGCAATATTCTCCTCTGCGATATTCAGCTGACCGCAGGAAATACCGCCGACTATCTCTATCACTCTGTACGAGCGGTTCAGCTTCTGCTTGCGGCTGGCAAACTGGTATCCGTACCTCTCGTCGCTTTCGACCTCGCCCGTACCCAGCATTTTGCGCAGATAATATGCAATGGTCTGAAAAGGGATACCTGTGCGCTGAGCAATAGCTCTCACCGTAAGGCACTCTCCGTCATAGCAGGTGTTTTCCGCAATACAGTCGCGTATTGCCTCCAGGGTGCTTTGGTTTATCGGTCTCATTATCTGAACATCCTTTCAGCTCTCACGGTTTCTCCGCAAGGCTACTCTGAGTATAACACAGATCGCGGCTTTTGTCAAGACAACTTGTTTAATTAAAAAACGTATATTCAACAAATCGGTTGACAAACCTGAAAAAACGAGATATAATTATACCGGTTATGACCTGCAAAAAGGGGAAAAACCACAAATACCTTCACATTGCGCTTTGTGCCCTTCGGCACGCAGAGCCAAAGAAAGGCACGGTAAACGGCATGAATGAGATAAATAATGAGATAAATAATGAGATAAATAATGAAGAAATAAGCAAGCGTATTCAGCTTCTCAAGCGGATACCGATTCCGGAAAGCGTAACGGTAGCGGCTGAATATATAGACGGTGGCAGCTTTACGGAGGCTGACGGAGAGACGGTTCACGGAGGATTGCCTCCCTTTTACCGCATCGAGGTCCATTCAACCCCCTCCCCCACCTCTTTTATCCGCACCGAGCTCTGGCTTCCCGAGGACTGGAACGGAATATTCTTAGGATTGGGGAACGGCGGCATTGCGGGTAGGATATGCTACGGCGCCCTTGCCCACCGTCTGCGCTCCGGATACGCCGCAGTTAACACCGATATGGGTACCTCGCGCGGACATTACTATTCGGGTATAGGAAATCCGGAGGTCGCCAAGGATTTCGGCTGGAGAGCGACACATCTTATGACAGCAGTCGGTAAGCGCCTGCTCTATGCTTTATACGGCAGAGCTCCGGATTTCAGCTATTTTGTGGGGGCGTCCACGGGAGGTCAGCAGGCGTTAAGCGAGGCACAGCGCTTCCCTACCGATTACGACGGAATAATTGCCGCCGTCCCGGCAAACAACCGTGTTTTTCTCCACACTTATTTCCTCTGGAACCACGTTCATCTTCGCACCCGCGACGGACGGGTACTGTTCACCGATGAGGAGATAACCAAAATAAGCGACCTTGCCGCCGAATTCTTCCAAAGCAGAGGGGTGGGAGAAAAGGGAGATAATTTTGTTTCAATGCCGTGGCAGAACGAAAACACCGTAAAGGACTTCATCTGGTTCCTGGCAAAGGACCGCTCGCTTTTTTCCATTGAACAGCTTGAAGCCCTACGCGCGGTCTACAGCGGCCCGATAAACACTGTCACGGGAAAGCGGATATATAACGGCATGCCCATCGGCTCGGAGATTTACGGCTGCGGGATCAAGGACTGCTCGTCAAACGCAGTTCCGCCTCATTTCTATCCCTTTTTGTGGACCTTCGGCAAGAACTGTTGTCCCCACGATTTCGATTTCGGAAAGGATATGCAGACAGTAAACGACCTGCTTTCCGAGGATCTTAACGCAAACAGCACCTATCTTGAGGAGTTCTGCGACAATGGCGGCAAGCTTATCGTTTATTCCGGAAGCGCCGATCCCTGCGTGCCCTATCCCGATGCGCTTGCATACTTCAGGAGAGTAGCCGAAGGGAACGGCGGTTATGTCAAGACAGGGGAATTCATGAGATACTTTATTATTCCCGGCATGGATCACGGAGCAGGCGGAAGAGGAGCCAATACCGTTCTCGGACAGAACGGAGAGGATATGCTGTCAGCTCTTCGCGATTGGCGTGAAAACGGCAGGGCGCCACAGTGGCTCACGGCGGAGCGCCGGGTACGGAGCGAGAACGGAGAGCTTGTCACCGAATTTTCAAGAAGAGTCCTGCCGTGTGACGGGGATACGCCGTCCGTTCCGGCATGGCAGGATAACTGATTTACCGGTGCCGTCGTGCAATGGGATATTTTATCGTGCAATGACCGCCTTTGGAAAAATCTGTAGAGCCTTAGCGTAAAACGCGAGAAAAATCCGTGAAAATCAGAATTTATATTTTTCCACGGGTTGACTTTTACGAACAGATAAGTTAAAATAAAATAGGATATGTTACAGAGGACAACTTACATGAAAAAGACGATATTTGCCGTTTCCGATATACACGGACATGCATCACTGTTCAAGGAAGCCCTGAACCAAGCCGGCTTCAGAAAAAACGACCCGGAGCACCTTTTGGTGGTCTGCGGAGATTATTTTGACAGAGGCAGTGAAAACCGCGGGGTTTACCTTTTCCTCGAGAGCCTGACAAACAAGGTGCTCGTGCGCGGAAACCACGATGTGTTTCTTGATAATATTCTGCTGAACGGCAAACTCACCATGTCAGACTATTTCAACGGAACGGAGCGCACCGTAAAGGAATTTTTCCGCGGCGACTATATCCCCGAGTTCAATTTCGTATATACCGACGAAAGCAGTGACGCATACAGAGAGCTTCGCCCCTTTCTGGACGGGCTGTACGATTACTTTGAAACGGAAAACTACGTCTTTACTCACGGCTGGCTTCCGGTTGAATTTGATGAAGAAGGAAAGCGCCCCTCTGTCCGTAGCGACTGGAGGTACGTTACTCCCAAGGATTGGCACTCCGCGCTCTGGACAGAATGGAACAGGGTTTACCCTTACCGACCGACGGTCACGGGTAAAACCGTCGTAGTAGGTCACAGGGCAACCAAGCACGCCTCAGCCTTCGATCCGCAAAGACCGCCTGAATGCAGTGATATTTTTTACGGCGAGGGCATGATAGCCATTGACGCCCTGACGGTATCCAGCGGCAGAGTAAACGTTCTGGTAGTGGAGGACGAGGTGCCGGACCCGGTTATCCATGAAATGAAGCTGCTTCCCTCTCCCTTTTCCGAGATGAAAAGAGGAAGAAAGACGGTGGAGATGCGGCTCTTTGACGAAAAGCGGAAAAAGCTGCGCCCGGGGGACAAGATAGTATTCACCAACACCGATACGGCTGAAACGTTGGAGGTTACGGTTGTGGGGCTACATTGCTTTGACAGCTTCCGCGCTCTTGCCGAAGCATTTCCCGTCAAGGCTCTGGGAGTTCCGGAGCTGAGCGCGCCGCAGATTGCCGATGTGATGTCGGGAATATACGGCGTTGACGAGATAAAAAAATACGGAACGCTTGCTATCCGCGTTTCATTAAATAACGGCCGGTACTGATCGGTGCCGCCTGTGTGGGTAGCGCCTCCTACGCGCTGATGCACAGAAAAAGAGTTTATGCTCCAACCCATGGAGAAAAAAGCTCAACAGTAGTCCAAGTAAGAAAGGAATGTATAGGTATGAAAGATCAGAAAGCGCTTGCGTACGTCAATCTGTACGCCCTGCTGGGAACGCTCCCCGAGCTTTGCAGAATGGACAGCGAAGCCCGCACGCTCATAGAAAAGGCAGATATGTCTATAGGCTTCAAGGTACACAACGGGCCCGCCGCCACGCTTATATTCAAGAACGGTGAGTGCAGGATGGTACAGGGAGTGAGCTCTCCGAAGATAATAATTCCCTTTAAATCTGCAGAAAAATTCAACGGAATGATAGACGGAACAGTAACTCCCGTGCCAACCTACGGAATATGGCACGCAGGCTTTCTCATGAACACCTTTAAGGCTCTGACCGACATTATGGAAGGTTATCTTCGCCCCGCTCCGGAGCGGCTTGAGGACGAGAGCTTTTTCGAAAAAAGCACCGTTCTTATGCTGGGAGTGGTGGCGCGCTCTGTCTGCGCCCTCGGAAACCACGATGAAATAAGCCGATTCTCCGCATCCAATATAGTAGACGGAGATATTAAGCTGGGTATTAAAAACGGCACCTCCCTTATTATTCGCGCAAAAGACCACAGACTAAAAGTGATCCGCACGCCCTCCGACTGTGTTATGTCATTTATGGAGTTCCGCAATATACGGACCGCCCGCGCTCTGTTTGACGGCAAGCTGAACGCCGTTGCCGCCGTGGGAATGGGCGACGTTACTATCGGCGGAATGGTCTCCCAGGTGGACAATCTGAACCGTATTCTGGACCGTGTGTCGGAATACCTGGCTTGATCTAAGGTGAAAAGGAGAAATAAGCTATGAAGCTGAATACTTACAGAAAAAGCCGCGAAGCCTTTGCTCGCGCCGCTAAGGTCATTCCGTCGGGGATATACGGTCACCAGGGGCCTGCCGAGGGATGCTATATTCCGGTCGATGCCTTTCCGCTGTTTTCAGAGCGCGCCAAGGGTAGCTATTTCTGGGATCTGGACGGAAACAGATTCATCGACTATATGTGCGCTTACGGACCCAACATCCTCGGTTACGGTGATCCTGAGGTAGAGGAGGCGGCGGCAAGACAGCGCAAAAAGGGAAACTGCGTTACCTCCCCCTCAAGCATTATGATAGATTTCGCCGAGCTGCTGGTGGATACCGTAGCCTCTGCCGACTGGGCTTTTTTCGCAAAAAACGGAAACGACGTCACCACCCTTGCCATCATGACCGCCAGAGCCCACACCAAAGGAAAGAAGATAGTTTTCTTTAAGGGCTACTATCACGGTGTTGCCCCATGGACTCAGAAGATAGATTATGCAGGTATTATTCCCGAGGACGTTGCTAATAACATCTATGTCGACTGGAACGATCTCGACGCCCTCGAGGAGGTATTCCAATCAAATCGCGGAGAGATAGCCGCAGTTATCGGGCAGCCCTACATGCACGGAAACTTCATGGATAACGAAATGCCCAAGGAAGGCTTTTGGCAAAGAGTCCGTGAGCTTTGCAGTGAAAACGAAACTGTTCTTGTTATAGACGACGTTCGCGCAGGATTCCGCCTGGATATTGCCGGCTCCGACCACTATTTCGGATTTGAAGCGGACCTGATTTGCTTCTGCAAGGCGCTTGCAAACGGTCATAATGTGTCCGCGCTTTGCGGAAAGGACTTCCTCAAAAATACCGTTTCCGGTATATCCTATACCGGAAGCTATTGGCTCTCCGCCGTGCCCTTTGCCGCAGGTATCGCATGTATTGAAAAAATGAAACGTATTAATATCGTCGCCCGCCTGAATGACAAGGGCAAAAAGCTGAAGGACGGCCTTACCGCCGCCGCGCAAAAGCACGGCTTTACCCTGAACGTGACCGGCGCCCTTGCTCTCCCCTATTTCCGTATCGCCGAGTCCGAAAACCTGGTCCTCCATCAGCAGTGGGTAGCCGAGTGCGTAAAACGCGGCATCTTCTTCACCAACCATCATAACCACTTTATCAATGCTTCCCTCTCCGATCTCGATATAGCCGAAACTATCGAGGTCGCAGATAAAGCCTTCAGAATTATCAAAGAAAATCCCTCGATCTGACCTATTGTTTGGGTACGGCAGAGTCGGTTTACGCAATAAAAAAGCCCCTTGGCGCACCTACCGTAAAGCAGTTTTATATCAAAACACAAAAGGGACGAGGTTGGGCTGTCTCATTCAGCGCCGAACAAAAGTCACAGGAAAGAACACTATAAAAATTTAGTGGAAATTTTATATTTTTCTCTTGAAAATGTGGAAATCCGC
>JAFVTO010000227.1 GCA_017503165.1 Clostridia bacterium | reverse complement strand
TGTATTCATTTCTGCCGTAACCCTCTTCGCTGACGATATAAGGAATATCTGAGGGGTATCCCTCAATAGAATAATGACAGTAGACCTTCAGCCCAAGAGCTTCCATGCGCTTTCTAAAGGCTTCTGCCGAGGGTTGTCCGCCATACTGAGCAATAACAACGCTTCCTACCATAAGCCCAAATCCGCGGAATGCATCAACAAGTCGCAGTACATCCTGATCGTAGGTTATACCCAGATCTCCGCGAACCTTATTCTTCTCAATGTCAGTAGCGTTAATTACTATTACAATTTCCGCCTGGTCCTTGAGCTGGATAAGCATCTTGATCTTACTGTCCGGCGCAAAGCCTGGCAGAACTCTTGACGCATGGTAGTCATCAAAGAGCTTGCCGCCGAATTCAAGGTACAGTTTTCCGCCGAAATGCTCTATCCTCTCCTTTATCAGCTCGGATTGCATCCTTATATACTTGTCATTATCAAAACCGATTTTATACATATAAAAAGACCGTTCCTTTTTTACTCGCTTAATAACGTAAGCAACGAACAAACCACTATATCATTATATACTTTTTCAGCATTATTTTCAACTGTTTTTTTTACTTTTTCAATTTTTGGCGTAATGCTCAAAATCCACACCGTTTTTTTTCGCTTTTTCTACAAGCGAAATTTTGCATAATACGGGACAACTTAATGAAAAACAAAAAAATTCATTGAAATTTTCAAATATTACTTTTATTTTTACGCATTATATGATAGAATATCATTATGACTTATCCGTCTACAATACTCAAGTCGAAAGGGATACAGTTACAAATGAAAAAAATGCTTCTGATAATAAATCCGAAATCAGGGATCAAGAAAAGCACACAGATCTTTGAGAACGTTAAAGATATTATGTCCGAGAACGAATGGGAGCTTGAAACTGTTTATACCGAATACAGAGGACACGCAACAGAATTAGCTACCGCCGCCGTCGGTTATGACCGAATAGTGTGTATGGGTGGAGACGGTACCTTCAACGAGGTAGCGAACGGCATTATGCTAAATCCCGTAGGATTCGAGCTTGGCTACATACCTGCAGGCTCAACAAACGATTTTGCCCACGGACTGGGGCTCTCAAAAAAAATCACCAAGAATGCAAAATTCGCCGCAAACCAATCTGCCTTCCCCACAGATATGGGACTTTTTTGCGCAAATGGAGAGAAGACACGGCATTTTTCGTATGTTGCCTCCTTTGGGCTTTTCACCGATATATCATATTCCACTGACCAAAAAATAAAAAATATTTTCGGACATCTTGCGTACGTATTCGAGGGAATACGAAGCATAGCCGACCTGAACAGATTTCGCCACTTCAAAATGAGGATCGAATTTGGCGGAGAAGCCTTTGAGTCAGAGTTTATTTTCGGAGCAGTGACCAACTCAACATCGCTTGGAGGACTGGTCAAGCTGGACAGGAAAAAAGTACATGTAGGCGACGGAAAATTTGAAATACTGCTCATTCGCAAGCCACATACTCTTGCAGAGCTTACCGAAACTCTGACCGAGCTTGTAAACAACCGTTTCAGAACGGGCAATATTATTTTCGGTCACGTTGATAATATAAGATTGATCTCTCAGGAGCCGCTGAAATGGACGTTTGACGGTGAATATGCGGGAGAGGTACGCATAGCGGACATCTCGGTTCTACACGGAGCATTGAACCTGGTGCGCCCCACGACAGTACGGCGCAAACCCTTTTTCAAGAAGAAAGCATTATAAATACAAGTCAGCATCTCAGAAGCCCGCTTTATCCCCAGCACTTTAAAGAACTTTGGTAAATGATAACACGCGAGTAAGACACCTTCACTTCTGCCTCTGCGCCCTTCAGCGCGCAGAGACAGTGAGATGTACGGTAATTAAGCGAAACGAAGCGCACCTGTAAAAAAAGCGAAACTCCACCTTGAATTCCAAGGTGCGGAATTTCGCTTTTTGTTTTCCGATTAACGATTCTGTAATTATTTCAGGACTGTGCAGAGGATTCTCCTTTTTTCTGAAACGCACTCCAACGCCGTATCGAGAGCAAAACCGAAACAGAAGCGATAGCGAGCAACCCAAGCCAGAGCAGCATAAGATCAGTCATTTCCATTCTGTCCACAGCCAAGCTCATACCGTAGGTGGAAATAGCGCTTCCGAAATAATTAACGGCATTGTTTATACCGGTAACCGTGGCACCCAGCGCAAACATAGCGCACCTCATTGGGATAAGGGAGATAAGACAGTGACTGTATCCGAGCTGAAGTATATAGAGCAGTCCGTACATAACGGTGAACAAAATCGCCTCTGCCGCCATTCCGAACAGGCTTCCGCCGGATGCAGTCAGAAAATACAAAACAACTACCGGTATCATGCTCAAAACCATAAAAAACAGCGCAGTAGACATTTCGTTATTCTTCATTTTGGCATATACCGTATTACAAAGAAACACACCGGAAACACCGACCGCAGGAACGATCATAGTAAGATAAGCCGCCACAGAATCCTTCAATCCGTAGGTATTCTGCAGTATGTACGGGATCCATTCTCCCGCCCCATTAAGAAACAGACCGTGAACCACCAATGAGGGCAAAGCGATAAGCAATCCGCTTACCGCAAACAACCGCACGCATCCCATCTTCGGCTTCGGCTCAGTAATCTCCGGGAGTTTTTTATCAGAATTTGCTCCGTAATCAAACACTATGTCCCTGTTAACAGAAAGCCATACGGCTATCCAAAGCAACAAGCACAGCATTATTACGCCGCTTCCCATGACAAATACACCCTTCCAGCCGCCGACCGAAAGTGAAATACCGGAAAACAGATAACCGCTAATTTTTCCCACCGGCGTACAAAGTGATACCAATGTGATCGCAGTAAATCTGAAGCTTGGATTCAATCCGTTGGATATTATAAAGAATACCGGAGACCAGAGCATCGACTGTCCGAAGCCGTTCAGCCCCCACCACAACACCGGAAGCCAAGCGGGGGAATAGAATAAGAACATGGCAGCATTGGACAGCGAAACCAACACCAGACCGATCACAACCAGCATAAACGGAGATCTTCGGTCGGCAATCATGCCGTTCACAACCTGCCCGGAGGCATAAACGATAAAATACACGCTACTGATGATCCCCGCGATACTTTCATCTATCACACCAAGAGATCTCATACCGTCTATAGCGGTAGAGTAATTCACTCTCGCTATATATGCGCAGGAGTACACCAGAAAACAAATAACAAACAACCATTTACTTGCAGATATTGAGCTTTCATGCCTTTCGTCAGTCATAAGTCAGTCAATGTCCCCTCGATCATCTAAAGAAATTGATTATTCCCACTACAAACAGCGCAAGAACTATCAAGGGCAACACGTAGGTCATATAAAGGCGCATCCATCCTTGTACCTTTATACCCTTACCCTTATTTGCCTCTTTAACAAAGCTATCCCAACCCCAGGCTCGTCTGCTTACGCAGAAAACGACTACAACAAAGGCGCCGAGGGGAAGCAATACATTGCTGACTATAAAATCCTCAAGATCCATAATGTTAGTTCCCTCTCCGAAGGGCTTGATACCTGAGAGGATGTTTGATCCAAAAGCACAGGGAAGCGAGAGGATGACCATAGCTATTCCGTTAATAAGACAAGCCTTTTTCTTAGACCATCCGAACATATCCTTACAGCAGGAATTAATGTTCTCGAAGACAGCAAAAACAGTGGATAACGCCGCAAAAGACATAAATACAAAGAAGAAACTTCCCCAAATTCGTCCGCCCGGCATATTATTGAATATATTTGGGAGGGTAATAAATATCAGACCGGGGCCACTGTTTGCCTCCACACCATAGGTAAAGCAGGCAGGAAAAATAATCAGTCCGGAGCAGAAAGCAACAAAGGTGTCAAGAGCGGCAACGTTGACCGATTCCCCCATAAGAGATCTATCTTCTCCAAGGTAGCTTCCGAATATAGCCATTGAGCCGATACCTAGACTAAGGGTAAAGAATGCTTGATTCATAGCGGAAACCACCACGTTACCAATACCGATCTCAGCCATCTTACCGAAATCCGGGAGCAGATAAAAGGCAAGTCCTTCCTTTCCGCCATCCATGAACATACTGTTTATGGCGAGCACCACCATAATTACAAGAAGAGCGAGCATCATATATTTGGTAACTCGCTCCAAGCCCTTTTGCAGACTGAAGGAACATACCGCAAATCCAACTACTACGACAATAGCCATATACACCACCGCCGAAACGGGATCTGCAAGCACGTTGGAAAACTCAACACCTACAGCAGAGGCATCCATTCCATCAAATTTACCTGAAGCCATAGAAACAAAATAATGTATCATCCATCCGGCAACCGTTGTATAAAACATCATGAGAAGATAATTTCCAGCCATAGAAGCATAGCCGTGAATCTTCCATTTCTTGTCGCCGGGCGCAAGCACGTCGTACATTTTAACAGGGCTCTTTTTAGAGGCTCTTCCCAGGGAAAATTCCATAGTCAGAATCGGTACACCGAAAATAACCAGGAAGAACAGGTACACAAGAACAAATGCTCCTCCTCCGTTCTGGCCCACCATATAAGGGAACTTCCAGACGTTTCCGATACCGATAGCGCAGCCTGCGCTAAGAAGAATAAACCCAAGTCTGCTTCCTAACTTTTCGCGCTCAACCGTCGACTTTGAGGTTTCAATTTTCTTATCCACGATCAATATAATTCCTTTCTTAAACCTTCTTTGTAAAGCTATATTTCAAACGAAACAGCCCATTTCCGGGTTGAAAGCGCGGAAAAAGGCTGTCCGATTACAACATGTCGACAAATATCAGTCCAGGAAACGCAGTCTTGAAACCACGTCATATCCGCAGAGAAGCTTATCGCACTCCCCTTCCTTCATCTTGGGAAGAGTAAATGAGGCTTCCCCATCATCAAACGAAACTTCAACCGCGCCCTCGGGGATCGCTTCGCCCTTCACGCGACAGTAGTAAGAGAATTCTGCCTCCGCAAGAGGAAGCATCTCGCTCTTATCAACAACATTCCAGACTGAGGGCGGAAG
>JAFVTO010000226.1 GCA_017503165.1 Clostridia bacterium | reverse complement strand
GGAGGCTATAGAGCGTCATCTGCATTTATCGCCAGTTTCGCATTTGTTTAACAAATGCACAGGGCTATGCCCATACCCCTTATAAAATTTCTCCGATAAGGATATGACCCATTTTGTTCGTACTCCTTTTCACACGCCTTGCCCTGTTTTAGGCAAGTGTGTTACACTTTACAGGTTTACTGTCGGGCGATAATGAGCCGTAGCCGTAAGATAAAGATAACTGTTTGTCTTGGCGAAAAAGCTGGATTTAAAAGGCGCACCTGCGATAAGGCAGGTGCGCCGGGCGGTAAGCTCTCTGTTTTTGTTTTTGGGGATCATTGCCCCTGTTGTTTTTGCCGGAATATTTTGATTTTAGACCGCTGTGCCCCCCTATATAATAAATAGGTAGGGTTTTGCTTGCGTATCAGTTTCCGGCAATGTCTTTGCGGCAACCTGCACAGATCAGCTTTTCTTTATATTCTACCATATCGTCTGTTCCTCCGCAGAATACGCAGTGGGCGTTCCACTTAGTGACGATAAGCTTATCACCGTCCATGAAAAATTCGACATTTTCCTTGTCTATTCCCAGAGCGCTACGTATTTCCTTCGGAATTACAAGACGACCAAGCTCGTCGATCTTTTTAACTATACCTGTGTTTTTCATAAGTCAAGTCTCCTTTAGAAGGGTAAAATTTTTTTGTCGTGAATAGTAAAATCGTGTCGAGATTAACGCTTAAATTATACAATGGTATTATTACATAAGAGAGGCAATTGTATAAATAAACTATTAATTTTCGAAATTGTGTCATGTTGCACAATACGAAGCGGAGTCGTAATGCAGTCTTGGTGCAGTGTTATTGTATATGTGAAAAAAATGTAAACATTACGCGAAATCATTGACTTTTTTTTCTTTTATGCTATAATTATTAGGCATGGTTTGGGCAAACCTTGAGATTGCTTGAAGTGTTTTCCTGCTTCAAGGTAACTCATGGGGCGTCTCCCCGCAGACTTTATCGGTCTGTGCGGCAGCCGGGCAAACGGGTGAATAACCGGTGCGTGTTGATGAATGACGTTGCGCCGTTGGCGTTTGAGTTAACGGTGGAACGAAATTTTTTGAGATGCGAAATCGGAAACACACGAAAGGGTGTGAAGCGTCATCCCAAGTCCGATTATAATAACAAGGAGGAAAAAACGATGGCAAGCGAAAAGATCAGAGTGAGACTGAAGAGCTATGATCACGCGCTGGTCGATGCGGCTGCGGCTAAGATAGTCGAGGTTGCAAAGAGAAACGGCGCTGTGGTTTCCGGTCCTATTCCGCTTCCGACCGAGAAGGAGATCATCACCATTCTCCGCGCGGTCCACAAGTACAAGGATAGCCGTGAGCAGTTCGAGATGAGAACTCACAAGAGACTTATCGACATCATCAATCCCGGTCAGAAGGTCGCGGATGCACTGATGAACGTTGAGCTTCCCGCAGGCGTTGAGATCGACGTAAAGATCTGACGCGAGGGAAGAGCGAGAGCGGAGAGCTCCGCGGCTCGCAGCTAAAGCAAGTAACCGATTGCGTTTTATGTCATGTTGGCTGAACGGTCAACCAATAACTGAAACAGGAGGAATATTTCAAAATGATCAAAGGCATTGTCGGTAAGAAGATCGGAATGACTCAGATTTTCGACGAAAACGGAAACGTCATTCCCGTAACCGTCATCGAGGCAGGTCCCTGCACCGTCGTACAGAAGAAGACTGTTGACGGCAAGGATGGATACGATGCTATCCAGCTCGGCTTCGTGGACGTAGCAGAAAAGAAGCTCACCAAAGCAGAGGTGGGTCACTTCAAGAAGAACGGTCTTTCTCTCAAGCGTTACCTCAAGGAGTTCCGTCTCGAGGACATTTCCGGATATAACGTTGGCGATACCGTCGCCGCTGACATCTTTGCAGCAGGCGAAAAGGTCGACATCACCGGAATCACCAAGGGTCGCGGATACACCGGCGTGGTCAAGAGATGGGGTCACCACATTCTTCGTATGACTCACGGTACCGGACCCATCCACCGTCAGGTCGGATCTCAGGGTTCTATCGATCCTGCGAGAGTTTTCAAGAACATGAAGATGGCAGGTCAGTACGGAAACGAGCAGGTAACTGTTCTTAATCTGGCTGTCGTCAAGGTAGATGCGGAGAAGAACCTTATCGCGGTCAAGGGAGCAGTTCCCGGCGCACGCGGCGGTATCGTTATCATCCGCAACACCGTTAAGGCTTAAGCGGAAGGAGGAAATTTACAATGGCTAACATCAAAGTACTCAACATGGCAGGCGCTGAGGTCGGCGAGATCGCACTTTCCGACAGAATCTTCGGCGCAGATGTAAATGAGGCAATCCTTCACGCAGCGGTAAGAACATACCTTCTCAATCAGAGACAGGGAACTCAGTCCGCACTTACCCGCTCGGAGGTTTCCGGCGGCGGAAAGAAGCCTTGGAGACAGAAGGGAACCGGACGCGCAAGACAGGGCTCTACCCGAGCTCCTCAGTGGACTCACGGCGGAGTTGTATTCGCTCCCAAGCCCCGCTCCTACAGGATCTCCATGAACCGCAAGGTTAAGAGGATCGCACTTTACAGCGCTCTCTCTGCTAAGATGGCAGGAGACGAAATAATTGTAATTGACGCTATCACCACCGAGAGCTACAAGACCAAGACTATGGTCGATATGCTTAAGGCGGTGGGCGCAAAGAAGAAGACTCTCGTGGTTCTCGACGAGAACAACGATACGGTCATCAAGAGCTTTGCCAACATCCCCGGCGTAAAAACTGTTCAGGCTAACACTATCAACGTATATGATATTCTCAACTGCGATACGTTCCTTATGACCAGTGCGGCGGCCGGTATTATCGAGGAGGTATACGGCAAATGAAAACCATTTACGATATTATCATAAGCCCCGTTATGACCGAGGCTGCGTATGATCGCTTCGAAAATAAGACCTACACCTTCAAGGTTCGCTCCGATGCGACCAAGCCCGAGATCGCCGAGGCGGTTGAGAAGCTTTTCAAGGTTAAGGTAGCAAGCGTAAACACTATTTCCATGAAGAAGAAGCCCCGCCGTCTCGGCGTTCACTTCGGCTACACTTCCGACTGGAAGAAGGCAATAGTCAGACTCACCGAAGAGTCTGAGACCATCGAGTTCTTCGATGGCATGAACTGATGATCGGAGGAAAGAACGATGGCAACAATGAAGTATAAGCCGACGTCTCCTGCAAGAAGACATATGGCGGCTCCCTCCTTCGACGAGGTAACTAAGTCCACTCCCGAGAGATCTCTCCTGAGAGTTCTTAAGAAGCACAGCGGACGTAACAGCTACGGCCGCATCACCGTCCGTCATCACGGCGGTGGAAACAAGGTTAAGTACAGAGTGATCGACTTCCGCCGCGACCGCACCGGCGACAGCGCGAAGGTGATCGGCGTCGAGTACGACCCCAACAGAACCGCATACATCGCTCTCGTTGAGTACGAGGACGGCGAGCGCCGTTACATCGTTGCTCCCGAGGGGGTTACCGATGGCGACGTTATCTACAACGGTCCCGAGTCGGATATCAAGCCCGGCAACACACTGCCTATCTCCGCTATCCCGGTCGGTACCATGATCCACAATATCGAGCTCTATCCCGGTAAGGGCGGACAGCTTGTCCGTTCCGCAGGAGCAGCCGCTCAGCTTATGGCTAAGGACAACGGCGTTGCTCAGGTAAGACTTCCTTCCGGAGAGGTTCGCATAATCCGTCTTGATTGCAAGGCGACCATCGGAAATGTCGGTAACGTAGAGCATGACACCGTTAAGCTCGGTAAGGCCGGTAAGACCCGTCACCTGGGTATCCGTCCTTCTGTCCGCGGTTCCGTTATGAACCCCTGCGACCACCCTCACGGAGGAGGAGAAGGAAAGTCCCCCATCGGACGTCCCTCGCCTGTTACTCCTTGGGGTAAGCCCACCAACGGCTATAAGACCCGTAACAAGAAGGCAAGAACCGATAAGTTTATCGTAAGAAGCCGTCACGCAAACTGATTAGGAGGACATAATAGATGAGCAGAAGTTCCAAGAAAGCTCCTTTTGTCGAAGAAAAGCTTTACACTCGCATCGTTGCGATGAACGAGACTAACGACAAGAAGGTACTCAAGACCTGGTCCAGAGCCTCCACCATTTATCCTGAGTTTGTAGGTCACACTATCGCCGTTCATGACGGTAAGAAGCATGTTCCGGTATATGTAACTGAGGATATGGTAGGTCACAAGCTGGGAGAATTTGCACCGACCCGCACGTTTAAGGGTCACGCCGGCTCCAAGACTTCCAACAACGGTAAATAATCCGTTCGGAACGAGAGTCACGGCATTTAAAATAAATATGGAGCGATAAATCGTCCCGGAAGGAGGCAACCTGAAAAATGGAAGCAAATGTACAAGTAGGAAAAGCGATACTGAAATACGCAAGAATTTCTCCTCGCAAGGTTTCTATCGTGCTTGACCTCATCAGAGGTAAGGACGTTGAGATCGCAATGGGAATTCTCAAGAATACACGCAAGTCTGCATCGGAATATCTGATAAAGCTGCTTAAGAGCGCGATTGCCAACGCGGAGAACAACTTCTCCCTGGATGGCAGCAAGCTTTATGTTTCCGAGTGCTACGTTTGCCCCGGCCCCACTCTTAAGAGAATGATGCCGAGAGCAAAGGGAAGCGCAAACCGCATTTTAAAGAGAACCAGCCACGTAACGCTTGTCGTCAAGGAAAGAGCCGACGTCAAGGTTGCCGCCGCTGAGTAATTAAGGAGGCTTAAAGAATGGGTCAGAAAGTTAATCCCCACGGCCTTCGTGTGGGCGTCAACAAGGACTGGGATTCCAGATGGTTTGTAAGTGACGAAAAGTTTGGCGATACCCTCGTTTCTGATAACAAGATCAGAAAGTTTCTGAAGAATAAGCTTCAGGCGGCGGGCGTACCGAAGATCGAAATCGAAAGAGACAGCGCAAGAGTGATCGTATTTATTCACTGCGCAAGACCCGGTATGGTCATTGGCCAGAACGGTAAGGCTATCGAGGAGCTTAAGGCCGAGGTCGAAAAGATGGTCGGCGAGGATAAGGCAGTGTTCATTAAGGTCGTTGAGGCTAAGAACGTTGACCTTGAGGCTCAGCTGGTAGCTGAGAGCATCGCTGCAAAGCTGGAGGGCAGAATTGCTTTCCGTCGTGCAATGAGAGGCGCTATCACCGGCGCTATGAAGCACGGAGCTAAGGGAATCAAGGTTTCCTGCGGCGGACGTCTCGGAGGAGCTGAAATAGCCCGTACCGAGCACTATCATGAAGGCACTATTCCGCTTCAGACTCTGAGAGCGGATATCGACTACGGTTTCTGGGAGGCAAACACCACCTACGGTAAGATCGGCGTTAAGGTTTGGATCTACAAGGGTGACGTTCTCTCCATCGGAAACGGCGCAAAGAGAACCGCTGAGAATGCGGGTGAGCGCAAGGATCGCAGAGATAATCGCAGAGATAATCGCAGAGGCGACCGTAGAGACAACAGAAACGGCGAGCGTCGTGAGGGCGGCAACAGAGGCGGATTCAGACGCAACGACCGCGACGCAAAGCCCATGTACGGCACTGACGGAAGAAGACCTAAGCCGGTCGCACCCGCAGCAGCACCCAAGAAGGAGGGTTAATTCACCATGTTGATGCCGAAGAGAGTTAAATACAGAAGAGTTCAGCGCGGAAGACTGAAGGGTAAGGCTACCCGCGGTAACGCGCTCGCTTACGGTGATTTCGGTCTTGTTGCTACCGAGCCCGCCTGGATCAAGAGCAATCAGATAGAAGCAGCCCGTATCGCTATGACGAGATATATTCGCCGTGGCGGACAGGTTTGGATAAAGATCTTCCCCGATAAGCCTGTAACCGAGAAGCCCGCTGAGACCCGAATGGGTTCCGGTAAGGGTTCTCCCGAATACTGGGTAGCGGTTGTAAAGCCCGGCCGCATCCTTTTCGAGATGTCCGGTACCAGCGAGGAAGTCGCACGCGAGGCTATGCGTCTTGCGAGCCATAAGCTCCCTATCAAGACCAAGTTTATAAAGAGAACAGAAGTGGAGGACTAAGCAATGAAGGTCGAGAATTTCAGAAGCATGTCGGCAGATGAGCTTCAGAAGAAGCTTGTCGAGCTGAAGGAACAGCTTTTCCACCTCCGTTTTCAGTTAGCCATCAACCAGCTTGACAATCCTCATCAGATCACTGCGGTTAAGCGCGACATCGCTCGTGTTCTTACTGTGATCAATGAAGGAAAGAATGCGTGAGGCGCGGGAGGAATAGGAAATGGAAGAAAGAAACCTGAGAAAGACCAGAGTCGGAAAAGTTATCAGCACCAAGATGGATAAGACCATCGTTGTTGCGATCGAGGATAGCGTTAAGCATCCTAAGTACGGCAAGGTTATGCACCGCACCCTGAAGGTTCATGCTCACGACGAAGCAAACACCGCAGGCGTGAACGACAAAGTACTGATCATGGAGACGAGACCTCTTTCCAAGACTAAAAGATGGCGTCTTGTTGAAATCGTCGAAAAAGCAAAATAATGAGATACCGCGTCAAGCGGGTCTATACGTCAAAATGCGTATAAATATAGGAGGTAACCGCACGTGTTACAGCAGCAGTCATACATGAAAGTCGCAGACAACACCGGTGCAAAAGAGCTTATGTGCATCCGCGTGCTTGGCGGCACCGGCAGACGCTATGCCAACATCGGTGACATAGTCGTAGCCTGCGTAAAGAAAGCGGCTCCCGGCGGAACGGTAAAGAAGGGTGACGTTGTTAAGGCAGTCATCGTCAGAAGCGTTCGCGGAGTTCGCCGCAACGACGGTTCTTACATCAAGTTTGATGAGAACGCAGCCGTTATCGTAAAAGAAGATAAGACCCCCAGAGGAACCCGTATATTCGGCCCTGTGGCAAGAGAGCTTCGCGATAAGGACTTCACTAAGATCCTTTCGCTCGCTCCCGAAGTACTTTAAGGAGGTAGCTAAGGATGAAAACACTTCATATAAAGAAGGGTGACAAGGTCATCGTTATCTCCGGTAAGTTCAAAGGCTCTAAGGGAGAGGTGCTTGAGGTTTCCGTTAAGGAGCGCAAGGTCATCGTTTCCGGAGCAAAGATGGTTAAGAAGCACGTAAAGCCTCGCCGTCAGGGTGAGCAGGGCGGTATTGTTGAGGTCGAGGGAGCATTGGTAGCCGACAAGGTAGCTCTTATCTGCAACAATTCCGAGTGCAAGAATTTCGACAAGAACACCAGAAGTAAGATCAAGGTAGCCGAGGACGGCACCAAGACCAGAGTATGCGCCAAGTGCGGCGCAGAGCTGTAATTAAGGAGGGAAAAGACAATGTCAAGACTGAAGGAACTTTATGTTAACGAAGTTGCTCCCGCCCTTATGCAGAAGTACAGCTATAAGAGCCCTATGCAGATCCCCAAGATCGACAAGGTGGTCATCAACGTCGGTACCGGCGGAGATGAGCGCGACAATGCCAAGGCTATGGAGGCTATCGTAAACGACCTGACCGCTATAACCGGTCAGAAGGCGGTAGTCACCCGCGCAAAGAAGTCGGTTGCTAACTTCAAGCTCAGAGCCGGCATGGCTATCGGCGCAAAGGTAACTCTTCGCGGCGAGGTTATGTACGAGTTTATCGACAGACTTTTCAACCTTGCTCTCCCTCGTGTCCGTGACTTTAAGGGTATCAACCCCAATGCGTTCGACGGAAGAGGAAATTACTCTCTCGGTCTTAAAGAGCAGCTTATATTCCCTGAGATCGAGTATGAGAAGATCGACCGCGTCCGCGGAATGGACATCGCTTTCGTAACAACCGCAACCAATGACGAGGAAGCAAGAACTCTCCTCGCTCTGATGGGCGCTCCGTTCGCCAAATAAGGGAGGAAGAAGCAATGGCAAAAACAGCAATGAAGGTAAAGCAGCAGAGACCTCAGAAGTTCTCTACCAGAGAATATAACCGCTGCAAGATCTGCGGCAGACCGCATGCGTATCTCCGCAAATTCGGAATCTGCCGTATCTGCTTCCGCGAGCTTGCTTACAAGGGCGAGATCCCCGGTGTCCGCAAGGCATCCTGGTAAGTGGCAGTAAGAAAGGCAGAAGGAGGATATAGAAATGCAAATTTCAGACGTAATCGGAGATATGCTTACTCGCATCAGAAATGCGAACAATTCAAAGCATGAAACCGTTGATGTTCCCGCATCTAACATGAAGAAGTCTATTGCTGACATTCTTGTTAATGAGGGTTATATTAAGGGATATCAGGTAATCGAGGACGGAAAGCAGGGTGTTATCAGAATTGCTCTTAAGTACGTTGGTAAGCAGAAGGCTATCACCGGACTGAAGAGAGTTTCCAAGCCCGGTCTTCGTGTCTATGCAAACTGCGAGGAGATGCCCCGTGTAATGAACGGACTCGGAATCGCTATCGTGTCTACCTCCAAGGGAGTTATGACCGATAAGAACGCAAGAAAAGAAAAAGTCGGCGGCGAAGTTCTCGCCTTTATATGGTAATAACGGGAGGATAAGGAAATGTCAAGAATCGGAAAGAAGCCGATTGCCATTCCCGCAGGCGTCGAGGTCACCATCGGCGACGGAAATCTCGTTACCGTAAAGGGTCCTAAGGGAACAGCAACTCAGCAGTTTAATAGCAATATCATCATCAGAGTCGAGGGTGGAAACATTTTGGTCGAGCGCCCCGACGAAACCCCTGAGAGCAACGCTCTCCACGGTCTCACCCGTACTCTTGTAAACAACATGGTCATCGGTGTTACCG
The DNA here is from genome assembly GCA_017503165.1 of Clostridia bacterium. Taxonomy (GTDB): domain Bacteria; phylum Bacillota; class Clostridia; order Oscillospirales; family CAG-272; genus SIG673. The sequence continues at coordinate 22,867 of JAFVTO010000226.1, read as the reverse complement.
CCGGCTTTGAGAAGAGACTTGAGATCGTTGGAGTAGGTTACAGAGCAGCAAAGTCCGGAAAGACTCTCACTCTGAACCTTGGTCACTCTCATCCGGTCATCTTCGAGGACGGCAACGGTGTTACCTTTGAGGTACCCCAGTCCGACGTTGTGCTGGTTAAGGGTATAGATAAGCAGATCGTAGGTCAGGTCGCTGCGCAGGTGCGCGAGAAGAGACCTCCGGAACCCTACCTGGGCAAGGGCGTTAAGTACGCTGGTGAGCGTATCCGCCGCAAAGCCGGTAAGGCCGGTAAGAAATAATTAAGGAGGGTAAAGCAGATGATAACCAAACAGGATACTAACAAGGCAAGACTGCAGAGACACAAGCGCGTAAGAGGCAAGATCTCCGGAACCGCTGAGTGCCCCCGTCTGTGCGTTTACCGCTCCAACGCCAACATCAGTGCTCAGGTAATTGATGACGTGGCAGGTGTTACTCTTGTTTCCGCAAACACTCTCGAAAAGGGATTCGAGAACTACGGCGGTAACAAGGAGGCTGCTCGCGAGATCGGTAAGCTGGTCGCAGAGAGAGCCCTCGCAAAGGGAATTGAAAACGTAGTATTCGACCGTGGTGGATACCTTTATCACGGAAGAGTAAAGGAACTCGCTGACGGTGCCCGTGAGGGCGGCCTTAAGTTCTAAGGAGGAAAGAAAAATGGCAATTAAAAAGAAAATTGATGCTTCCACCCTGGATCTGAAGGAAGTCAACGTTGCGGTTAACCGCGTTTCCAAGACCGTTAAGGGTGGTAGAATCATGCGTTTCACCGCTCTGATGGTGGTTGGTGACGGACAGGGCCATGTAGGCTACGGTCTCGGTAAGGCTTCTGAGGTGCCCGAGGCAATGCGCAAGGCTACCGAAGAGGCAAAGAAGAATATGATCGAGGTATCCCTCGTAGGAGATACCATTCCTCATGAGGTTACGGGAATTTTCGGAGCAGGAAAGGTTCTTCTTAAGCCCGCTCCCGAAGGTACCGGTATCATCGCAGGCGGAGCGGTTCGTGCCGTTGTCGAATGCGCCGGAATCAAGAATATCCGCACTAAGTGCCTTCGTTCCAATAACGTGACCAACGTGGTCAAGGCTACTTTTGAGGGACTGAAGTCTCTTCGCACCGCTGAAGAGGTTGCTCAGCTCCGCGGCCTTACAGTTGAAGAACTGAAAAACTGAGGAGGGTACAATAATGAAGATCACACTTGTAAAAAGCTTGATCGGCGTTCTGCCCAAGCATAAGGCAACTGCAGAATCCCTTGGTCTGAAGCGCCCCGGCGACACTGTTGTCGTTGAGGAAAATGCTGCAGTCAACGGAAAGGTAGCTGCTATTTCCCACCTCGTAAAGGTCGAAAAATAATAGAGTTCAGTCTTTGATTTTACAAAAAGGAGGATAAACAATGAAGCTCCATGAACTTTCCCCCGCTGTTGGCTCCGCTAAGGATGCATGGCGTAAGGGTAGAGGAACAGGCTCCGGTAACGGCAAGACTGCCGGTAAGGGCCACAAGGGTCAGAATGCCCGTTCCGGCGGCGGAGTACGTCCCGGATTTGAGGGTGGTCAGAACCCGCTTTACAGAAGACTTCCCAAGAGAGGGTTTCACAACAGATTTTCAACTAGATATGCTATCATAAATGTAGAAACTCTGAACAAGTTTGAAGACGGCGCTGTTGTCGATATCAACACTCTGCTTGCAGAAGGTATAATTCGTAAGGAATATTCCGGTCTTAAGGTTCTCGGCGACGGCGAAATCAGCAAGAAGCTTACCGTTAAAGCGGCTGTCTTCTCTGCTACCGCAAAGGAAAAGATCGAAGCCGCCGGCGGGAAAGCTGAGGTGATCTAAGTGTTTCTGACATTGAAAAATGCGTGGTCTGAGATGTTGAGGACCTTCAGAAATGCATGGAAGGTGGAAGAGCTGAGAAAGAAGCTCCTGTTTACGCTTCTTATTATCGTGCTCTACCGCATCGGCGCGGCAGTTCACGTTCCATTCACCGATTTTGAGGCTATTCAGGCCAACCTGGATATGTCCGGCGGAAACATTTTCACTTATCTGAATATACTTTCCGGTCAGGCATTTTCACAGGCTACACTGTTTGCGCTTGGCGTATCGCCATACATTACCGCTTCTATAGTTATCCAGCTTCTCACCGTTGCTATCCCGATATTCGAGAAATGGCAGAAGAGCGGCGAGAGCGGACAGAAGAAGCTTACTGCTCTTACCCGTATAGTTACCGTTGCGCTCGCGTTCGTAACCGCGTGGGGTTACTATATGTATATGAGAAGCTACAGCCTTCTCACAGAGTTCGGTGATTCTGTGTTCGGCGGATTCGTCATAGTTTTCTGCTATGCTGCAGGCGCATCACTTGTTATGTGGCTTGCCGAAAAGATAAACGAGCACGGTATCGGAAACGGTATTTCCATGATACTTTTTGCAAATATCGTTGCTTCCGGTGTTTCTACCGTGACCTCATTGGTAGGCTTTGCGCTTACCGATGCTTGGTATCTTGTTCTTACTGTTGCCGTTATGTACGGCGCGCTGGCAATGCTGACCTTCGTTGTATGGGTAACCAACAGTGAGCGCCGCATTCCCGTTCAGTATGCCAAGAGAACCGTTGGAAACAAGATGATGGGCGGACAGAGTACCCATCTTCCCATTAAGCTTAATATGAGCGGTGTTATGCCTATCATATTCGCTAACTCCATCGTTGCTCTTCCCGGCACCTTCGAGCTGATCTTCTCCAGCAAGATCAAGGAGGGTGGCTTTTGGGATAAATTCTTTGAGGTGACCGGTTATACCAGCCCGCTTTACGCGATATTATTCTTCGTTCTTATCATCGCATTCTCCTACTTCTATATTATGATTTCCTTCAATCCCACCGAGGTAGCGAATACGCTGAAGAAGAATGGCGGTACTATCCGCGGTATCCGCGCGGGTGAACACACTGCCGCTTATATCCAGAAGATACTCAATAAGATCACTCTTATCGGAGCAATCTTCCTCGGTATAGTTGCAGTAGTTCCGCTTCTGGTCAATATGATCGCAGGCGGTATCGCAATCGGCTCTCTCGCGTTCGGTGGATCTTCTCTGCTCATCGTAGTCGGAGTTATCCTTGAAACCATTCGCGAAATTGAAGCTCAGCTCAGTATGCGCCACCACAAGGGCTTTATTGACTGATGTCGGTGAATTGCTGTCTTTCACGCTTAATAAAGAGGTGACAACATGAAGATAATCTTTTTAGGCGCGCCTGGTGCCGGAAAAGGTACTCAGGCAGCGGAAGTAAGCCGCAGGTTCGGTATTCCTACCATTTCGACCGGAAATATGATACGCGAGGCAATAGCCGGCGGATCACCGATCGGTATCGCGGCAAAGGAAAAGATAGCAAAAGGCCAGCTGCTTGATGACGAGACCGTGATCGGTATAGTCAGAGATAAGCTGAATTCCATCCAAGGTGGATATATCCTCGACGGTTTTCCTCGCACCATCGCTCAAGCCGAAGCGCTTGAGGAGATGGGCGTGGAGATCGACGCGGTGATCAATATTTACGTTCCGGACGATACGATAGTGAAAAGAGCTGCGGGAAGACGCTACTGCCCCGGCTGCGGAGCTACCTATCATACGGAATACAACCCGCCCCAAAAAAAGGTGGACGGTGAGTCCGGCGATGGCGTCTGTACCTTATGCGGCACTCCGGTAGCCGTCAGAGAGGACGACAAGGAGGCGACCGTGCGTCGCAGACTTGAGATCTACCACAGTGAGACTCAGCCTCTTGAGGATTTTTACAAGGCAAGAGGAAAGCTCGCAACAGTCGTTGGCCAAGAGTTGGTCGCGGACACCACCGCGCTGACGCTTCAGGCTCTGGAAAAAGGCAACTAAGTATGATCAAACTGAAAAACAAACAGCAGCTTGAACTGATGAAGGAAGCCGGGAGAATAACCGGCGAGGTGCTTTATGCCGCCGGAGAGCGGATCAGGGAGGGGATTACCACCAAGGAGCTTGATGAGTTCATTCGTGAATTTATTGAACGCCATGGGGCGAGACCGACCTTTCTGGGCTACGGAGGCTTTCCCGGAAGCGCTTGCATAAGCGTGAACGAGCAGGTCATACACGGTATTCCATCCGATAAGGTCATTCTGAAGGATGGCGATATTGTAAAGATCGATGTTGGCGCCGAATATAAGGGCTTTACCGGAGATAGCGCTTGCACGTTTCCGGTAGGGAACGTCAGCCGTGAGGCTAAGAAGCTTATTGAGGTGACGAGAGAGAGCTTCTACAGGGGGATCGCAAATGCGGTGCCCGGAAAAAGAGTGGGCGATATCGGCTACGGTATAGAAAGCTACGTTGAGGAGAACGGGTTCAGTGTGGTTCGCGCTTACGTCGGACACGGCGTCGGACACGATCTTCACGAGGATCCGGAGATACCCAATTACGGTGTTCCCGGAAGAGGCGTCCGTCTCTGTCAGGGTATGACCATAGCAGTCGAGCCGATGGTAAACATCGGAGGACATCAGGTGAAGGTGCTGGATGATAAATGGACGGTCGTGACAGCCGATGGCAGTCTTTCCGCTCATTATGAGCATTCAGTGGCGATAACCGATGACGGTCCACTGCTTCTGACAAAGGTTTGTTAAAAGCCTAAAGGTTCAGTAGAGATCTGACGAAACACTTTTAATTCACAGCGGTTTGGAGGGATTATTTTGGCTAAAGACGATGTAATGGAGTTTGAAGGTACGGTTATAGAAGCGTTGCCTAACGCCAATTTCAAGGTAAAGCTTCCCAACGGTCACATCGTGACCGCGCATATCTCGGGAAAGCTGAGGATGAACTATATTTGGATCCTGCCCGGAGATAAGGTAACTGTTGAGGTGTCTGTGTACGATCTCAGCAAGGGCCGTATTACCTGGCGTTCAAAATAAGAAAAATACGGAAGTTTGAAAAACGAAGAGTTTTTTAAACATCGGCCCTGCGCTCGGCGTCCGGGTCGGCAGTCTCCAACATTCAGAAAGGAATGGTACAGAAATGAAGGTTAAACCATCCGTTAAAAAGATCTGCGATAAGTGCAAGATCATAAGAAGAATGGGAATCGTAATGGTTATTTGCGAGGTCCCGAAACACAAACAAAGACAAGGCTAAAAGAAGGAGTGTAAAGAACAATGGCTCGTTTAGCAGGCGTAGATCTTCCGAACTCCAAGCGGATCGAGATTGCTCTCACCTATATCTACGGCATCGGCAGAAAGAGTGCCAATGACATTCTTGCCAAGACCGGTATCGATCCTGATACCCGCGCCAAGGATCTGACTGATGATGATGTAGCGAAGCTCCGTGATGAGATCGAAGAGAATTACAAGGTTGAGGGTGACCTCAGACGTGACGTGGCTCTTGATATCAAGCGCATGGTTGAGATCAATTGCTATCGCGGAATCAGACACAGAAAGAGTCTTCCTGTAAGAGGTCAGCGTACCAAGACCAATGCAAGAACCCGTAAGGGACACGTAAAGAAGACTATCGCTAATAAGAAGAAGTAAGGGAGTGAATTAGAAAATGGCAAATAACGCAGCAGCCAAGAAGGTCGTTAAGAAGCGCCGTGAGCGCAAGAACGTAGAGAAGGGCGCGGCACACATCTGCTCCACTTTCAACAACACCCTGATCACCATTACCGACGTTCACGGTAATACCATTTCGTGGGCTTCCGCCGGTGAGCTCGGATTCAAGGGCTCCAGAAAGTCTACTCCTTTCGCAGCTCAGTCCGCGGCAGAAACCGCGGGTAAGATCGCTGTCGATCACGGTATGAAGAGCGTTGAGGTTTATGTTAAGGGCCCCGGCTCCGGAAGAGAAAGCGCTATCCGCGCCCTCGCAGCTGTCGGACTTGAGGTAACTCTTATCAAAGACGTTACTCCCATTCCTCACAACGGATGCCGTCCGCCCAAGCGCAGAAGAGTTTAATAGGAGGATAAAAAGATGGCAAGATATACAGGTCCTGCTTGCAGACTTTGTCGCAGAGAGGGAACTAAGCTGTTCCTTAAGGGCGACCGTTGCATTAGCGGCAAATGCGCTCTTGAGCGCCGTTCTACCGTTCCCGGTCAGCATGGTGCGGCTAAGGGCAAGGTAAAGGAATACGGTAAGCAGCTTCGTGAGAAGCAGAAGGCTAAGAGATACTACGGTGTTCAGGAAGGTCAGTTCAAGACCTATTTCAGAGAGGCAGACCGTGTTGACGGTGTTACCGGTGAAAATCTGCTCGTCCTCCTTGAAAGAAGATTCGACAACGTTGTATACAGAATGGGTATGGCTGAGAGCCGTAAGGAAGCACGTCAGCTCGTTCTTCACGGTCATTTCAGACTCAACGGTAAGAAGGCTACTATCCCTTCCATGTTGCTTAAGAAGGGCGACGTTGTTACCGTTCGCGAGGAGAGCCGTTCTTCCGTTAAGATCAAGGAGCTGATCGAGGGAATGGATTCTCGTATTGCTCCCAAGTGGCTGGTTGTTGATAAGGAGAACGTCAAGGCGACTATCGAGAATCTTCCTGTAAGAGAGGATATTGATGTTCCAGTCGAAGAGCAGCTCATTGTCGAGTTGTACTCCAAATAATCCCTGACCCCCGGCGGAATCTGTGAGCCGGCACACACCCGAAAGGGTGTAGGCAACAACTAACACAGGAGGGTAATAAGTTAATGATAGAAATCGAAAAGCCCAATATCAATTCCGTTGTTCAGAGCGAGGACGGAAGCAAGGGTACATTCACCATCGAGCCTCTTGAAAGAGGCTACGGAACCACCCTCGGAAATTCTCTTCGCAGAGTTCTTCTGAGCTCTCTTCCCGGCGTAGCGGTAAAGAGCATCAAGATCGACGGTGTCCTTCATGAGATATCCACTGTTGCGGGTGTCAAGGAGGATGTTACCGAGATCGTTCTCAACGTTAAGGGGCTTATCGCAAAGCTTAATTGCGAGGGCGATAAGACTGTCGTTCTGGATAAGAGCGGTCCGTGCGTGGTTACTGCAGGCGATATAAAGCTGGATTCTGATATTGAAATACTTAATCCCGAGCACGTTATCGCCACTGTCAGCGAGAATGCCCGTCTTTCCATGGAGCTTACTTTCAGCCATGGTAGAGGATACGTTTCTCAGGACAAGAATAAGCAGATGAATCCTCAGCTGTCCACACAGAATTCTCAGAGCGCGCTTATTTATACGGATTCGATATTTACCCCGGTGTATAGGGCTAATTATACAGTGGAAAATTGCCGTGTCGGTAATATTACCGACTACGACAGATTAACGATAGATGTCGTCACCAACGGCACTATATCGGCAAAAGAAGCGATTTCGTTTGCCGCCAAGATACTCAACGAGCATCTCAAATTATTCGTAGATCTCTCCGATGAAGCGATTAATGCCGAGATCATGGTCGAGAGAGAAGAGACCATGAAGGAAAAGGTTCTTGAGATGACCATTGAGGAACTTGATCTGTCTGTGCGTAGCTTTAACTGCTTGAAGCGTGCAGGCATAGATACTGTCGAAGATCTCGTCAGCAAGACTCAGGAGGATATGATCAAGGTTAGAAACCTCGGAAAGAAGTCCCTTGAAGAGGTTATTCAGAAGCTTGAGTCACTCCATCTCAGTCTCAAGAAGGACGAGGAATGACAAAAGAGCGAAGCGCAGGATTTTTGAATAAATAAAGGAGGTTCGTTCAAATGGGAACCAGAAAGCTTGGCAGACCTACGGCACATAGAATGTCTATGCTTAACGGCATGGTAACTTATCTGCTTGAGAACGGTAAGATAGAGACTACTCTCACACGTGCTAAAGACGTTAGCGCACTTGCTGATAAAATGATCACTCTCGGTAAAAAGGGCGGTCTCGCCAATTACCGTAAGGCACTTGCTGTTATTCCTAAGAAAGAGGTTGCGAGAAAAGTGTTCGATACTATTGCTCCCGCTTTCGCAGATTGTAACGGCGGTTATACCGTGGTTTATAAAATGGGACCCCGTCGCGGTGACGGAGCTGAGATGGCTCTGATCACTCTGAAGGGTTACGCCGCTCCTGCTGTCACTGAGGTAGAAAATACCGACGCTAAGGCAACGGAGACTACTGAGGCTGCTACCGAGGATACTGCTGTCGTTACCGACGCACAGTAATTTTTAAGGGCTACGGAAAACATATAATAAACCCCGACAGAAATTTGAACATTCTGTCGGGGTTGTTTTTTTAAATTCTGTTTTTTCGGGGCGAAGGTGCAGACTGCATTTCCCCCATATATATATATATATATACCGTATGTACCGTCGGAAAAGCTGAACCGCCGAGGAAATCTCCGCTTACGAAACGTGCCCCAGGAGAGCGGCTCCGATGACCGTTCCGAACTGAGAGTATTGAGGAATAATGAAGCTTGCGCCCAGAAGGTCGCCAATGTTTTTGAATATCGGCTGCGCCTGTGGAAGCGTGGTGAGGTTTCCGGTGAGGACTATGTCGCATTTACCGTGGTTCTTGGAGGCAAATATAGAAAGCGTACCCACCGTTTCAAAAACCATGTTGATTATACCCAAGGCAATGTCGCTTTTTTCCGCAATATCACTGATCTTTCCAAAGTTTGACGCGGTGAGCTCCGATTCCATTTTTACTCCGGAGGATACGTTATTGGTGATGTCCTTTATTCGGAGATCTATCTTATCCGGATTACCGTTTTCGGCAAGAGCCGCTATATTGTTTATGTTATCCATTCCGAGTATCAGCTTGGAGAGCCCCATAAGTGTGCCGCCTCCTACGCCCGTACCGCCCATATACTCCATATTTCCGTTTCTTTCCGCGTAGACACAGGCGGTTCCGGTGCCGAGACTGGTAATGACTGCTCGGTCAAGTCCGGAAAGATAAAGGCCCCCTGCCGCCACGCAATCAAATTCCGGTACCCGCTCGCATTTAAGGCCGTATATTCCTTTATCGAGGTATGTAGAACCGACACCCGTTACCATTACCTTTTGGATCTGATCAAGGGAGATGTCATTTGTGTCGGTGAATTTTCCGAATGCGCCGAAAATCGACGTTACCTGATCGTCTGCATGGACGAACATGGGCTCTATAAGCTGTCCGCTTTCCGAAAAGCCAACTATCTTTGTAGTGCTTCCTCCTACGTCTATTCCGATAATTACGTTCATTTTATACCAATACCTTTCTCGTAGATACTGAATTATAACCTTCTGAATATTTTTATTCGATTACCACGATAAAGTATAGCACAGATTTTTTAACAAATCTACACCTTCGCGTGATTTGAGTGAATTTGTGAGAGGTTTATAGCGGGACAAAATGCTTTTTTGCTGTGAGATCCGTTTTTCAGTGATTGAGTAACTTAGTAACTTAGTAACTGAGAAGCTTAGTAACTGAGAAGCTTAGTAACTGAGAAGCTTAGTAACTGAGTGTCTTGCTTTAAGGCGTCTGTTGTACGGAGGAGTATCTATTCGTCAAAAGGAAGCTTTTGCGCGATCCAGTCTACCGCCGCGCTGACCTGCTTGGGAAGGATTTCCGCAGCCTTGCGCTCGACTCTGGTGTAAATATCCCAGAATGATGCCGCGGTGCTGCATGTGATGTCAACTGTATAGCCGACTACGGAAAGAGTACCGCCGTCGGAGGTGGCGGTATAATCGAAAAAGGTTACGCCGTTTATAAGACAGATCGCATACAGACAAAGTGAGACTGTGAAAATCAGCTTGCCTGTTTTTTTAATTATTTTCATTGAAACGAATGAGCCTTTCGAGAGATATTTTTGTAAATGGGTTTTTGGGGGAAAAAATTAAAAGGTGGGGTAAAAAAAGTAAAACGCCGGTTTGAGGGAGCGCTATAGCTTGCTTATACCTAAAAACGCATGATTTACCGCGTGAGCGACCAGCTTTGCCAGGAATTCTACCGCTATGTCAACGTCGGTGGGGCTGACGAAGAAGCTGCGTCCGTTTTCAAGAAGCTGCGTTAGCTTATCGGAGGAGGTGTCTATCCCTGCAGCTTCAAGTGTGTTCCAGATAAGTGTTGATGAGTGTACTACTGTGGGAATGCCAACGGAGATCACGGGAACGCCTAAGGTGTCGCGCCCCAATCCTCTGCGTCGGTTTCCTATTCCGGAGCCGGGGGAAATGCCGGCGTCCGAGAGTTGTACCGCGGTCGCAAGCCGATCAATGCCTTTTGCGGCAAGTGCGTCGATTGCAATTATCACGTTTGGCTTTACCCGGCTTGCGGCGGACAGTACCAGCTCCAAGGTCTCTATACCTGTTTCACCGACTACTCCGGGTGTGAGGGCCGAGAGCTGAGTCTCTCCAAGCGCCCGGTAGAGCCGGGGAAACTCGTCCTTAAGATGGCGTGTCACGATAAGATCCTCTGAGCAGATCGGTCCTACCGCATCGGATATTATTCTGCGGTTTCCGAGGCATACCGCCAGCACCGAGCAATGCTTATCTGTCAGATAAGGGGCGGCTAATTCAAGCAGAAGCTTTGATATCAGCTCCTCTGCTGCGGAAATGCTGTCGTCTGAGCCATGCCATAGCTTGCCTAACGTGACGGTTATATAGCTGCCTACGGGCGGAAGTGAGCTGAGCGGTCGGTTAACCCGAAGTCGGTGAACGGAAAAGCCGTTTACCGTCTCCTCCGTCACGGTGACGCCTTCGGAGGCTTGCGTTATCTGCTCCTGCGCCATATCGGTTCTGACATATCTTGCTTTATCCATCGTTTTTGAACGCGCCTTTCAGTTTGAATTGCGATCACGGAGCTGATATACACACGTCTCTCGGATCATGGGCTTTGCCCGACATGAGATAGTGTTTGCAGTCCGAGAATTTTTATTACACTGAGAATTGGGATAGTGTTTATATTCTGCGCCTTTTTATTGCGATGATAAGATAAAGCGACTCAATTAGTAAAACAAATTGTAAATTTATTATTTCCGTATTGCAAAACAGGAAGAAATAGTATATAATTAGAGGCAGTAGACTGAAATGTACGGAAGGCAATGGAGTTTGAGTTTGTGATCTCAAGGGTTGTGGTTGAAACGCACAAAAAAGGTAGGCGTATTTTGTGCAAGTGACTAAAAAATCCAAAAATCATGAAATCACAAAAAAAAACATTGAATTTACGGGGATTTAGTGCTATAATAAAGTGTAGGTTTCGAGGAAGCAATTAATTAGGAGGAAAATACCCTATGAAAAAAATAGCAAGAATTATTTGTTTGGTGCTGTGCATTGCGACTTTGGCTACTTGCTTTGTCGGATGTGCCGGTACCGGCAATTCAACCGGGGCATACATAAATATGTATCTGTCCAGCGAGGTTTATAATTTTGACCCTGCTTATGCCCACCTTGACAGCGGTGCTGTTAAGTTGCTCGGACTGCTCTACGAGGGCGTTATGAAGCTGGACGATGACGGTAAGGTAGTTAAGGCTCTTTGCGAAGAGTGGAGCTACGACGAGGATCTTGGCGTTGATAAGTCACCCGAGGCAACCCAGGATGACAAATACGTTATGGAGATCAAGATCAAGACCAGCGCATGGTCTGACGGTACTGCTCTCAGCGCAGATGACTTCGTATATGCATGGAAGAGACTGCTCGAGCCTGACTTCGACGGCGAAGGCGCGGAGCTGCTTTACGATATAAGGGGCGCGATCGAGAGAAAGACTCTTGCTGAGTCTCCCGATGATATTGGTCTTTACGCCGACAAGCAGATCATCACCATCGAGTTTGCTCACTCCATCGATCCCGATGAATTCCTTCGTAAGCTTACCAGTATAGCTTTGGTTCCTCTTCGTGAGTCCACCGTCAGCTATTATGACAACTGGTCCAGCGCGAGCACCACTATTATTACCAACGGCCCGTTTACTATCAGAACCTACGAGCCCGGTCAGAAGCTGATCCTTGAGCGTAATATATATTATATGCACGATACCTCCGAGGACGAGGAGCCTATTCCCGATAAGACCGTTAAGCCCTTCCGTATAGTGGTAGACTACACCCTCAACGGTGAAGCCGTCATGCAGAAGTATGAGGAAGGACAGCTGTTCTTTGTCGGCGAGCTTCCCGCATCCACCGAGATCCGTAATCAGTATAAGAACAAGGTAGACGTAAGCGACGCTTACAGCACCTGTATGTATTATTTCAATACCACTAAGGCTCCCTTCGATAACCCCGTAGTCAGAAAGGCTCTGTCTGATGTTATCGACCGTGAGGCGATCGCAAATGCAGTAGTGTTTGCAAAGGCATCTACCGGTCTGCTCCCCTCAGCTGTTACCGACCTTACCAAGAAGGATTCCTTCGCGGCAAACAGCGCAACAAAGCTCTCAACTACCGCTGCTGATATCTCTGCGGCAAAGAAGGCTATAACTGACGCAGGCATCAATCCTGCAGATTTCGGAAAGCTTTATCTCACCGTTCGTTCTGCTTGCGATTCCGAGCCCGATACTACCGGTGTTCACATCAAGAATACCAATAAGGATGTTATGTCGGCTTCCGTTGACGTTATGGTTGCCAACATGGTGGTTGAGCAGTGGAACAAGCTGGGCTTTAAGTTCGAGGTTAAAATGGTAAACGCCCAGGAATACGAGGAGCCCACCTCTCAGCTGATCCAGTATGCTGACGGCATCGTTAATTCTATCTACGGAGCCGAAACCAAGACTCTTAAGGGCGAGATCTCCGTTGCCGCAAGAAGCTTCGATGTTGTTGCTGTTGACTACCAGATGCTTGATACCAAGGCATTCTCCATGCTGTCGGTGTTTGCTGAAAAGTTCAGCGGATGCCAGCTTGACTTCTCCACTGAGAACCTGTATAACAGCTTCGGACACATTACCGGCTATAACAGCGAAGAGTACAATGCTATAATAGATGCTGCTTATGAGGCATATAAGTCCGGTGATAAGGAGCTTCTCTCTCAGAAGCTTCACGAGGCAGAGGCTAAGCTGCTTAGCGATATGCCGGTTGTTCCGATATTTGAGTATCAGAATGTGGTCCTTAAGAGCTCCAAGCTTTCCGGAATAAAGTATTCCGCATGGGGAAGCATGGATTTCAAGAAGACCAAGCTTAAGAACTGGAAGGACTACGTTCCCGAAGGAGAGGAGTAATACCTCGGCGCTTTCCAGGTAGTTCACGCGAAATACAATCTTACGTCCCTCCGGAACGCAATAGCGCGAGCCGGAGGGACAGTTTTGTCTAAGTGCTTTTTGAGTTCAGTATGCAAGCCGAGAAGTTATTACCGATATAAAGCAGAGGACGCATTTGAGGCGTATAACGCCTTTGAAGGGAGCGATGACATGGAAAAGAGAAAGTTAGTGTTGGCGCGCTGTGAGAAGACAGGAAAGCAATTTTGTATTGAAATGAAAGAGGTCGGACGCGGATGGAAGGTCATTAATTTTGTTGACCTTACCGCAAGCGATGCGGAAAGGATACCTGCCGATGCACCGGAGAGTAACCTGGATACGGCGCCCTCCCTGGTTGAATGCGAGGGGTGTGGCGGAAGGCGCGTCGCGGGCTGTACCTGCGCCGTAAGGGGCAGGGCGTGCTCATTTTCCGACAGATACGATTTTCAGTGTATCTATTGCTCTGAGCTGAAAATGGAAAAGAACGGCTCCTACGTTATATATGTTTCCTCTCCCAATTACGACGATATCGGTCAGGTAATAGCTTCAATGAGGCTGGACTCTACTGATTTTGACGGTGAATACGACTGCGATCTTCTGTTCATAAACTGCGGAACGTCAGATGAATTTGACGATAGGAAGCTGAGAGAATTTGTCGAAAAAGGCGGATGCGTTTATATGTCCGATCTGGCAAGCGACTTTCTGGTTGGTGCTTTTCCTGATGTTCTTGAATTTGAGAATGATACCTTTGAGTGCTGTATAATGGCAGAGGTGGTGGATCCGGAGCTGATGAACGTGGTGGGGGAGGAGATTGAAATTGAATTTGATCTTCCCGCATGGTCGCGTATATCCGCGACGCCCGGTCTTGCGGAGCACAACGGAAAGGTCCTTCTCTGTATTGGCTCCGGTGAGGAGTATGCCGGCGCGCCGTTAATGGTCACCTTCAAATACGGAAAGGGAAGTGTTTTCTATACCAGCTTCCATAACTATTCCCAGGCAAGCGAGAAGGAAAAAATGCTTCTTCAGCTTCTGCTCATGAAACAGATCGGAGCAAGATCAAATAAGAGTATAAAGCAGGTCGGAGATCTTATCGGCTTGAATATCGCGGTAATGAAGGAAAAATTCGAGTAGAAAGCCCTCGGGGAGCGCAGAAGCTCCGCTGACACGCGAGGGGATTTCACATTAACTGAAACGAGGAACGGAAAAGTGCAAAGGCAGCTGAAGGATAAAAATGATATAAAGATCTTTATTTTGTATTTGCTTCGGAATATCGGTTATCCTCTTGATTTTGACAATATTAACGATATTGTGGTTCAGGACGGAGTAGTGGGGTATTTTGATTTTGCAGATTGCTTTGCTGAGCTGTTGGATACGGGTAATATCGCAGAGGACAGAATTGGGAATGAATGTCTGTACCGTATTACCGATCAGGGGATACATGTGGCAGATAATCTTCAGAGTAATATTCTTAACGCTATAAGAGAAAAGAGCCTTAAAAGTGCGCTCCGTCTGCTATCGTTTAAAAAGAAGGGCTCACGCATAAAGCATGAGAGTCAGCCGCTGGCAAACGGCGGGTATAGGCTGACCTGCAGTATAGTCGAGGAACGGGAGGAGATCATGAAGATCTCAGTATTTCTGGACAATAAGGCGCAGCTTGACAAGATGGAATATAATTTTGAGAAAAATCCGGAGGTAGTATACAGAGGCGTGCTGGCGTTGCTTTCCGGTGAGATAAACTATTTGGTGAATTGATAAAAATATAGGTGATAATATTAAGCTTTTTTGTTAATAAAACACCTAAAACGAAAACTTTTTTTGAAAAAAGTATTGACTTTTCTGCAAATAATGTTATAATGTTATCAATGAGCCTCGGGAAGGTATGCAAGTATGTCAGGAGATCCGTTGGAACTTATAAGGTCGGTGCGAGCCGGGGATGTTGTGGCTTTTGAGGAGCTGGCGAAGATGTATCAGCCCTTGATAATGGCGCAGGTCTCTCATTTTATCAGTTCAGGCACTTCTGTTATTCCCGACGGTTACCGTGACGATCTTTATCAGGAAGCTCTCCTCGCGCTTTACAAAGCGGCGTGCTCTTTTGTTGACAAGGATAATATAAGCTTCGGCGCGTATGCCAAGGTGTGTGTTCGGAACGGTCTTCTCACCGTTACGAAAAAACTGCTGAGACTGTATTATGCGGATTCAGAGTACAAGGACGCTTTGTTTGTGTTTGAGGATACCGAGGATTCGGGTACCTCTCCGGAGGAAACCGTGATAGCGGAAGAGCGAGCGATGGAGATCCATTCTTTTATTGAGGAGCAGTTGACCGAGTACGAGAGAAGGGTATTCTCGTTGCATTTGTCCCATCATACATACGCGGAGATCGCAGAGATAACCGGGCGGGACGTGAAATCGGTCGCAAACGCGATCCTCAGAGTGAGAGAGAAATTCAGGAAGCGCGGCTTCTGAGTTGGATAACGGAATTGTTATATGCCCAAATAGCTTAAGTCAAAGCACTGTGATGCCCTGTCCAAGCATTTCAGGATGGCGGTGCCAATCCGTCTGAGGGAAACACTATATTATATTTTTTAAGCGAGGTAAACAATATGTACGAGGACAAGACTTTAACTTGCAAGGACTGCGGCGAAGAGTTCGTATTTACCGCAGGTGAGCAGGCTTTCTATGCAGAGAAGGGATTCCAGCACGAGCCCCAGAGATGCAAGGCATGCCGCGACAAGAAGAAGAATGCCGGCAAGCCCCAGAGAGAGCTCTTCGAGACTACTTGCGCAAACTGCGGCAAGGTAGCCCGTGTTCCTTTCCAGCCCAGCACTGACAGACCTGTACTTTGCAGCGAGTGCTTTGCAGCTTCCAGAAATCAGTAATTGATTCTGTAGATGGAAACGTGCGGATGACGGCGGCGGACAACCGTATCCGTTAAATGTACCTTTGCATCCATATAAACAGAAGCTGTTGTTATTTGGGTAAAAAGATCGTACAAACAACAAAAAGATTCGCTCGGGCGATTTGCTCTCGTGAGTCTTTTTTGTTTTGTTCCGAAATTTAGAAAAGAGCAAGGACAAAACTGTAAAAACAATAGTTTTTTTAAAAAAACTATATACAAATTCATTTATTTATGATATACTGATATGGGTATTGTAGCCTTAACGGTTAAAAACGGATAAAGGAAAGACGATAAAGTGAGCGATAACAGAAAAAATAGTAGCAAAAAACGCTACGTTGAAAAAAATACATACGGCAGATCCGGAAAGAACAGCTTCAGGGACGGAGCGGTCAGCTTGTCCGAAAACGCCGGAGAAGCGCATCCGGAGGATGAACTGACACTCAATACAGAAAATGCTGTTGCCGGAAGAAATGCGGTTGCGGAGCTGGTGCGCTCCGGGCGTGATATTGATAAGGTGTTCGTCAAGGATGGCGAATGGGAGGGCGCGATAAAAGAAATAGTCGCTTTGGCTAAAGAGCGCGGCATTCCCGTTGTGGAGGCAGGTAGGCAAAAGCTGGACAAGCTTTGCGGCGGAGTGGCGCATCAGGGAATAGTGGCTATTGCCTCTGAAAAGCAGTATTGCAGTGTGGAGGATATTTTGCGCATTGCGCGTGATAAGGGCGAGCAACCCTTTATAGTTATTGCTGACGGAATAAACGATCCTCATAATCTGGGAACGCTTATTCGGGTTGCGGACGGCGCAGGCTGCCACGGGCTTATTATTCCCAAGCGAAGGAGCGCGACTCTTACGGCTGTGGTCTCCAAGGCTTCTGCAGGAGCGCTGGCTCACGTGCCGGTCGCTAAGGTTACTAATATAAATTCCACTATCGAAATGCTGAAAAAGGAAGGGCTTTGGATATATGCCGCCGAAGCAGGTGGCAGCGATTATTCAGCTACTGAAATTGCAACGCCGGCGGCATTTGTGTTTGGCTCCGAGGGAGAGGGCGTTTCGCGCCTGGTGAAGGAGAATAGCGACGTTATTCTTTCTATTCCTATGAAGGGAAACGTGAATTCTCTTAACGTTTCATCGGCTGCCGCAGTTATTCTTTTTCATGCCAGTCGGTTTTTTAAATAAGATATCATGATAAACGCTTGATATGCGGCGACGACAGACACGGGGGTACTATGAACGAATATAACGAAAAAAGACGAAGCGAAAATGATCTCGCCACCGAAATGTTGGAAAAGCTGCGCCAAGCCCTTAATATGACCGCGCCGCGCTCGGAAGAGAAAGACAGTGGTGACACTGATAACACTGGGCAGAAGAAGGTTGATGAGGACGAAAGCGCAGTTACGGTATATGACGGTATAATTGCGGATACGGATGCTGTTCGTTCAGAGAAAAAAGAAAAAAAGAGTTATAAGAGCATTATTGATGATGAGCCGTTGTTCTTTTTCGAAGGATTTGAGTCTGATGACGACGGAGACACAGACACGGATGACGCGGTAAAAGTCGAGGAATATGTGGATGAGAGTGTAGACGAAGCCGAGGAAGAGATCGAAGAAGAGATCGAAGAAGAGGTCGAAGAAGAAGTCGAAGAAGAGGTCGAAGAAGAAGTCGAAGAAGAGGTCGAAGAAGAAGCCGAAGAAGAAGTCGAAGAAGAGATCGAAGAAGAAGTCGACGAAGAGGTCGAAGAAGTCGACGAAGAGGTCGAAGAAGAAGTCGACGAAGAGATCGAAGAAGAGATCGAAGAAGAGGTCGAAGAAGAGGTCGAAGAAGAGCATAACGAAAGATCATCCGCATCAAATGCCGAACCTTCCCCTGCCTATACGCCATATAATCGCGGCAGATTGGCAAGGCGTCCGATTTTTGAGGGTAGGGTAAGCACCTGGAGCGAGATACAGGCGCAAATTGCCGAGCAAATACGGCAAAGAAACGAAAGAAACGGCATATATTATGACGACGACGAGGATTATGACGACGTGGATGACTATGATTCGGATGATTATGAGGAAGAAAACGATATAGTCGAAGATGTCGATGAAGCCGAAGATGTCGACGAAGCCGAAGAGGTGGACGAAGTCGAAGAGGTGGACGAAGCCGAAGAGATGTACGAAGCCGAAGAGGTGTACGAAGCCGAAGAGGAGGATGAAGCCGAGGAGGAGGATGAAGCCGAGGACGAGCTTAGTGACGGTCAGATAGCTTTTTTTGATCATGATGAGTCTAATGTAGAGTTTGAAGATTCAGACGATGAAGCAGATGCCGAGGATGAAGTAACGGAAGCCGACGAGGTAACAGAGGCTGATGAGGTAACAGAGGCTGACGAGGTAACAGAGGCTGATGAGGTAACCGACTCTGACGAGGTAACCGAGGCTGATGAGGTAATCGAGGCTGATGAGGTAACAGAGGCTGACGAGGTAACAGAGGCTGAGGAGGTAACCGAGGCTGACGAGGTAACAGAGGCTGAGGAGGTAACCGAGGCTGACGAGGTAACAGAGGCTGAGGAGGTAACGGAAGCCGACGAGGTAACCGAGGCTGACGAGGTAACAGAGGCTGATGAGGTAACCGAGGTTGATGAGGTAACCGAGGTTGATGAGGTAACGGAAGCTGAGGAGGCGGACGAAGAGGAGATCGCTATTGCGGATGAAGTGGAAGAGGCGGTCTCGTTTGCAGAGGAATATAACGAGCCTGAGCAAGCCGAGGAATATTCCGATGGAGATGCTGACCAAATAATCGGTGTATTTGAGGATGACGGAGAGCTTACGGTAGCCACTGAGATCGAGGAGCTTTCCCTTGCTACAGAGCTTGACAGCAATATAATATTTCCCGACGATGTGGATGACGGTCGTGATGACGGGCCGGAGGAGGATTCAACCGATCCGAATTGGGTTCCCAGCGAGAGCTTTCTGCGAGAGTGCGCGCAGCTCGAATTGCCCAGGCTTTCGGTAATTTCCAGACCTAACGGAGAGCTTGAATCGGATGAAATGCCAGAAGAGAGGAGCTCCGGTTATGCTTATGCCGAGGGACAACCATTGGTTCGTACCGGTAAGAAGACGAAAAAGAAGTCAAAGGTGACAGGGGAGGGCCTCGTGGTTGATACCGACGGCGAAGACTCTCAAAACAGAATCAACGCCATTAGAGCACAGCGCAGGCGTACAGTAAGAAATGCGAAGAATAATGTGGTGTATGCCGCTATTCTTGCGGTAATAACCCTGGTTTTTGAAAATCTCGGTAAAGCGCCGAGGCTGACCTCAACGGGCGGCGGAGCGGATGGCAGATATGCCGTGTGGATGCTGGTATTTGACGTAGCCTTGATGCTTATTGGTGGCTTTATTATCCGTGATACGCTACGTGAATCCCTGATTTCTGCATTGAGGTTCAGATTCACCTGCGAAAGTATTGGTATGTACTCGGTGCTTGTGGGGCTTGCATACAGCGCTTCATGCTATGTTTTAAGCGGCGGCAGTTGCGCGGGAGTAAGCTTGATGGGCTTCCCCGTTACGGTAAGCGTGCTACTGACCACCGTGTTCAGTGCCTTGGAAAAGCTCAGAAATACATACATATTTGAAGCAAACCTTGATTGCGGAAATCTTCGCTCACTTGTGGGGCTTGAACGTAATTCCGCTATTCCCGAGTACCGTGAATTCGAGGGAATGGTGGATGAGCGCGCGCCCATATATTGCATGAACACCCCGGGACAGGTAAAGGGCGGCTACGGAGTGTCGGATGAATGCAGGAGCACCGGTCGCTTTGGGGCGTTATTGATGCTGCTTGGTGCCATTTGTGCTGTAGCGACAGGTGTTGGCGCAGTTTGGCTAGGCAGCAGTATTCCTGACGGAATCTACATGGGAGCGGTTGCCCTTATGGTCGGTATTCCAACCTTCTTTGCTGTGATATACACCGCAGAACGCGGTAAATTCCTACGAAAGACTGCTGTGGACAAGGTATCGGTGCTTTGGGACGGCGCGCCTGACGAGATGAAAAGAGGCGCGATCGTCATGCTGAAGGACAGCGATATGTTTGATGCAGAGGGGGTTAAAATCGTAGCCTTTGACCTTACTAACGGCGCGGATGGCGGCGATACGGAGTTCGAGCGCGCGCTTGGTCATACGGTCAGCACCTTCAATAAGATAGGCGGAACTCTTTCCGGACTGTTTTCTATGGTTGAGGAGGGCTTGCAGCTTACCGATGATGTGAGGTTTACGGATATATCCGAGCACGGTGTTTCCGCTCTGGTAGAGGGGGTTTACGTTAGAGTGGGCTCTGCTGCATATCTGGGTAAGTATGGAATCCCCGTAATACCCGACAACGTAGAGCGTCAGCCCAACGAAAGAACACTGTATGCCGCAGAAAACGGTATTCTGCGTATTAAGCTCACTCTGGCTCTCACCGCAAGCAAGGAGCTTTGCCAGAGAATACGCAAGCTGAGAGGCATGGGGGTGACCGTCTCCGTTAAGACCTGCGACCCGTGTATAGACACTGAGCTTTTGATGTTTACTACCGGGATAGAGCCACAGCTTCTCGGCGTGGTGAAATATAACATATCAGATACCTCGGATATATTGGAGGGCGACCGGGTGGGAGGAATCGTGTCAAGGAGCGGAGCAAAGGGTTTGATTTCCGCGATACGGGATTGCATCTCATATTGCCGCTCTCTGAAAAAAGCAAGGCTGCTTGCTTTGATATTTATGCTGGTATCATCCGGAGCGGTAGCTACGGTCCTTCTGCTTGGAGCGGGACTGCCGATCGCGTTAGATGCGGTAATTCTCGGTGTTTACCAGCTGGTTGCCGCGTTGCTGGCAGTGGCGGCAAGCCTTTTAACGTAAATTGCGGCGCTTGCCTGCGTTTAGAAGGCTGACCGGCGAGTAGGTCGGAATAACAAGGAATAATAAGACTTATGAATCTGAAAGGACTTTGACTGTTGTGAAGGAGCTTGATTCCATACTTAGAAAAGTGCTCAAGCCCGGCAGATATACCGGCGGAGAGTACGGTCAGATAATTAAAGATAAGGATAAGGTTGATGCAAGATTTGCGTTTCTGTTCCCGGATACATACGAGATCGGCATGTCCAATCTGGGAGTGCGGTTGCTTTATAATGCTCTTAATCGCATGGAAAACGTCTGGTGCGAGCGGGTATATGCTCCGTGGACAGATATGGAAGAGCAGATGCGCATGAGCTCGATACCGCTATATGCTCTCGAAAGCATGGATCCGGTCAGGGATTTTGATTTTCTGGGCATAACTCTGCAGTATGAGCTTTGCTACACCACCGCCTTGAACTGTCTTGATCTGGCGGGAATACCGCTTTACGCCTCGGAGCGCGACGATACCTTTCCTATCGTGGTCGGCGGCGGTCCCTGCACCTATAATGCCGAGCCGCTTTGCGATTTCTTTGACGTATTCAGCATTGGCGAGGGCGAGGATGCACTTTGCGAGATGGTCAACCTGTATACGGATATGAAGAGGCAGGGAGTCTATTCCAAAAAGGAATTTCTCCGCCGTCTTGCCGGACTTCCGGGCTTTTACGTTCCCTCGCTTTATGAGGTAACGTACAACGCAGACGGCACTGTGAAGGAATATATCCCCAAATATGATGACGTTCCAAGGCGGGTGACCAAAAGAATAATCAAGGATATGGACAAGGCTCCTTATCCCGAAAAGGTTGTAATGCCTTATATTGAAACGGTTCATGACCGCATCACCGAGGAGGTATACCGCGGATGTATTCGCGGCTGTCGCTTCTGCCAGGCGGGAATGATATACCGCCCTGTCAGAGAAAAGTCTCCCGACACGGTAAATTCCCAGGTTAAGTGTCTTTATGAAAACTGCGGATACGAGGAGGCTTCACTTCTGTCACTTTCCATAAGCGACTATTCAAGGCTTACCGAGCTTACCGAAAAGCTGCTCTCATGGACGGATAACGCCAAGGTCAGCCTGTCACTGCCGTCACTTCGCGCGGACACATTTACAAAGGAGCTTATGGATAGAATATCCTCGGTTCGTCAGAGTGGACTTACCTTTGCTCCCGAGGCGGGAACTCAGCGGCTCCGCGACGCTATCAATAAGAATATCTCCGAGGAAGAGATAATCCGCGCCTGCACACTTGCCTTCTCGGGCGGCAAAACCGCGGTAAAGCTCTACTTTATGCTGGGACTTCCGACAGAGGAGCTTGACGATCTGGCGGGAATGCCGGAAATGGCAGAGCACGTTATCGACGCCTTTTATGCTAATCCCAACAGAGTGAAGGGGAAGACTCCGCAGGTTACCATAAGCTGCGCTTGCTTTATTCCAAAGCCCTTTACCGCCTTTCAGTGGGACGGCCAGGATACCATTGAGGAGCTGGAAAAAAAGCAACAGCACGTCAAGGGGCTGGTCACTAACCGTAAGATAAGATTTAATTATCACGATGCCTACGCCAGCCGCATTGAGGCGGTGTTTGCCAGGGGGGACCGACGTCTCTCCAAGGCTTTGGCGGAGGCTCAGCGCATGGGACTTAAATTTGATGCCTGGGAAGAGTTTTTTGACTATGATAAGTGGATGCAGGTCTTTGACCGCGTTGGCATAGATCCCGCCTTTTACGCTAACCGGGATTTTGCTACTGACGAGGTGCTCCCCTGGGACATCATTGATATAGGTGTTACCAAGGAGTTCCTTTTGCGCGAATATAAAAAGTCACGCGAGTCCAAAACTACGCCGAATTGCCGCGATGGATGCGCCGGCTGCGGAGCGAACAGGTTGGGAGGTGTTACGGCATGGTGCCCGAAAGCGTCAGAATAAGATTTTCCAAAAAAGGCAGGCTCAGATATATATCCCACCTGG
>JAFVTO010000225.1 GCA_017503165.1 Clostridia bacterium | reverse complement strand
CCTTTCTTCGGCTCTGCGCGCCGAAAGGCGCAAAGAGCGACGTGAAAGTATCTGCTGCTTAGCTTTCAGCCGCGCAACATCTTTCACGCTATCACCTTTCCTTTGCTCTGTCAGTGTCTGACTGATTTGGGGCAAAAAACTGCAAAGCCCTGAGCCTTGCCGCGTCAACGTCCATCGGAGCTGTTTTCCGCAGCTGTTTTGATCCGATCCGCCGCGTTCTCAACCGCGGATCTCTGTCTGCTGCCTGCACCATTCCACAAGATAAGCGGTAACTCTGCAATCGTCTATTGCGTTGTGAGAGCTGAAACGAAGCCCGAAATAGTCCTTGAGCACTTCCAGCTTGTGACATTTTATCGGCACGAATGCGCGCGCCAATTTCAGGGAATCCACCACGCGGTAGCCACCGAAATCCTCACCGAGCGCCGCGCAATACGCGGTCATGAAGCGGCAGTCGAAGGAGGAATTGTGCGCCACCAGCGGAAGTGGTTTTTCTTCGATAAATTCAAGAAAACGGGGAATCACCGCATCCACTCGCGGCGCATCCTCCAGCATCTCCTCGGTAATCGAGGTCAGCGCAGTTATCTGAATGGGAAGATATCCGTAAGGTTTTATGTATGAATGAAACATCCCGTCCGGCTTTCCGTCCACCATTCTGATAGCTCCGATCTCAATTATCTCTGCCCGTTCCGGGGTAAATCCGGTGGTTTCCAGGTCAAAGACTACGTAGCTCTGCGGTATCTCCGGGCAAGGGCGTTTATTTGTCGGCATTTTCGATTTCTCTCCTATCTGACACCTCTGCGCCGTCCGATTTTCTTGAGGCACGAAGTCTGGGAATATCGATACGTACTACTCCGACGAAAACCGACACCATATTAAGACTCTCCACCAAAACCCCGGAAACCGAGCCGGCGATAAGGTTGTAGATCAGCCAGAGCGGCGACGAGGTCACGGAAATCATCCTTAACTTAAAGGGATCGCTTTGAGTCAGCGCAAAGGTGGTTATTACCATACCCGTAAAGGGAAGCAACGCCTTTACGCCATCATTGAAAACGAATATTGCCAAAGCGGTAGCGACGGCGTAAAGCAAAATAAAAATCGGATTCCACACCTTGGCTCTTGCCCATGCCTTCTCCGCGCGTTGGGAAAAAACTATACATCTCAACACACCGATAACATTGAGCAGCATTCCGTTATAGGCAGCTAAAACACCGAAATGCACCACCCAGCAGGCAGCGCCGAGCATCTGAACCAGTACCACAAATCTTTGAGTCTTTCCCTGAAATGACACCACCATAATTACAGCGGCTATATATCCTATTATCTGCGGCAGTGTAAAATATTCAGCCATCTCATCCTCCGCGCTCAAACCAAGTATGCTTTGATTATACGATAATCCTCTCGAATTGTCAAGGGATTTGCCGAGCAATTTTTTTCAGTAAAATTTCGTGTCAACGGTTTACAAATTGAAATAAATGTGTTATATTAGGTACATGAGGAAGGTTTCCGAGGGCGGATACCTTCCTCCAAATCCACCGCACAACGCCCTTACTGTAAAGAAAGGAATGACACAATGCTTATTACCGACGAAAAATTCTTTTGTTGCGAGCTTGACACAAGCTTTGATGGGCTTCGTGACATTGAGATGACCTACCGTGAAAAGGGGCTAAACGCGGCTGAAAAGCAGCTTGCCGACTTTGTGCGCGGAAATATGCGCTCAGAGGACTACTTCAAAACTCCGTATTATCCCCGTGAAAACGCCTGGTATCATCCCGGTGAAGATGACTATGCGGTCTGCGAGCGCATAATGAAGGGCAGAATGATCTCCTGCAATTTTGAATACCAATTTCCGGACGGAATAATAGATTGGGAATTAAATCCCACGGAAAACGGCTTGAAGGAATGGACCTGGCAGCTCTCCCGTCATCACGAATGGCGTTGCCTCGCCCACTGTTACCGCGAAACGGGAGATGAGAAATACACCGAAGCATACATAAAGCTGTTCATGAGCTGGTGCGAGCAGGCGGTCTGTCCTGAAAACGCCCACGGCGGCGCCACAAACTGCTGGCGTACCCTTGAAGCAGGGCTTCGCATGATAAAGATCTGGCATTACTGCTTTTTCGCGTTCTACAGATCCCCTCTTATGACCGATCACGTTATCACCACCTATATGAAGTCGATATGGGAGCACGGATACCGCCTGCGCCGTTCCACATCCACTGCAAACTGGCTGACAAGCGAGCTTACCGGACTTGCCCACATGGGGATGCTGTATCCATTCTTCAAAAACGCGGCGGATTGGAAGGAATACTCCCTGCGCAGACTGGACGAGGAGCTGGAGCTCCAGTTCTATCCCGACGGCTTTCATTACGAGCTTACCACCGGGTATCACGGCGTGGTATGCGCCAACTATAAATATCTTCTGGACATAGCATCTGCTCTCGGGGAGCCTCTGCCGCAGGGACTGAGCCAAAGACTGGAATTCATGTACGGAATGTATCCCAAGCTCTGCGCCCCCGATTGGAAGACTCCCGCGCTCAACGACGGAGGCAGAGCAAACGTTTCCGCGGGCTGCAAAGACGGAGCCACCTACTTTCCCGAGCGAAGCGACTACAGGTATTTCGCAACCGGT
Organism: Clostridia bacterium; assembly: GCA_017503165.1. Classification (GTDB taxonomy): domain Bacteria; phylum Bacillota; class Clostridia; order Oscillospirales; family CAG-272; genus SIG673. Next base: position 2,791 of record JAFVTO010000225.1, on the reverse strand, counting down.
GGAAAGGAGGGCGAGCCTCCCCGCTACACCAGTGTCGCCATGCCTTATTCGGGTATGGCAACCATGCGGACCGATTGGAGCAGAAAGGCGGTATGGTTCTTTATGGAATCTGCACCATTCGGCAGGGGGCATCAGCACGAGGATAAGCTTAACGTAAATATGTTCGCATACGGCAAGGACGTGCTTTCCGATTGCGGAACCTATTCCTACGACTCCTCGGATATGAGAAAATTCATCCTCGACACCCATTCACACAACTGCGCGTTGGTGGACGGTCTCGGTCAGCGCAGAAGAGTCAAATATAAATGGCGCCCCGAGCAGATAAAGGAGCTATCCAACCTGCGTTGGAGCTTTTCCACGGAAGTTGATTCGGTGGAGGGCTGCTACGATGAGGGCTACGGCGAACAGCTTTTGGGCGTTACCCACGCCAGAAAAGCGATATTCTTCAAGAATGGAATTAAGGGATCATATCCCTTCGTTTTGATCATAGACCGCCTTTCATGTAACGACGGTAGCGAGCATGAGCTTGCGGTTTCATATCAGATGAACGTTCAGCCGTACACGGTAGAGAACAAGCTCTACACCGCTGATTTCGGAGACGGAGTTACAATGAGCGTTATAGGCTCAATAGAACCCAAGGTGACAGTAGCGCAAAAGGAGCCATACCTTCTCGGCTGGCGACCTAAGCACGCCGCAGGCGGAACCAACCCGGAGCACTACCCCGCCCCCTGCCTGCAATACATAAAAAAGGGCGTCTGCGCGAGAATAGTCACTGCGCTCTATCCGTCGGATAACGGCTTGGTCGCTATAAAGGATATTGATGCGTCCGACCGTATATCCGATACCGAGATCACCCTGACCTTCGCAGACGGAGGGCGGATCACCGTAAACGAGTCCGACTATCCCTGCTCCGATAAAAACGAATACTTTCCGCAATGACCTTTAAATACGTTCAAATAAACCACTGATCCCCGTTTCAAACGGCTGAAAAGATAACAAAACCGAAGGGAGACAAACATAATGCTGATCACAGACGAAAGATTCTTCTGCCATGCCCTGGATGAAAACAGCGATCCTGCGCTGAAGGGCATATCAGACACCTATAAGGAAAAGGGGCTGGACGCGGCTGAAAAACAGCTTTGCGATTTCGTGCGCTCCTTCATGCGCCCAAACGACTATTTCAAGATCCCCTACTATGAAAGAGAAAACGCATGGGCGCTGGACTCAGACGACGAGCTTGCGGCGGCAGAGAAAATACTGCGTGGCGAGCTTCGTTCCTGCGGCGTGACAATGAAATTCCCCGATACCGAGCATATCGAGTGGGAAGCCAATCCCACCTATAACGAATACAGGGAGTGGACCTGGCAGCTCTCCCGTCACCATGAATGGCGTTGCCTCGGCTATTGCTACCGTCAGACCGGCGACGAGAAATACGCGAAGGCATTCGTGGACTTCCTCATGAGCTGGTGCGAGCAGGCTCCCTGCCCTGAAAGGATCGGCGCAGGCGCTACAAAGTGCTGGCGTACCATCGAAGCGGGAATACGCATGACCAAGAACTGGCACTACGCCTTTCATGCCTTCCTGGGCTCTCCGTATATGACGGATCACGTAATGACTACCTATCTGAAATCCATTTGGGAACACGGCTACCGCCTGCGCAATTTCTCCAGCGGCGGCAACTGGCTGATAATGGAGATGGCAGGGCTTTCCCATATCGTAATGCTATACCCCTTCTTCAAGGAAACGCCCGATTGGGAGGAATACGCCTTCAGACGTCTTTCCGATGAGATTGACGTTCAGGTATATCCCGACGGCTTCCAGTATGAGCTGTCCACCGGGTATCACGGCGTTGTTATCCAAAACTACCACTGGGTGCTGTGCACCGCAAAGGCGATGGGCTACCAAGTGCCAAAGGCGCTGTCGGACAATCTTGAAAGAATGTTCGAGCTTAATATAAAGATCGTCTGTCCCGACGGAAAATATCCCGATCTTAACGACGGCGGACGAGGAAGCCTGAATTTCTGGGCGAAGATGGGCTTGAATTATTTCCCGAACAACCGTCAGCTCCGCTACTTCGCAACAGACGGCAAAGAGGGCGAGCTTCCGGAATACACCAGTATAGCCTTGCCCTATGCGGGAATGGCGTTTATGAGAACAGGCTGGGAAAAGGATGCCTTATGGTTCTTTATGGAGTCCGCTCCATTCGGAAGGGGGCATCAGCATGAGGATAAGCTGAACGTTCTGATGTACGCCTACGGCAAGAATGTTCTTCCGGATTCGGGAAACTATGCTTACGACGATTCCGAGATGCGCAAATTTATCTTAGACACCCGCTCCCACAACTGCGCTCTGGTGGATGACCGGGATCAGAGACGCCGCCCGAAATACAGATGGGAGCCCGATATGATAACCCAACGCTCCGACCTCAAATGGAGCTTTTCGGATGCCGTCGACGTAGCGGAGGGAGTGTATGACGAGGGATACGGCGCAGAATTTACCGACGTTGAGCACAGAAGAAAAGCAATATTCTTCAAGCACGGAGTAAACGGATCTCTTCCCTTTGCCCTGGTTATAGACAGATTGACCGCAAAGGACGGCAATTCCCACAAATTCGCCGTAACCTATCAAATGGATACCCAGCCCTATGAGGTAGACGGAAAATGCTTCACCGCAGACCACGGAGACGGTGTGACCATGAGCGTTATCGGTTCTCGGGAGCCCAACGTGATAGTAGCGCAGAAGCAGCCTATCTTTATCGGTTGGAGAAAGCGCGGCGGCGCAAACTCCGAGG
>JAFVTO010000224.1 GCA_017503165.1 Clostridia bacterium | reverse complement strand
GTATGCCTTGCAAGTGAAGCGAGGCTACGCCTCGTGAAGTGCGCTTCGCGCGATAAGATGCGGAATACTTAACTTCACTGCTCCGAAGGAGCAACTTCACTATGCCGCAGGGCATAGCTTCACTGCGGCTTGCCGCAACTTCACTTTTGATGATATACAATGCTTCGCATTGATGATATACCGCAACAAGTTGCGGATGATATACACGCCTTCGGCGTGATTTGGATGCGAGAAAGTAATAATCTCTTGACTTAACTGTTGAAATATGGTATGATACAGGTAAAGGAGGTGATTGGCGTGTATCGCTTTACTCCACCCAACAAATATAAACATGCATATATCTTTTTTAATATCGCAATTATTATTTCAATTATTGTTACAGCAGCTTTATTTCATGATCACATTGAGATTTTCGGCATCCCAATTGCCCTTTGGTGGCTTTTTAACGGTTTATGGTCAGTTAATTCCAACTGGTACTCTTGGTTTCATCGCAACGATAAATCTTCATCTTCACACGGATTTTGGCTAATATGCTTGATAAGTGGCATCGCTGTGAGCATACTTCTTTTCATTATACATTTACTGATGTGATGCCGGACACCTTTTGTTCGTTTTTACCTCACTTAGACACCTTTTATCACGTTTAAGCCAACAAAAACAGAACATTTGTCTACCGACAAAGGTGCGTTTTTTGAACTAAGTGTTCCGCTTGCGCGGAACGTGAAGTATGCCTTGCAAGTGAAGCGCACTTCGTGCGTGAAGTGTGCCTTCGGCACGATATGCGGAACACTTAACTTCACTTTGCGCCCTCGGCGCAATACTTCACTATGCCGCAGGGCATAGCTTCACTGCGGCTTGCCGCAACTTCACTATTGAAATATTTGCAAGAATGTGGTATAATATTAGTAAAAGTGAGGTACATATCATGTCCGAATCCAAACTCCGCACACAATCCATGGATTTTGCGGTTCAAATCATAAATCTTGTGAAATCCTTAAAGGAAAAGCGAGAATCCATAATATCAAACCAGATCGGCAGAAGCGGAACCTCTATTGGCGCAAATATCCGTGAGGCTCAGTATGCCCATGGCAAGGCGGATTTTATTGCCAAGCTTCAAATTGCACTCAAAGAAGCAAATGAAACGGGATATTGGCTTGAATTGCTTTATCGTACAAAATATATTGACGAACAAACCTTTAAAGCTCTTTCTTCAAAATGTACCTCGTTGCGAGTTATGTTGATTGCCTCTTGTAAAACCGCAAAGGAGAATAGCAAATGATGGATATTAAAAAATGGATGAACACCTTTCTGAATGCGGTGAACGCCACTTTTACAAACCGGATATGGTTTGTCGGATTGCAGGGAAGCTATGGTCGAGGTGAAGCAACCGAAACAAGTGATATTGACGTTGTCATAATATTGGATCAACTGTCCGCCACAGATATTCAAGCCTATAATGCAATGCTTGACGGTCTGCCTTACAGAGAGCTGATTTGCGGTTTTCTCTCGGGCAAAGATGAACTTTTGAATTGGGAGTCCTCCGACCTTTTTCATTTTTATTATGATACAACCCCGATAAAAGGAAGTCTTGATGAATTGCTTGCTGTCATTGATGAAGCCTCTATTGACAGAGCTATCAAAATCGGCGCTTGCAATATCTATCACGGATGTGTGCATAATATGTTGCACGAAAAGAGTGACGATATTTTGCGCGAGCTATATAAATCCGCCTCTTTCGTTATACAGGCAATTGCCTTTCGGCAGACAGGAAAATACCTCAAACAGCAAAAGGAATTACTTCGAGTTGTATCTTCCGATGAATGTGGCATTATTGAAACATTCTTGAGTTTAAAGAGTGGCGGAAAGGTTGATTTTTATTTGATGTCTGAAGCATTATTTGCCTGGTCAAAGAAATGGATTACCGAGAACGATTCACTCTTGTCGACCATATAGTGGCGAGAAATCACGCCCCTTTTTTGCGTTTTTACCTACACTTACGCACCGTTTGCGCGGTTCTTCGCAACAAAAACAGAACTTTTGTCTACGCACCGTGTTCTTAAGGACAGTTTTATAAATGGAATAGTAGGTAGACGAGCGAACACCGCCAGAGGCTCCCTTGTGTAAAGGGAGCTGACGCCGAAGGCGGCTGAGGGATTGTTTAGCGATGAACTTTCGCCTTTTACAATCCCTCCGTCACGGCAAGCCGTGCCACCTCCCTTTACATAAGGGAGGCTTTTTGTTTATCTGTAAGTGCGCACTTACTCACCACCGAAAGTGGTTGTGCGAAATAAAAAGAGACCGCCGAGAGCGACCAAGCGATCACTTTCGGCTCGCTTCTTTTACTGTGCATAAAATGAGAGTCTAACCATAAAATGAGATATTGTATTTTTCCTTTGTTTCCGTTATAATACAATCGTAAGCTTACAAAACTAAAAAAACAAAAGGAGATAAATTTTATGAACTCAACTGTGTTTTCCGAAAATATGAAAAAATATAGATTGGCAAAAAAATACACACAGGAAGACGTTGCTGAAAAGCTGTGCATAACGCCTCAAAGCGTATCAAGATGGGAGTGTGGAAATACCCTGCCCGACGTAATGCTCCTTCCCGAAATCGCCAAGCTTTACGGGGTTATGGTGGATGATCTTTTTAAAAAGCAGTCGGTGGCTTACGATAATTACGCTCAAAGATTATCTGCGCTCTATGAAATAAGCGAAGACCCCGAGGACTTTTTGAGGTGTCGCCTTGAATATCAAAAGCTGATGAAAACAGGTGAGTTGTCCTTGTATGATAAATGGAACTATGGCTGGCTCCATAAGGCAATGATGGCATTTTGCAGAGATGAAGCACTCAAATACTTTGACGAAGTCTTAGCCGATAAATCGGACAAAAATTGTTTGCCTTACAGAAGAGCGGCATCTATGAAAATGAATATGCTCTTTTCCATGGGTAAAGGCGAAGAAATTTTGTCAGAGCTACAACTCGCAATGGATGAAGCGAGCGGCAATCTTGACGAGCGTGAATGGTTTTTGCTAATTGAAGCGTATGAGAACGCGCATCAATACGAAAAAGCGCTTACCGTTTGTGCGGAGGCTCTACGGAAATTCTCGGATAATTGGGAGCTGTGTATCAGCATGGGTGATATCTACTACCGCATGGAAAATTACAATGAGGCAATCGTATGGTTTGAAAAGGCAGGCGAAATCGGAACATATTTCTGCGACGAAAAATATGATATCGCGCTGTGCTATCGAAAACTCGAAAAATTCAAAGAAGCATATCAGGTATATTTAGAGATTGCAGATATTCATCGCAAAAACGGATATGATGTTGAAGCGGAGCAAGCTTTAGGATATGCAAAGGAAATTGAAGATAAAATAAAATAATAACCTTGTTTTTGCATTTGTGTCTACAAATGCAGTGCTTCGTAAGTCTTAATTAAGGACAATAAAACTCATGACAAAAGTAACGCAAGAGCACTTATGGCAAGCAGTTTCCATGAGTGCTTTTTGCTACCTTCCAGGCGGTAATAAAAAGCCTTCCTCCGGGAGGAAGGGGGACCACGAAGTGGTGGAAGGAGCCGCGTGACTTTGAACTTGGATATTCTTCGTTGTAACGCGCTCTCCCTCAGTCGCCTACGGCGCCAGCTCCCTCCCGGAGGGAGCCTTAAATAAAGCCAACCTTCAATAAAACAACGATATGTCTTTAATTAAGTCAGTGCTTGTCAAGAAAAAAGGATAGAGATTGCACTTTGCTTTCTCTATCCTTTTTCCTGTCGGTAGGTAACGTATTTTATTAAATTTCAAAAACTGTCCTTAAGAACACGCGCCTTACCAAAAGTTCCTTTTTTGTTTATCCAAGCCGCAGGCTGAAGATTTCATCCGAACAAAGCGAGAATTTCACCGTGCGCAGCACGATTTCGTTGACCTTTTGCTTGCCATCTCCTTGATTTTTGTCCTTTTCAGCCAACTCAGACTTTATTGGGTGTTATCAGCCGTTATCAACCGCCTTGAAGGTATATTTAACGGTCATATAATCCCCCCTGCCGAAGTTTGCCACAAGTCCCAGATTCATGACGGTCGAACCCTTGAGGGTACGGTTCAACTCCGGAATATAGTAGGCTTTGTTTTCGTCAAGACCTCTGACCTTCAGGTATCTAACCTCGTTATTTGTGCTTCCGAGCCGTCTGTATGCGGTAAGAACCGCAGAGCTCTTGTCCTTGGATACAACGGTAAAGGCAAAGAAGTTGGAACTGTTGGGATCCGCGGTCCTGTAAAGGTCACCGTTCAGTATCAGCTCCTCCATCTCCCGGTATTCCTCCACCTGCTTTTTTGTCTCTGCGCGCATTGCGTCGGTAAAGCCCGAGGTATCAAGCTCGTATCCCGTCGCGCCCAGGTGAGCTATATCCGCCCGTGTTTTAAGCGGCGACATTCGTCCCGTTTGGTGGTTGGGTACCTCCGAAACGTGGCAACTCATCGCGGAAAGAGGGTAGGCAAGTGAGGTTCCGTACTGAATTACCGTTCTGTCCTCGGCATCCGAATTATCCGAGGTCCAGATCTGCGGGAAATAGTAGAGGATGGCCGGATCAAACCTGGCGCCTCCTCCGGAGCAGCCCTCGAAGAATATCTCCGGATTTGCCTCGACTATTCTGTCAAACAGCTCATACAGACCAAGGGCGTATCTGTGAGCGTATTCAGCCTGCCTTTCCGGCTCCCGAGCGAAGGAGAAGAATTCCGTTATGTTTCGGTTATAATCCCATTTTACGTATTCGATATTGTTTTCGTGCAGAACCTTGTTCATGACCTCTACGATATAATCACGGACCTCTTTGCGGGTTATATCCATCATATACTGATGTCTGGAATAGCATCTCGGTCTGTTCGGCACTCCCACAGCATATTCGGGATGAGCGCGGAATATATCGGAGTCCTCGCTGATCATTTCAGGCTCAAACCAAAGCCCGAATTTCATTCCCAATGAGTTTACGTATCGGATGATCTCGGTAAGTCCGCCCTCAAGCTTGTCGGTATTCACGAACCAATCCCCAAGGCCGGAACGGTCGCTGTCCCGCTTTCCGAACCAACCGTCGTCAAGCACGAAGGTGTCTATTCCCGTTCCCTCCACTGCCTTTGCAATGCTCTTGAGCTTATCCACCGTAAAATTGAAGTAGGTGCCCTCCCAGTTGTTGATAACTATCGGGCGGGGCTTTTTTGCGTACCGGGGATTTATGAGGTGATTTCTGAGCGCATCGTGAAGCGCTCGGCTCATTCCGCCTATTCCCTCGCTTGAATAGGCTATAAGCACCTCCGGAGTTTCAAAGCGCTCTCCCGCCCCAAGCACCCAGCAAAAATCGAAATCGTTGATACCGCCGGTGACAAGCGTCCTTCCGTCGTTTATTCCCTCCGTCTTAAGGGCGTAGGACGAGGAATAGATCAGATTGAAGCCGTAAACGTCTCCGTGCTCCTCGGTCGCATCTCTGTCGGCAAGCGCCATAAAGGGATTGAGCACCGCGGATGAGGCGCAACGCTTGGAATCTATTGAAACCACGCCGTGATGCATGGGGATCCTTTCGGTGGTTCTTTCCTTACCCCATGCGCCGTACAGAGATATTACGTCGTAGTGCTGATCGGGAAGCGAGAAGGAGAAGGAATATGCTCTGTTAAGCTTTTTGGTCTCGTCCGAGGCATTTATATAGACCGCTCTGCGGGCAATAACGGATGCATCGTCGTAAACCGTATAATAAAGGTCGCAGGCAAAGGATGTAACCCTGTCCTTTAAGTGCAGTATAAGCGTCTCTCCGTCGCGCATTGACGGCATACCGTTTATTTTGGGTTTCTCGTCAACTATCTCGTGAGAATCGTACAAAAGCTCGGTAAGGCGGTCGCCGCTACCGTTCAGCACCTCTACAGCAGGCTCACGGTAGTCTCCCGTTCCGAAGAAGCTCAGCTCCGTGGGAAAATAATGATAGACGTTGAGTCCCCCTTCGTCGTTTCCGGGAATGGTCGCGTCGCGGCTTCCGGCACCGCGGGTCCTCGTATGAGAAAGGTCGTCATGACCGATTGTCTTTCCGTAGTAAAGATGCTCGGCGTATCCGAATTTATTTATCATGAAAGCATAGGTTACCCCTTTTCCGTCAAGGAAAAATGTTTTTGTCCGGCTGTCGAATAATATTGCCATTGCTTTATCCCCCTATGGAGTTTTTGTGTATATTATAATACAGAAATCTCCGAAAGTCAAGGAGAATAACTGGTTTTTCAAAATCTGTTTTTAGAGGTCGCGCTTTTTTCCTGAAATTGCGCTATAAGGGTTGAAAAGCGCCGACATTTATGGTATAATCGAAGTGCTCACAGCAAATCACAGGCGACAGCCTTAAGTAACGCGAGGTATAAGCAATGGATAAGAGGCTTTTTGAAATACTGAACAACGCTGAAGGAAATTATCTTTTTCCATTCTACTGGCAAAGAGGTGACCACACCCATCTGATACCGGAGCAGATACAAAGGATATACGACAGCGGATGCCGCGCTTTTTGCGTGGAATCCCGTCCTCATCCCGATTTTGTAGGCGACACATGGTGGCGGGATATGGATATAATTCTCGCCGAGGCAGAAAAGCGCAATATGAAGGTCTGGCTACTTGATGACGATAAATTTCCCACGGGACACGCAGCCGGAATGATAGCCAAAAAGCACCCCGAGCTTGGTCAGTGGGAGCTTATCGAGCGGCATATCGACGTGGTTGGGCCGGCTTCTGACGTTTCAATTATTTTTGACGGCGAGGACGCGCATAATATCTTTATCGGCGCGTATGCCTACAAGCGGAACGCAGATCATCTGGAGACCTGCGCGTACGAGGGTATCTGCGTTACCGATAAGATAAGGGGGCACTACCTTTATTGGGATATTCCCGAGGGAGTATGGAGAGTTTTCTTTTATTACAAATCCAGAAAAGGCGGCAGAAAAGAATACATAGATATGATCAATCCCGAGTCGGTGAGAGTTCTGATCGACGCGGTTTACGAAACCCATTACGCCCATTATGCCAAATATTTCGGAAACACCTTTGTGGGCTTTTTCTCCGATGAGCCGGAGCTGGGCAACCAGGTGTTCGGCAAGGAACGCTTCGACTTCGGCTTTTATGAGGCGCGTATAGGCAAGCATTCCTTGGCACTTCCCTGGAATGAGGTTCTGCTTGAACGAATGAGGGAGAAGCTGGGCGCGGATCCTATCCCCCACCTCAACCTGCTCTGGTACGAGGACGATAAAAACGGGGATCTGCAGGGTGAGATACGCCATGCTTATATGGACACCGTGACCGAGCTTTACAGCGAATGCTTCAATAAGCAGCTGGGAGATTGGTGCCGCGCCCACGGAGTCATGTATATAGGTCACATAATCGAAGATATGAACTGCCACATGCGCAGCGGAGTAGGTCACTATTTCCGCGCCCTGCGCCATCAGGATATGAGCGGAATGGATATCGTGCTTCACCAGGTAATGCCCGGAATGGCTGACTATATCCATACGGTAACCTGCTCTACCGGCACGGGAGCCGGCTCCTTTTACGAATATATTCTCGCTAAGCTCTGCTCCTCTCTTGCACATCTCACTCCGCATATGCAGGGGCGCGCTATGTGCGAGGTGTTCGGAGCATACGGATACGGCGAGGACTCGGTGCTGATGAAATTCCTGATGGATCATCTCTTTGTGCGCGGAGTCAACTGCTTTGTTCCTCACGCATTCAGCTCCAAATTTCCCGACAGAGACTGCCCGCCCCACTTCGGCGCAGAAGGGCACGATCCGAGCTTTGAGGCGTTTTGCGCCCTTATGCGGTATTCAAATAAGGTAGCGCATCTTCTGAACGGTACAGTGCACAAGGCAAACGCCGCGCTCCTTTATCACGTTGACGGCGAATGGGCAAGCCGCTTTGGAAATGCATCAAACATGGAGCCCGCCGCCACAGCGCTTCTGGACGGTCATATCGACTACGATATCGTTTCTCTGGATATGCTCTGTGAGGATGCGATGGTAGAGGACGGAAGGCTGAGGATCAATGGGGAGCGCTTTGATTGCCTTATAGTCCCGTATGCCGACCACATGACGAAAAAGCAGCTCGATACACTTTGCGCCCTTGAGGATGAAGGTCTTGCGGTATGGTATATGGATTCGCTCCCGGAAAACGCGGACCGCGAGGGCGTTACGGTCACCAGAGAGGAGCTGGTATCCAAAATGAAGGCTCTCGGAATGGTGGATATCCTCATTCCGGACGGATTCCCCAAGCTGCGCTTTTACCACTGTATGCGTGGCAAAACTCACATTTTCATGTTCGTAAACGAGGATTACTCACAGACCGCCGACCTGACTGTCACGCTACCGTGTGTTGGCGAATACGCCAGATTGGATCTGCTTACCGACCTCTGCACCTCCGGCAAGACGGATGACGGCAGCTTAAAGCTGGATCTGCTTCCTCACCAGTCTCAGATAATAGTATTCGGTGACAGGGCGGGACTGCCGAGTGAGTTCGCCCTCGACCAAGGCGAGACGGTGAGACCGGATTACACGCTTTCCCTTGCAGAATGCGAGGATCTGAAGCATTTCGAGCCGGTAGGACACTTTGACCGCTGGTTCAATATCAATTCTCCGAATTTCCGACCTGATTTCTCCGGAAAAATGAAGTATGAGTTTGACGTTGAAGTCAAGGATACCGACAGAGGAATCTTCCTGGATCTCGGCCGTGTGGGGCAGAATGCCGAGGTTTGGGTAAACGGCGAGTATTGCGGCATCAGAATTTCTCAGCCGTATGTTTTTGACATCACTAAGGCGGCAAATAAGGGTGTTAATTCCGTTAAAGTGGTAGTCTCGAACACTCTCGGACCAAAGATACGCGATCCTTTTACAAAATTCCTTCAGCTCTCTCCCTCAGGGCTCCTCGGGGAGGTAAAATTGAGGTATAAGACGGATATACAGTCCTGAAAAATGGGAGCCGGGCGTAATGAGGAGCGACACTTTGCGCGGCGGTTGAGCCAAATGAGATTTTTTCAACATACGACTTTCGACGGCAACGGAAATACCGCCCATTGTAGCCAATGAGGAATTTTTCAACAGTTGAGTTAAATTAGAATTGTTCAGTGGTTGAACTAATCAGAAATTTTTTCAAGTATATTGACTTTTACACGCAGAATGTGGTATAATCAAGAGGTCCGGAGCGCAAGACAGAACAGCCGCTGCGGATGAAATGAAAAAAGAAAGGAAAGTAAAAATTATCATGGATTGGCAAGCAATATTTGACAACGTTGTCAACGTCGCCTCGACGCTGATAACCAACTACGGATTTAAGCTCATCGCTTCGATCCTTATCCTCTTGATCGGCTTCAGAGTGGTCAGAATAGTCTGCAAACGCCTGAGGAAATCCAAGGGCTTTCAGAAGATGGATCACAGTGTCGCAAGTTTCTTACTCAATATACTGGGATTCGTTCTCAGACTGCTCATTATTCTCACGGTCTGCGCTATTCTCGAAATTCCCATGTCGAATTTCTCCGTAATGCTGGCTTCCGCAGGTCTTGCGGTAGGTCTTGCTCTGCAGGGAAGCTTATCCAACCTTGCAGGCGGCGTGATCATTCTGATCTTCCGTCCCTTCTCGGTCGATGATTTTATCGCCGTCAACGGTATTAGCGGTACGGTTATCGACATCTCTATTCTGTATACAACCCTCAGAACTCCCGACGGATTGCGTATAGTAGTTCCCAACGGCGACTTGTCTAATGCTATGGTCACCAACTATTCCATTGAAGAGAAGAGAAGAGTGGACGTCCGTATAGGCGTTTCCTACGACAGCGACCTGGAAAAGGTCGAGAAGGTTCTGCTCGGTCTTACTGAGGGCAACGAGCTTATCGATACCGAGAATCCCCCTGTTGTGGTTCCCGGCGGATACGAGGACAGCTCAATTATAATGATTCTCAGAGTATGGTGTGGAACCAAGGACTACTGGACGGTATATAACGGTTTTCTCAAGGCGCTCAAGCCCGCGTTTGACGCCAATGGAATCAATATTCCGTTCCCGCAGATGGACGTTCACGTCAAGAACGACTGATCTAAAAATCACAAATAGGCTGAGTCAAGCTTTTAATCAAGCTGATGGCTCAGCTTTTTTGCGTAGCCCAACGTCGGTCCGAGCTTCCATATCGACATTCGACTTCGCCAAAATCGGGATGAAGGCTCATATATTCTCAATGCTCCGCGCTGCAAGAGATAAAGCATTTTTCGATACAGAGCAAGCCAAACCGCGCACCGAGACAGATAGGCCTAACTTCGCACCAAGACAGATAATGCAATCCTTATTGCGCCGAATTTCTCACGAACCGCGCACTACAGAAGATAAACCCTTCTTATTGATACAAACTAAGTTTACTCGCGCGCTACAGAAGATAAAACAACCCTTTGGATACAGTTGGAGAGGCGAAGCCAAACAATAAAAAAGAACAGCGCCGCGAGGCGAGGGAAACCGCCGTCGGAGTTTGACGGCGGTTTTACTTCGCCAAGAGCAATAAAAAAGCCCGACGAGGGGCTTTTTTATTGCGTAAACCGACTCTGCCGCCGCGAGTTTCGAGAGAAATTC
>JAFVTO010000223.1 GCA_017503165.1 Clostridia bacterium | reverse complement strand
GTGATCAAGGTTCCGCTGTTCATCGACATCGGTACCAAGATCCGCGTTGATACAAGAACCGGAGAGTATCTGGAGAGAGCATAAGTCTGAGGACCAAAACAGAACCATTGAAAGGGGTTGCGGCAGTTTTCACTCTGCTCTGCCCCTTTTGTGCATTCAGCCCATGGCAGAGGAATGCTGATCAGTATTTCCAATGCAGTCAGCAAGTGACTCAGTGGCAATAAAAACAAAACACAGTCAATACAACGTAAAGAAATTGCTTTACGCATTACCGAAAGGAGAAATACGTTATGAAAACATCGGAAAAGGTAGCATTTATCAAAGGACTTATGGAAGGGCTCAGCCTGGACCCTGCAAAGCCCGAAACCAAGATCCTCGCTCAGATGGCAGATGTTCTTGAGGAGCTTGCCGCTTCAAACAACGCGCTGATAGAGGAAAATATTAAGCTCAAGGAATATATCGAGGAGATCGACGAGGATCTGGGATACCTGGAGGAGCTGGTTTATTCCGAGGATGAGGATGAGGACGGGGAAGATTACGGCTTCTCTCCCTGGGACGATGATGATGACGAGGAATACGGCTTCGAGGATTTCGATGACGAGGACGATGAGGACGATGAGGACGATGAGGACGGGGAGAAATAAGTCCCGATTCATCCTCGGCTGAAAACGGCTTAAAAGAACAGAGCTTGAAAGGAACAGTCAAAAATGGCACAGGACAAAAAGATGGTGACGCAGATCACCTCTATGGACGAAAATTTTGCGCAGTGGTATACAGATATCTGCAAAAAAGCAGACCTTATTGATTACAGCTCCGTAAAGGGCTGCATGATAATCCGCCCTTACGGATATGCGATCTGGGAAAATATTCAGAAGAATCTTGACAGTCGCTTCAAGGCAACGGGACACGAGAACGTGTATATGCCTATGTTTATCCCCGAGTCCCTGCTGCAGAAGGAGAAGGATCATGTTGAAGGCTTTGCGCCCGAGGTGGCATGGGTAACCCACGGAGGCCACGATAAGCTGACCGAGAGACTTTGCGTTCGTCCGACCTCAGAGACTCTTTTCTGCGAGCACTTTGCCAATATAATCAATTCCTACCGCGATCTGCCCAAGCTGTATAATCAGTGGTGCAGCGTTGTGCGTTGGGAAAAGACCACCCGCCCCTTCCTTCGCTCCAGAGAATTTCTTTGGCAGGAGGGACATACCATGCACGCGACCGCAGAGGAGGCTGAAGCAGAGACCGTACAGCAGCTTAACGAATATGCGGATTTCTGCGAGCAGGATCTGGCAATTCCCGTCGTAAAGGGAAGAAAGACCGACAGTGACAAATTCGCAGGTGCAAACGCGACCTATGCCATAGAGGCGCTGATGCACGACGGAAAGGCATTGCAGGCAGGCACGTCCCACTATTTCGGTGACGGCTTTGCCAGAGCGTTTGATATTCAGTATACCGATAAGGAAAATAAGCTCGTGTATCCTCACCAGACCTCATGGGGAGTTACCACCCGTCTTATCGGAGCCATTATTATGACTCACGGAGACGACAACGGCTTGGTTCTGCCTCCCGCAGTGGCGCCCATTCAGGTGGTTATCGTTCCCGTGGCTCAGCATAAGCCCGGAGTACTCGAGAAGGCAAACGAGCTTAAGGAGCTGCTGAGCAAGCACTTCCGCGTGAAGCTGGACGATAGCGATCAGAGTGCAGGCTGGAAGTTCTCCGAGTATGAGATGAAGGGAGTGCCGGTACGTCTTGAGATCGGTCCCAGAGATATTGAAAACAATTCCTGCGTGCTGGTTACCCGCCACGATCGGGAAAAAGCATTTGTTAACCTGGACAGCATAGTCGAGGCGGTGGAGGAAAAGCTCCGGGCAGTGCGCGACGGCATTTATGCAAAGGCGCTTGAAAACCGTGAGAACAGGACCTATGCCTGCACCACCACCGAGGAGATCAGAGCCGCAATAGCCGAAAATGGCGAGGGCTTTGTAAAGGCAATGTGGTGCGAATCCCCCGAATGCGAGGATAAGGTAAAGGAAGAAACAGGAGTGGGATCACGTTGCATACCCTTTGTTCAGGAGAACATTTCCGATAAGTGCGTATGCTGCGGTAAGCCCGCGAAAAAGATGGTTTATTGGGCTATCGCATATTGATATTTTTCTCCTTGCAGAGACCGCCGTTCCCGACGGTGCATTGAGATATATTTACGACGCAGAATATAAGGATATACCCCGACAGATTTTTAATGTCTGTCGGGGTATATTGCTATCCGGAATCATTATCTTTCCATTTGGGTTTTTTATTGAGATCGTTGCAGCAAGTTAGGGGTATCCAACAGTAATTATTTCTGTAGCATACTCCTTGCTTTTGTAGGGAAGGGGCTATCTTCCGCCGCTTTATTCGTATATACCGTTTGTTTTCGTTGGCAGCATTCCCCCACCTTACGGTGTTTTCGGCAGATAAAGCTTGCTTTATGATAGTTTCCGTTTTTGTCGGTTTAATGCTGTGCCAGTCTGTATTCCCTTGGGGTAATTCCCATGACTTCCTTAAAATTACGGTTAAAGCTTCTTATTGAGCCAAAGCCGCAGCAAAAAGCGATCTCGGTTAATTCCCTTTGAGTTTCTGTCAGCTGCTGACAGGCATAAGTAACTCGGTATTTATTTACGATCTGCGGAAGAGATAGCTTGAAAAAACTGTTTATTATCCCGGACATATATCGGTAGCTGTAGCCTAGAGCCTGAGAAACGTCCGTCAGTGTCATTGGCTCGGTGTAATGGGCGTCTATATAAGCAACCAGCTTACTTACGGTATCGCTGTCATACAGTGAAGGCTCCTCGGAGCGCGCGCCGTCGGTATACATTGCCGCCAGCTCATAAAGGATCGAGCGTAGTCGGAGCGGATCGGTCCTGCAGCGCATAAGCTCGCTTTTGATGTCTCTGTCCCCCAACGTGATTATCGGGAAAAAGTGTCCTTTTGAAGCAATGATTTTTTTCAGCTCCGGAATGTGGTCGGGTGAAAAAATGACTCCCCACGTTTTGCTATGCTCGGTAGTTGAATATGCATGGGGTTGATTTGGCAGTATAAATGCTCCCTCGTGCCGGTTCACTTTATACGAAATACCGTTTATTTCAACCGACAAAACTCCTTCTTCTACAAAGAAAAACTCATAATTTTCATGAAGATGGAGCGGGAAAGTGAAATTTATATTGTAGCCTTGTGATATGCTGAAATAATCCTTTTTTGCCGAATGCTTTTCCTCGTAAAACATCTGAGCAGCTCCTTGCTATAAAAAATATGAACTTCTGTCTACTTATTATACAACTTTTTCTTGCAATTTCAATACTTTTTAAGTAAAATGAAACCATAACCCTTGGATTTTTATTCTTTTGCTGAAATATGGGGAGAGTAGCTACCTTAAATAGAACGGAGAACTGAGTAATGTTGACAAGAGAAGAAGTTAAGGCGGCGATCCATTTCGGCTCACCGCCGCGCCCGCCGCGAGCCTTTACTAAGTGGTGGGGAGAGGGCCTGTGGGAGCAGTACGGCGATAAGCTCTCCGCGTTCAATAAATATACCGACGATATTGTGACGGTTGATTTTCCCTGTCCGGCTTACAAAAAGCAGGATGACGGCTTTTATTGGCGTCTGCCGGATGCTGTTAATGTCCAAAAGAGCACGGCTCTTGATTCCAATGCTTTGCTCCCCGATTGGGAAGATTTGCCTGCTTTGCTTGGGGAACTGCCGAATACAGAAGCGGCGGGGATTTTTGACAATGCCAGGCGGATAGCCGATAAAGCGCACGCGGAAGGAAGGTATGTGCTTATACGGCATTGGCATCTGATGTACGAGCGGATATGGATGTTTCGTGGCATGGAAACTCTTATGACGGATTATTACGATTATCCGGATGAGGTGCACGCGCTCCACCGCGCGGTGGCTGATACCGAGCTCAGGCTGCTTGAAAGGGCTATAAGAGAGGTAAAGCCGGACGGGTATATGTTCAGTGACGATCTGGGTACACAATCGTCCCTGATGATGAGCCCCTCTACCTTCCGCGAGTTTATCAAGCCGTATTACAGTCAGCTCTGGAGATATACCCGTGAGCACGGCGTTGACAACTGGCTCCATACCTGCGGTAATGTTACTGAGATAATAGATGATCTTATTGAATGCGGTCTTGACGTTCTTCATCCGATACAGAAGCACACCATGGATTGGGACGCGGTAGCCGCAAAATGGAAGGGGAAGATAGCCTTCTGGGTGGGCATGGATGTTCAGGATACTCTTATAAACGGTACTCCCGAGGAGGTCCGAAGGGAGGTAAGACTTATCCGAGACACCTTTGATTCGCCCTCGGGCGGACTTATCTACGCATCCGGAAACGGAATTGTGCGAGGCACTCCCATTGAAAACATTGAAGCATATTTAAATGAAATAATTACCTATAAAAACAGGGAAGGGACGGTATGACGATGAAAAAAGCACTGATATTCAGAGGCGGCTGGGATGGGCATGAGCCGAAGCTTGTTTCCGAAAGATTCGCCGCACTTCTTGAAAAAAACGGTATGTCGGCTGAGATCTGCGACGGGCTGGACTGTCTTGCGGATGGGAAAAAGCTGCTCGAATACGATCTTATAGTCGCTTGCATGACGATGAGCGAGATCCCGCGGGAATATGAAAGAAACGTTTCAGAGGCGGTATCAAGGGGAGTCGGTCTTGCAGGCTGTCACGGAGGTATGTGCGATGCCTTCAGAAAATCCACCGAATGGCAGTTTATGACCGGTGGTCAGTGGGTGTCCCACCCCGGCGGGGACGGCATTACATACACGGTAAATATCTGTCACGGCGCCAATCCCATAACCGAGGGGTTAGAGGACTTCCAGGTATGCTCTGAGCATTACTATCTGCACATAGATCCGGCAATCGAGGTTCTTGCGACCACCCGGTTCCCCCTCGTCAGCTACTATCACGCGGCAAATAAGCCGGTTGATATGCCGGTGGCATGGACCAAATACTGGGGACTCGGACGGGTATTTTACTGCTCTCTCGGTCATCACGACGACGTGTTTGACAAGTCTCCGTCGGCTTCCGTCCTTATGGAGCGGGGAATGCTGTGGGCGGCAGAGGGCAAGGAGTACGCGGAGAAAAATTGCCTTGACAGATCCAGATTTGAAAACAACGCTAAAATGTACTGATGAAGGAGAGCGCGATTATGATGAATGTAGGAATAGTCGGAGTTGGCTGCATAAGCGGCATATATCTTAAGAATCTTCACGAGGTGTTTCACGAGCTTAAGCTGATCGGTGTCTGCGACCTTATAAGAGAAAGAGCGGAGAAGGCTCAGAAGGATTGGAGCATCCCTAAGGTCTATGACGATATGCATGAGCTTTTTGCGGATCCTGAGATTGATATCGTGCTTAACCTTACCCGTCCGTATCAGCATTACGAGGTATCAAAGGCGGCGCTTCTTGCGGGAAAGCACGTTTATTCGGAAAAACCCCTGGGCGCCGATCTTGCTGAGGGTGAGGAGCTGGTGGCACTTGCCAAGGAAAAGGGCTTGATCATAGGCGGTGCGCCGGATACCTTCCTGGGTGCGGGCATACAGACCTGCCGCAAGCTTATCGAGGACGGAGTTATAGGTGACGTTATCGGAGGAAGATGCGTAATGGCGAGCCACGGAGTTGAATCCTGGCATCCCGATCCTGATTTTTATTATCAGAGAGGCGGCGGCCCTCTTTACGATATGGGACCGTATTATATCACCATGCTCACCAATATTATCGGCGGCGTAAAAAGCGTCTACGGATATGCAAGAACCTCGTACAGTACCAGGCTTATAACGGCTGAGCCTCACGTCGGAGAGATAATCAAGGTGAATACCCCCACTCACATCGAATCATTCCTTACCTTCGACAGTGGCGCGGTGGTATCTCTTCTGACCTCGTTTGATATTTATAATACCAGGCAGACAAACGTCGAAATATACGGCACCAAGGGAACTCTTTACGTTCCCGATCCCAACTATTTCGGCGGCACTATAAACAGCGGCGCGAAATCAGTAACCTTTTTTAACGGAGAAACCAAAAAAGCGGTGGAGATACCGCTGTCCTTTGACTATTCAAACAACTCCCGCTGTCTCGGTCTTGCCGATATGGCGAAGGCTATTGAAGCAGGAAGAGCAGGAAGAACGACCTACAGGCAGACCTTCCATGTTCTCGAGATCATGGCAAGCATTATGAAGAGCGCTGAGACCGGTGCGCCTGTAACCCTTAAAAGTCATTTTGACAAGGAAGCTCCGATGGATCCCACTCTCCCTACCGGAGTGCTTTGAGCATTTTTTGCAGTCTTCACAGAATAGCGATCCTGAGTAAATAAAAAACTGCTGTTCCATGCTTATGCATTTTGAACAGCAGTTTTTTTTATTTGTGTACCGTTTAAAGCTTTAAATAATCCGATACGGCGAGATCAAGACTCTTTATGAACTTTACAGCCCCATACACCGAATAACGCCCAGCGCCGTCAGTGTAACCAGCGTATCGACGGTGATCCCGTAGAACATAGGTCGAAGACCTGCTTTTTTGAAGTCAAGCAGGCTGGTGTTGAGACCGATAGCCGCAAGCGCGGTCACCATCAGGAATTTACTTATGCCTTTGATAATTGTTGCTGCATCTCCCGGGATTAAGCCAATGCTGTTAAGCGCCGCCATCAGCAGAAAGCCGCAGATGAACCAAGGAATGATCTTGACGATACTGACCTTTTGACCTGCGCCCATCTGCTTCAGCTCCTTTTGCTTTATGCGAGTGCCTATGTACGCAAAAATCAGCACGGTCGGTATGATGGCGAGGGTGCGTGTAAGCTTGACCATTGTGGCGAAGTCGCCTGCGATCTCGGAAAAGGCGTAGCCTGATGCAACGACGCTTGCCGTATCGTTTACCGACGTTCCCGCCCAAATGCCGTAGGCGATATCAGTCATGCCCAAAAGCATTCCCATAACCGGATACAGCGCTACCATTACCATATCAAAAAGGAACGTGGATGACATTGCGAAGGCAATATCCTTGTCGTCGGCATCAATGACCGGCGCGATAGCCGCCACGGCTGAGCCGCCGCAAATGCCTGTGCCCGCGGAAATAAGGTTGCTCAGCTTCCAGTTAAGACCGAAAAGCTTGCGTATGAAAAATCCGCCGCCAAAGCACACCGCGAAGGTAAATATCATTACGAAAAAAGTCATTTTGCCCACGGACATAATAGTACTGACGGACAAAGATGCGCCGAGAAGTATGATGGCAACCTTGAGTATTCTTTTTGAAGTAAACTTAAGTGCGGGCTTTATCCACGTTGGGTGGAAAAAGCTGTTTATGACAGTGCCCATAAACAAAGCGATAATGGAGGCACCCAAAAGCTCGCCGGGTATCAGTCTTTCAACCAAAACAGACAACCCCGCTACCGCCAAGCAAATCGTCACGCCAAGTATAAACAGACCGCGTTGTTTAACCTTGAAGTTCATAGTGTTACTCCGAAATATTTTTTATCCCTGCAGTACAAGTAACGCAATGCTGAGATGCATCATGCCGTGAAATGGGAATGACACCCGGTTCCCGGCTCAGCTCACCAGCTCTTCAAGCGCTGCTATCTTTACGCAAAGACAGAGCACCTCCACGGCAGTTGTCAGCTCGTCGATTGGGGGATAGGTGGGGGAAATGCGCAAATTGGAATCCTCCGGGTCCACTCCGTAAGGGAAGGGCGCTCCTGCGGGCGTGAGTGTTACGCCTGCCTGCTTTGCCAGCTCGTAAACCCGCTTGGCAGAGCCGGTCTTTACCTCCAGACTGATAAAGTAACCGCCCTTGGGCTCGCTCCACTCGGCAATTCCCAAAGGTGCAAGCTGCTCTCTGAATGCCTTAAGCACTGCTTCAAATTTGGGACGTATTATTTCGGCGTGCCTCTCCATCTGGCGGCGTATGCCGTTTCCGTCAACGAAATATCTTGCGTGTCTGAGCTGATTGAGCTTGTCATATCCGATGGTTTGGATTCCCATTGCCTTTTTGGTGCGGGCGATATTTGCGTCGGATGCGGCAAGAGCAGAAACACCTGCGCCTGAGAAGGATATTTTCGAGGTGGAGGTGAATATGAGGGGGAGATCTTCATTGCCGTGCTTTTTTGCTTCCTCGAACAGATTCAAAAGCGCAACGGGCTCATACAGATCGTGTACCGCGTATGCGTTATCCCAGAAAATGCGGAAATCGTCTGCCTTGGGCTTGAGCGCGGCAAAACGGGCGACTGTTTCATCCGAATACACGGCGCCGGTGGGATTGGAGTACTTCGGAACACACCAGATGCCCTTTATGCTTGCATCCTCTGCAACCAGCCTTTCCACCGTATCCATATCGGGACCGTCCTGGGTTGTGGGCACGTTTATCATCTTTATTCCAAGAAGCTCACATATGGCAAAGTGTCTGTCATACCCCGGAACAGGACAAAGGAAC
The DNA here is from genome assembly GCA_017503165.1 of Clostridia bacterium. Classification (GTDB taxonomy): domain Bacteria; phylum Bacillota; class Clostridia; order Oscillospirales; family CAG-272; genus SIG673. The sequence goes on along the minus strand of JAFVTO010000223.1, from coordinate 8,771 downwards.
TTTATCTCTCCCTGCTGTCCCCAGGGCTTCGCCCCGCCCGCTACTCCGAACAGCATAGCCCTTGTGATCTCATCGAACATAAGGTTAAGACTTGAGTTTCCGCCTATGATAACATTTTCCTTGGGTACTCCGAGAATGTCCGCAAACAGCCGCTTGCATTCCGGGATTCCATCCAAAACGCCGTAGTTTCGGCAGTCGAAGCCGTTTTCTGATATTACGTTACTTTCGGGGGTGAGGATTGCAAAAAGCTCGGCGGAAAGATCAAGCTGGGATGCCTCCGGCTTTCCTCTTGACATATCCAGCTTCAGCTTCTTTTCAAGGATATTACCATATTCATTCTTTAGACCTGCAAGCTGAGCGACCTGCTGCTCCTTGGTGTACTGTGCGTAAGACATCGTGTTATTTTCGCTCCTGTGTATGTATTATGTTTTCATTTTTTCGCTTTTGTTGCGTGGGCGCCGTCCCCGCTTTTTTGCTCGGACTTTTCACACTGTTGCCGCCTGCCGTGTCACTTTCGGCAGATTCTCTTGCAGCTTACTGTATGAAAGGATCGGCAACCGTGTGACCGGTGAATATCGACTGGTACCAGTCCGGAAGTATGGGGTCCTCATCCAGTATCTCCCCGCCCTTGTGTATGGCTATCTGACGGAATCGCACGGTATTGTCATAAAAATACGCCTCGTCGCAGAGCGGAAGAATGCGTCGGAGATTTGCGGGCATCTTCTGATACCTTTGGATTATGGCTCGATCGTCTATTCCGTGACCGCCCTGCTCTACGCGGCGGTGGACTCTCTCTATCGCCGTCTGTATCCCGTCTATTCCCACATAGTAGAGAATTATTCTGTATCCCATTGCCCGCGATCTTTCAAGCTGCTTATATACTATCTTGCCCGGAAGAGTTGTTTCGTGATGGTAGGAAACACGGTCGGATATGCATTTCTGTATCTGCTCGATCGCCAGCTTTGCCGCTTTTATCTGGAGAATGTAATCCTGCCACGAGCCACGGTCCCTTACTATATCGTCGATGCTGATTCGGACGCCAAGCGGCTCTGTGGTGTTCATTACGTGGTAAAGCGACGTTTTTCCCGCGCCGTTTACTCCTGCGAAGAGGATAGCTGTGGGCGCTTCCTCCCGGGCTGTCTTTGTGATTTGCTCGTTCAGCATTTCCGCGCCGGGCTCGTTCAGAGTTTCCGTGTCGCAGTCCGTATTCTCTGGGAGCAGGTCGGTATTCTGAGAAACTATATCCGTCATACCAATCTCTCCCCCACGACCTTTTCCTGCTCCGTTTGCAGCTTCAGATTGAGCAGCTTGCGGTAAAACGCCCGTTCCTCGGTGTCTTTTGCGGCAAGAAGCGCGTCCTCGAGCTCCTTTATGGTAGCGCGGCAAAACACTCCGTATATATCGCGTATATTATTGCATTCCCTGTTTTTTTCGTTCATCTTGATTACCTCTCGGGTGACACATCATTGCTTTAAACCGAATTTCCCGATTTGTCTTGACAACCCTCCGGCTGAAATGGTATAATATTACTCGGTCAGCGCTTTGGATTCTTGTTCTTAGCGCTCTTGCAGCTTGAGCTGACTGCCGCGATCCCAGCCACTATGGCGGCGGATGCTGCCAGCTTTACTATCTTGATGCCGAAGCTACCCTCGGTATGCCATACCAAGTACGGCTTTACACGGCCGCTCGATGTGAGCTTAGCGGTATTATCGTAGTCGAGAGAGAGCGTAACCTTGCGGCAAGCCTCTCCGAATTCAGTTATAGCATCCGTTATCTTCACGGTTTTTCTCCCTTTCCTGTACACTAATATATATATTATACTTTATTTATCTACAAATTACAATAGGCTTATTGCATTTTTTGTATGAAAAAATGTTAATTATTTTCGATTTGATATCCGGTGGGCATTTTTCCCCGGCGCGGCGTAAAAAACGCCTGCGCGAGATGCACGGTGCATCCGTTCAGTCATGCAGAAAGGAGCTTGATCTTGATCCCTACGCCAATATATTCGGTTTCCGACCCGGTTTCAAAGCTTCCGGGATGCGGACCAAAGCGAGCCGAAGCGCTTGCAAAGCTTAATATAACCACTGTGGGCGAGCTTATACGCCACTATCCTCGAGGATACCAAAACCGCGGAGACGTTCGCTCTCTGAAGGAGGCGGCGCACGGCGAGACGGCATCCTTTGTGCTCACTGTGGGAACTCAGCCTACCACCGTCCGTCTGCGCGGCGGAAAAAACGTTACCAAATGCAGGGCTGTGGACGACGAAGGCTCCTGCACTCTGGTGTTTTTCAATCAGCCCTATATTAAGGATATCCTCAGAGTGGGGGCGGTCTTTCGCTTCTGGGCGAAGGCTACCCGCAGCCGTCAGGGTGCCCTTGAGCTTTATCCGACAGCTGTTGAACAGGTGACGGAATATAAGCGATTGCGCGGCTTTTTTCCTCTTTATCCCCTTGCCGCCGGACTTACTCAGAAATTTATGTCACAGCTGATCGAAGCGGCGATCTCCGGAATACAGCCGGATAAGCTGGAGGAGGTGCTTCCGGAAAGCATTAGGGCGGTGTTCGGAGTCTGCGGAGAATATGAGGCGTACAGATGTCTGCATTTCCCCGAGAATTTTGCCGATATTGACAGGGGAAGGACCCGTTTTATGGCAGAGGAGCTGTTCCTTTTTGCCTGCTCTGTGACAAGAAACAGAGAAACGCGGAAGCAGGGCTGCGCTCCGGTGATGAAAATGGAAAGCTCCCGCTTTGACGTGTTTTTACAGCACCTTCCCTTTGAGCTGACACGCGCTCAGTCGCGCACCATATCCGCTATTCGCAAGGATATGCTGAACGCCTCGGGAACGCCTATGGCGCGACTGGTGCAGGGAGATGTGGGAAGCGGTAAGACCGTCTGCGCCGCGGCTGCGGCTTACATGACTGTGCGAAACGGTTGGCAGTGCGTCTTGATGGCTCCCACGGAAATTCTCGCCGCCCAGCATTACAGAGATCTCGCCCCGCTTTTCGAGGGGCTTGGAATAGAGGTGGAGCTGCTGACCGGTTCTACCCGTGCGGCGGAAAAACACAGAATATACGGGCTTATAGCCTCGGAAAAGCCGCTCTTTGTCATAGGAACTCACGCATTGCTTTCAGAGGGAGTGGAGCTTGGAAGGCTCGGGCTGGTTATAACCGACGAGCAGCACCGCTTCGGGGTAATGCAAAGGAGCGCTCTTGCCGGCAAAGGCGCGGCAAATCATGGGGTTACGCCTCACGTTCTCGTAATGAGCGCCACTCCTATACCGCGAACATTAGCCCTGATCCTTTGCGGAGACCTTGACGTTTCGGTAATTGATGAGCTTCCCCCGGGACGCCAGAGAGTGGATACCCTGGTAGTGGGGGAGGAGCACAGACAAAGGCTCAACGGCTTTATTGACGCTCAGGTGAAGAGTGGCGGACAGGTCTATATCGTTTGTCCTACGGTTGAAAGCAAGGACGAGGCAGACGAGGAGGGCGCGGATTTTTTGCATATGGGATATACCGCTTTGCCTGCTCGGGGCGAGAGCAATTCCACGCCCGTTGACGCGGCAAATACCGTGGGTATTGGTGCAGAGGGTGAGAATCTGTGGTTTTTGCCGGAGGATATGCAAAGAAAAACGGAAAAGCAGCAGGGGGAATCCAAGCCGCCGCTAAAAAGCGCGGTGGATTATGCCGAAAAGCTGAGAACGGAGGTTTTTCCGCAGTATCGCACTGAGTTTGTCCACGGACGCATGACCGGAGCGGAGAAGGATCGCGTAATGCGAGAATTTGCCGCGGGAAACGTGGATATTCTGGTTTCAACAACTGTAATTGAGGTCGGGGTGAACGTTCCAAATGCTACGCTGATGGTAGTAGAGGACGCAGACCGATTCGGGCTGTCACAGCTTCATCAGCTCAGAGGGCGTGTCGGGCGCGGTAAACGTAAGTCCTACTGTGTCCTGGTTTCGTCGGCAAAGGGTGAAAACGCGGTAAAACGCCTTAATATTATGAAAAAGACCTCGGACGGATACGAAATTGCCAAGTTCGATCTTGAGATGCGAGGCCCCGGTGATTTTATGCCCTCGGCGGGTAACGCCCGACAGCACGGAGAGTTCCGTTTCAAGCTTGCGGGTATGTGCAGCGATACCGGGCTTCTGCAGTTGGCGTATGCTCAGGCTCAGCAGCTTTTTGAAGGTGATCCGGAGCTTGTAAGCCCCGAGCATTCCGGGCTGAAAAAGAAGCTTGACGAGCTGTTCCAAAGAGGCTCCGCTGCTTTGAACTGACTGCGGTAAGGGATTTCGAGTTTTTTCTTGCGAGTAAAAGTTGATTCAAAGGGTATAATCATTCCTAAAAGCAACATTCGGGAATGATTGTCCCTTTACTTATTTATCCCAATAGTATATTATTATAGTGTCATTTCTTTTTTTATGAAATATAATTTTAATCACAGTAATTTTTCCTGGAACGAGCCCTGCTCTTCCGAGGTACTTTTACGGGCAACACTTAAAATCTATTCTTGAAAAGGTGCACATTATGGCTTACTGGAACAGAACTAAAATTAACAATGGAAGTGCAGAAGCAAGGAAGGGCAGAGGAAGGCTGCAGTCCTCTACAAAAGCAAAAAAGGCTTTGGCATCATTTCTTGCTCTTTTAATGACGGTGGCAACACTGGTTCCGGGATTGGCAACAGTTACGGAGCCTGCTTTTGCTATGCAGAATTTTAACGAATACATAAAGGGGGACGATTTTCTCTCCGGAACGGATTTCAGTGAGTTTCCGACCGGAGTTCTTTGCGGGAAGGGTCTCACCTATACCCACAAAAAGCCCGAGGGCCAGATATTTCTAACTCATGCAAAGCAGTCCACTATTAAAATACTTTCCGAAAGCGGCAATCATTTCGTCCGGATAGAACGCTCGGCAGACAATAATACAAACGACCCCTATTTTGATTTTTACGATACTCAAAAGAATATTTACACCGGAGATATGGTGGTGGAGGTATCCTTCAGATTAGGTGATTATTCTACCAACACCGGAAGTCTGAACCTGATACAGTTCATCAACCGCGATAACGGTAACATTTTTCAGTCGTTGCTCACTATGAGCACCGACGGTTCGATCTTATACAGAAATTACAACAAGAGTGACAACACCGATCGGAATGTCGATACCGGATATGATATGGTCAAGGGTGAGTGGACTCATATTTGCGTGGTGCTCCACCGCAACGCAGTTGATCCGGATACCTTTGATGTTTACATAAACGGCGAAGAGGTCAAAAAGGGTATAGTTACAAAAAACCCCTTGAACTCACTGCACCAGCTCAGAATCTCTCAGTTCAGCGGAGGGGCAACCGCCGCGGGAACCATGGATCTGGATAACGTATGGCTATATAAGGGAAGCGCGCCCAATCTCGTGGTAGGAAGCGGAGCGGATGAGGATAGCCTGGTCGGTCGGTTGGATTATTCCGATCCAGCCATTTCGGTGGGAACGGTGCTTACCGGAAAGGTTAAGACCGATAAATTTGAGATCAACGCTCAAAACGAGCTGTTCACCGTTCGCAAGGATACCTGGCGTAATCTTATCCAGATGGACCAGACCAACAGCTCTCCCTACGTTGACGTTTTCGCGAATGGTGCAAGGGGTGCCTTGGTTGCGGATATGGGACTTATACTTTCCCCCGATTGGAGCGGCAATCTGGAATTGCTTTCTCCTTACGCGACGGAGGGGGATTACACCAGCCGCGAATGCTTTATGACGGTAAACGAGGATAAAGAGCTTCTGGACAGAGAGGGAAGAGTCCTTGCCTCGCTGGGCGAGGGGATCAACCGAATTGCTTTGTCGATCGGCGGAGACAGAAAATTTGTGTCGGTATTTCTTAACGGCAAGCTTTTGGGCAACTATGAGACGAAATACGGCTCAGGATACGGCGCGATCGACGGAGTTCGAATACTCGAATATCGCAACAGCGCGAATTCCGGCAATATGTATCTATATTACGCGGACATTTACAGAGGGCTTTCGCCTGCAATATCCTCCGGCAACACTGAATTGAGGTATTATAACAATTTCGATACCGCAGGTACTCCTTCGACCGTGGCTCCGGTCACAATGAACGGCTCGGTCACCACCGTATCCCACAACGGCGGCATAGCTCTGGGATACGCGGCGAACGTTTCCTCAGGCAGCTCGTTGAAGTACGCCGCATCGCTTCCTACAGACGGTATAACGACCTCGTTTGTCTTCAAAGCCAACGGTGCCAAGTCGCTGGGACTGCTTTCTCTCGGCTCCTGGTCGGTGCTTTCTCTGGATGCCGCCGGAAAATTCACGGTCAAGGGTACCGAGACGACCACACTGTTTGCTCCGGAGCGCGGAGCCACCTACAGTATCACCGTAGCGGTGAATGACGGAGTGTTTACGGTCTATATAGACGGTATTCCCTTCGTTTACAGGCAGAGCGTTCCCAGCGGGCTTGCTTCGACGGTGGATCACGCGGCATTCCTGTCCGCAGCCGCATCGGGAAGCTATTCCGCTTACATTGACGATCTTGAGATATATGTTGGCGGAGAGCCTCACGTCAATGCGCTCGGTGTTCCGATGAGCTTTACTGCAAGCGCTAAGGACTTCAAGGCTCATCTGAGTTGGGAAGCACTGGATTGCGCCGACGGATACAGAATCTACCGTTCGGATACGGCGACCGGTGCGGGTGAAGCTTTGGGCGGCTTGATAACCGAATGCGAATATACGGACGGAACGGTCCTTAGCGGAGCTGAATATTACTACCGCGTGGTGCCTGTGTTCAAGCGAGGCGGAGCTGAGTACAGTCTTCCCAAGGCCGGTGAACCTGTCTGCTTTGAGATAAAGGATCCCGGGCTGAACGTTCAGGTGCAGGGTATAAAGAATGCGGTGGGTCTGTACTGGGATGAATTCCATGCAGATAATCGTGGATATATCGTGTACCGCTCGGATGAGCAGAACGGTGAGTACAAGGCTATTTCCGAAACTATTACCGATACGGAATATGTGGATAGGGAGGCGTTCCCCGGACTTATTCTGTATTATAAGGTGTGCGTTGTGATCACCAGAAACGGAGAGCCCTTTGTGTTCGGTCTGGAGCAGGAAGGTAAGGAGGGAATTGCCGGTACTGCTGATCCCGATACCCCGGACGGTCCCGACAACCCCGACACCCCTGATAATCCCGATAATCCCAATAATCCCGACAGTCCCGGCGGAGGCCAGGATGATACTCCTATGTCTCCGGAGGATGGGGGAGTGGATATTCCCTCGAGCGGAGCCGAGGTGATTGTAGACACCGATTTTGATGACAACTTAGCGGAGCTTGGATTTACCTTGAACGGCAGCATAAAGACGGACAGCTTTTCTGATCAGATCAGAGGAAAAGTGCTTGGCCTGACACTTACCGGCGCAGAGACTGAGCCCTCGTTTGCAGCTGTTGCCCAAGGTCCTGTGGCTACAAAATCTCTTGTCATTGATTTTGAGCTTTACGTTTCTGACGTAAGCGGTTCTGTAGGTGTTTTGACTGCTGCAAGCGAAAACGGGGTACTCTTTGATATACTTACTCTGACTTCCGGAAGCGGCGATGAGGCTATACTGTCCCTCGGCGCAGCCGTCGGCGGAGAAAACAAGACTCTTTCAGTTCTTAAGAAGGGCGAGTGGCGCAGAATCACTGCCTGGATAAACGTTTCGGGAGATAAGCTGGCGGTATACCTGGACGGCTCCTGTCTCGATTCGGCTGTCGCGTTGCCTATCGGAGAGGACGGCCCTGTTGTATCCTCAATGACGGAGTTGAGATTGCTCAACTCCGGTGTATCCGGCTCAAGGACGGTGCCGTTGGCAGGGGAAACGGTCGCAGTGAATATTGATAATTTCAGCATTCGCTCAGCAGATACCTTCGCCAACGCCTACAGCTCAGCCGTTATTGCCCCGAAGGTAAGCGTGTCGGAAAAGGAAAATGCCATTACCTGGAAGGCGGCCAACGGAGCGCTCTACTATACAGTATGGCGCGCGGGCGAGGACGGCATTTACGAGATCGTTGCGGATAATCTCAAGAATACGTCTTATACCGACTCCATGGAAGCAGACTGCTCCTACAAGGTGACCTACACCTTTAACACCTTGGGTATCAAGCTTGATTCGCTCTTTACGTCATCCGGTGTAAATGCCAAGAAGAGTGCGGCTGAGGTGATAGGCGATACGGTTAAGGCGCTGATAGATCTGTCCAATCCCGGAACCGTCGGTATTCTGGCGTTATTCATCCTGTCGATGGTTTCCGTGGTTGGTTTGGCGATCATCAGAAGATACGTGCTTAAGGTCGACGATATACAGCCTATAAGAAAGCGCGAAGAAAACAGTGACGTAAGAAAATAAGTCTATTCCCGATACGAGGATAGATAAAAAACATATACGATTGCTTACGAAGGGAGAAAATGAAGCTGTGAGACGATTTTATAAAACTGCGGCAGTCGCTGTGCTGATCTTGATCCTGCCGTTGGTTTTTCTGGCTGCGTGCGAAATGATTCCCCAGACACAGACCACCCCTTGCGACCAGAATGGACATCAGTGGTCGGAGGGCGCAGTGACAGCTAAGCCCACCTGTGTTGTGGAGGGCGAAACACTGTATACCTGTACGGTGGAGGGCTGCCGCGGAACAAAAATTGAAAAGATACCGGCGCTTGGGCACGTGGCTGATCCCGACCTGACCGGTAAGCCTGTTGCGCCGAGCTGTATTGAGGGGGGGTACCTGCCTCAGGTCTG
>JAFVTO010000222.1 GCA_017503165.1 Clostridia bacterium | reverse complement strand
GTAGCCTCCCATAGCAAAAGGACGGTTAACGTGGGGATTAAAGTACGGATTGCCCATAGTAATATTCAAAAGACCGACACCAAGCTCTTTGAGCTTTTTCAGCAACCAAATAGGCTCGTCCGACAAAAACTCCATACTTCCGTCTTTTGCAACACCAAAGCCGTACGGGTATGGAAATCCGTCATACACGTTAAGGCGTGAAGAAACTATAAAACCTTTTCCACACACGGAAACAGCCCCCTCTATACTCTCACGGAGCAAACGTGTACGATTCTCAAGACTGCCTCCGTACTTACCTTCTCGCTCATATGCTGAGAGTAGCTCGGAATTTATGTATCTGTGGCAGCATTTTATATCTACGCCGTCAAATCCAACCTTTTCAGCCAATAGAGCGGTTTTCACAAGCTGCTCACTTATACTGTCAAGATGGTCGTCAGAAAGTATCCGACTTTTGTCAATTGGATTATCCTTCTCAAATTTCGGATTGTTATACGCAATAAGCGGCGCAGGAACTCCGTCCGGCTTACTGTATCTTCCCGAATGTGTATTCTGCATGATAATTACCGGAGCATATCCGTTTACCCGCATGGAATTTTCGCGTATCTCATCGACTATCCGTCTGAAAACGTCTGCGTTCCCATCGTGAAGCCACAGCTGTCTCGGATTAGCGCGTCCCTCGTGCATACAGGCAGTGGCCTCGAACCAGATAACACCGGCTCCACCTTCGGCAAAACGCTTGTATCTCCTGAATGTCAACTCATCCGGAGCCCCGTCTGCCGTTCCGTCACATCCCTCCATTGCCTGACAAGTAAGTCTGTTGGGCGCTACTTTACTACCGATAGCAACCGTCTCAGCTAAAATCCCTGTATCATCACATACGGGAAGTTCAACACCGATGCACTTGTTCTGCTCATGGAAATCTTTTATATCTGTGTACACTTTCCTCATCATGATACAATACCTCCATTATGTCTATTATACAACTCTCAGAAAATATATTGTTACAATAAATTTAAAATATCTTATGGATTTTTTACATTGACAAAAAAAACATACCGTGATATACTTAGTACGTACCCTACAAGCATTGCATAATCCAAATATTTCCATGGACTGAATATGAAAGGAATTACCACAAAATGAAGCTTTCACTTGACGAAATCAAGCTGATCACCGTAGGCGCTCTTGACATTAGAGAAGAGGCTGACGGCATTCACTTTTATAAATGTACCGAAAACCAGAACAAAGCATGGGATAAGCTAAGCGAGACCTTAGGGTTCAGAGCAAGAACGACCACCGGCGTTCGTCTTGACTTCCATACCAACTCCAAGAATCTCAAGATATGCGCAAAAGGCGGAAAGTTCGAGATATACGTTGATAATCTGCTTCGATTACAAAACACGGTAAATGAGCTGACCGATACCACATTTGAGCTTAAAGACCCGCTCGGTTTTGACAAGGATGAATACCGTGTCACGGTTTATCTCCCAAGCCACGGAATAGGTGTTCTTAGCTCTATCGAGATCGATGACAAAGCTACCGTTACACCCCACGACTACGACATAAAAATGCTTTTTATAGGGGATTCTATCACACAGGGCTGGAACACAAAATACGATTCACTCTCATATGCGTACAGAGTCACTCGTTTTTTCAATGCAAACAGTATTATCCAGGGTATCGGCGGTGCTTTCTACCACGAGACCACCTTTGATTCCCTTCCGTTTGAGCCTGATGTAGTGCTGGTGGCATACGGAACAAATGATTTCGGTCGCTTCAAAACCTACGACGAGTTTATGGGACATGTTTCGGCGCATCTCAGACTTATTGCAAGCGAATACAGTGATAAACAAATATTTGTGCTATCTCCCATCTGGAGAAAGGATCTGCAGGAGCGTAGCATGGGAACCTTTGACGGAGCCAGACAAATAGTAATTGACGAAGCTGCCAAGCTCGGATTGATACATATCGACGGACTTAGCCTCGTCCCTCCAATAGAGGAGTTTTTTGCCGACGGGCATCTTCACCCCAACTCCGAAGGCTTCTCCCTGTATGCAGAAAACCTCATTTACGAGCTGAAAAAATATATCACCCTACCCCAAAAGAAACAAAGTATCCAAGAAGTTGCCACAGAAATACTGAAAAAATACCGTAAAGCTTTCGAGGAGCTTGCAAAATGATCCGACTTACACAAGAAGAAGTATGCCTGCTGCATGAAATGCTGGTTTCAGAGACCGGAGGAGATCCTAACCTGAGAGATGAAACGCTTCTGAACAGCGCCCTTGAATCCGCTTTCCAGACCTTCGGCGGGCAAGAGCTTTTCGGGACAATCCAAGAAAAGGCAGCAAAGATAGGCTTTTCGCTTATAGCAAATCATGCCTTTGTAGACGGAAATAAGCGCATCGGGGTTCTTGTCATGCTTGTATTTCTTGAGATTAACGGCATTAAGCTTGATCTTACCGATGACGATGTTATATACCTCGGTCTGTCCACCGCATCCGGTAACATGAAGTATGACGATATTCTGGACATGATCAAAAATCGTTCTAAACATGAAAATTAAGAAATCTTTATATATCATCTTCACAGTAATCGCCATATCCGGTATTGTTCTCGCCTTTGTCGGTCGCGCGTTGTGTGTTGACCATCCGAAGGATTATCGCGCCGTACAGGAAGAAATAACCGTTCCTGAAGAGATATCTGACGTATGGGTAAGTGAAGAACGGATATACGTCTGTTACCGCGTTGCCTCCTGTGTCAATGTTTACGATAAGTCCGGTAATTTTTTGTGGGCGGTATCTGCGCCGTTTATGAGGACAGCCTCATTTATGCTTATGGATGAAAAGCTCATCATCTACAATGCGGAAGCTTTCGTTTATAACGTAACGAACGGTGAATTCATCGAAGTAACTCCTACTAAGGAAATTAAGTTTCCGGACGTTGATGATACCTCCTCGGAAAACAAGGAGGAGACACCTCGCCCGGGAGATGTGGTATTCGACTGGTATACCGTCTCGATACTTGACAGTAATTCCACACCGAACACAATATATTCTACCCCCAAATGGTATTGGATATTTAACTTCTATCTTGGTTTTACAGTATCTGCAATAGGCTCATTGGGAATATCCTCGGTATCACTGTTTGAAAAAACAAAAGCATGGCTGAATATCCGAGGCAATGGAAAAATCACACATCGCGAAGCAAAAAAATATCTTCTTTACATCCGTGTCACATCTGCTATACAGCTTCTATGTGCCATAGTTAACATTTTTATCGGTTCAACAATTGCAGTGACTATACTGACGGTACATTTTGTTGTTGCAGGAGTCATAATGTATAATCTCATAGAGAACTTGAGTTGTACCGAATATGAATATAGGCTCATGGATTTCTGGAAGGCAGTTGGTATTGCCACATTCATACTTGCATTCCTCACGCTATCGTTTTGTCTTTGAACAACACCGAAAAAGGGCTTGTATTGGTAAAGCCTCTGCACAAGTCCGTTAAAAACGTAAAATTGAAAAAACCCCTCATATGGTAGAATATAAGCATCTACTATATGAGGGGTTTTTATGCCAAGCATCTACCTAACATCAAAACAGTCAATCTGAGTTCCCGCGCCGTATTACATCTAAGTCCTGTTTATACGGCAGAAATTTACATTCTTGAATCTATAGCGACCACATCACCGGTCACTCTGACCTCTCCGCTGCCTGCCGGGATAAAAACAGTGTCGCCTTTAGTAACACAAAGCTCGCAACCGTTATTTATCAACATACCGGAGCCACTTGTTACAGTAAGAGCAGAAAAGCTATCCGCACCGACAGTGAATACATTTCCTCCAAAGCGTCTGTACACATTAAAGAAGTCACATGAAAGCAGAAGCTCACCCCCGTCCTCAAGCGGCTTGGGCGTTTCGTGAAACTCGGTTATGGCTCGCAGATCTGCCGCCATAGTTCCCTTTTCTATATGAAGCTCTCTGGGATTTCCGTCTTTATCCTTTCTACCGTAGTCATAAAGACGGTAGGTCGTGTCGGAGGTCTCCTGAATCTCGCAGATGGTTATCCCTGCACCGATAGCGTGTATCGTTCCAGACGGAATAAAAAACACATCCCCGGACTTTACCGGAACTCGATTCAGATATTCCGTCAAGGTCCCTGCCCTCAGGATCTCCTCAAACTCTGTCTTTGACAGATCCTTATTTACTCCGAAATACAGATATGCTCCCTCATCAGCCTCACAAATAACCCACATTTCCGTCTTTGATGCCGCATCTCCGCCGATCCTCGCGGCAGTCTCACCGTC
>JAFVTO010000221.1 GCA_017503165.1 Clostridia bacterium | reverse complement strand
ATTTCAAAAAATTTAATTATGCTCTACATTCATTGCAATGGGTTAGTCCAAATTTTTATAAAAATTTGGCACAATATCATAGATATTGTGTCGAAATAGCGTGAAATCATGCTATTTCGACTTACTATAACCATTATTAAGTAAGAAAGAGGAGATACAACTTATGTCATTAGCTATTATTACAGGCGCATCGAGCGGTATCGGCGCTGAATTTGCCAAGCAGTTCAAGGAAAATGGCTTGGCTGACGAGTTCTGGTTTATAGCGAGGCGCACGGATAAAATGGAGGCTCTTCGCGATTCCCTTGGAGTGAAGGCGCGTATAATTACCGCTGACCTTGCCACAGAGGAAGGTATAGGCGCCGTAAAGCGCGCACTTGAAGAAGAAAAGCCTTTGGTAAAAATACTTGTAAACGCGGCAGGCTTCGGCAATTTCGGCACCTTTGAGGAGGTGTCGGAGCGTGACTGCGCCGCTATGATAGACGTCAACTGCAAGGCGACGGTGCTTATAACTCATATGACCGTACCCTTTATGGAAAAGGGCGGACGTATAATAAATCTTGGCAGCGGCTCCTGCTTCACTCCCCTGCCCGCCTTTAACGTTTACGCATCAAGCAAGAGCTTTGTTTTGCACTACACGAAGTCACTTAACTTTGAGATAAAGAAATACGGGCTCAGGGCGACCTGCTTCTGTCCCGGTTGGGTGGAAACGGAATTTCTCGGCAAGGCTACCGCAAAGCCGGGCATCACTCACCCGAAGGCAATGAAGCCTATGCTGAAATGCTCCGACGTTGTCAGAAAATGCATCAAGGCATCTGTTAAGGGCAAGACGCTTTGCGTAACGAATTGGTACACCAAGCTTCAGCACCTGCTCTTCAAGGCGGTGCCCGACGTGCTTTTGACAAAGACATGGCTCGGCATGCTGACCAAGGAAGAGATAACGGAAGAAAAAGAGGGTTGACCCCTTAAGAAGAGGTAGAAAGTGAAAAGAAGAAGCCTTTCCCCCGGGGCATTGACTGCCCCACTTCCCCCTGTGCTCGTCACGGTGGGGGATGAAGAAAACAAAAATATACTTACTATCGCCTGGACGGGTATTCTGTCCACGATACCGCCCAAGACCTACGTTTCGTTAAGACCGCGCCGCCACTCCTACGGTATACTTAAGGAGAAGGGGGAATTCGTTATAAATCTCCCCACGGCAGAGATGGCAAGGAAGGTTGACTATTGCGGTATTTATACGGGGGCTAAGGTAGATAAATTCAAGGAATGCGGCTTTACCGCGGTAAAAAGCGAAAAGGTCAACGCCCCCACCATCGAGGAATGCCCCTTGGCTCTTGAATGCAAGGTAACGGACGTTTTGCCTATGGGAACACACGACGTATTTATAGCTGATATCGTAAGCGTGTCCTCTAAGGAGGAAATTATAGACGATAAGGGGAAGATAAGGCTCGACCTTGCCAACCTTTTGGCTTACGCTCACGGTGAGTATTATTCCCTCGGTGAGAAATTAGGCGCATTCGGCTTCAGCACGGATAAAAGCGGCGGTAAGCTTAAGAAAAGCAAAGCTTCCATTCCCCACAATTCCGCAAACAAAGCAACTTCAGCGAGCACCGTTCCCCACAAGTTGTCCAAAAAGCACTTCAAAAATAGGGACTTCTCCCCCACTTCAAGCAATAGCAAAAAATCAGAGGAGAAAAGCAAGAGGGTCGGTAAGCCACAGCGGTTTTCTACCTTCACCGAGCAAAGAGAACTTAGAGGAAAGGGAGAGAAAAACAAATGAACGGTAACCAGGAAAAGATAAGAGAAAGAGTTCTATCCCTTATAGACGCAGGCTTTGAGAGCGATGCCGCCTTTGAACGTGCCATGGGACTTGCCGACAAGACGGTGAACAATTGGCGCCGCGGAAGAAGCGCGTCCTTTATGAAAATGCTCCCTACGCTTTCCGAGGAGTTCGGAGTAAACATTGGCGAGCTGCTCGACATTCCCTTAAGGAAGGACACCTCGGAGCTTTCCGAGGAGGAGCTTCACCTGCTCCACCTTTACAGAAAGTCGAGGACGATGCCGCAGAAGATGCGCACCGCCCTAAGAGAGACTCTCGAGACCACGATAAACCTTTACATAGCCTCAGCATCTGAGATTAAGGCTGAAAAGCGCGAGCGCAAAAAGAAAGCAGAAAAGGCAAAATAGCTCAACTGTACGGGTGCTGTTCTTAGCGGAGAATATGAAAGCCCTTAAGTGCGAGCATCGCATTTGCCGGTCAAATGCATTATGGGCTAAGCCCAAACCCTTATAACGACAGAAAGAGATAACAAATCGATTCGTAGCCGAAATGTTATCTCTTTTTTCTGCTTGGCGATATGTTTGCTATGCAAACGCGATATACTCGCTTTGCTCGTGCGATATATTGTCACTTCGCTCCAATGCGATATGATATAAATCCCCTCACGCCCAAGAGGGCATATCGCAAGGCGTAGCCTTATATCGCTCCCGCAAGGGCATATCGCAAATCCCCGGGGGGATTTATATCGCTGCGTGTTCTCCGTTAAGGATAACACGCTTATTCTCGGGACAGTTTTTGAAATACGATACGTTACCTACCGACAGCGAGAGGACGAAGATTTAGGGAAATCTTCGTCCTCTTTTTTGACAAGCACTGCATTTATTAAAGACAACAAGGGGGGCTGTCGGTTACTGTATAAGCTCACACTCCTCTGGAACACGCGCTTGCTCCTTTTTCAGCCTTTCGTCTTTTTTCTCGTTTAATATAGTAATGGTGCTGACTCCTATCATTCTTGCCAATATGAAGGGGAAGCCTATAAGATTGTTAAGGGAAAGCAAACTCGCAACCCGTCAATGCGATGCATTGACACGGGTTCGAGAGATACCGTAGTCTGTTCCAAACAAAAAAAGGACGAGTTCAGCTGCTCGTTCTTAAGGACAGTTTCTGAGAATTAAGAATAACGAGCATTGCGGAGGCGAAGAAAGATACGAGAACATTTCGGTGTTTCTCGTATTTTTCTTTTTTGCACATTTGCAGATTTTCTGTCTTTATAGTACACTTAAAGCACCAAAGGAAAGGAAGGTGCAATAAGATGAAAAAGTACATTAAAGAAAACGGAATTACCTACGAACTCATAGGTGAGCAATACTACCCCTTGCTTGAACTTCCCGAACAAAAGGAAATCGGCAAGTACGGAAGAATGCACCTCGAATATCTCAAAGAGCATCGCAAAGGTCGATACACCAATCTTCTCTCGGAAGGTACGCTCAATCAGCGGCTCTATGAGATCGACGTTGAAGCGAAAGCAATGGTGGAACATATCATCCCCCACCTTGCCAACGAAAGAGGTATTGACGAGAATTTGAAAGCTTACGATATGCTCCGTTGGGTAGCCGAGATGAACAACATCAAGGCAAGCGCGGAAGAAATTGTTTTGCGGGAGGTTGTGTTGGTATGAAATCAATCATCAACGAACTTTGGCACGGAAACGTCTGCCCTCAAACTGATAGCCGCAACAACTCTCCCGAAATGAAAGAACTTATGGAATATATGGCTCGGCATCACGACGATCTGCTCAAAACGATGACAGACGAACAAAAGGAAATCTTTGAAAAGTTCGATGATTGTTGGAGTGAATATATGAGCTTGGCGGAGGCTGCCATCTTTGAATATGCTTTCAAACTCGGTATGCAAATTGCGATTGAAACACTAACTGAATAACCAACGAGGGCTGACGATTTTTTCGTCAGCCCTCAATTTTTGAGTCACACAGTCAAAGAAAAGGATTATTATAGCTACTGTTGTTTTTTCTTTGCCATTGTCAAATAAAGCATTACTGTAAATATCGCACTTGCGGTACAGGATGCGAGCGAGCTGAGCCAAACGCCGTTCAGCTCAAGAAAGGGCGTAAGGATAAACAATGCGGCAATCGGAAATACAAGCGTTCCGAAGAAAGACGTGAGCATCGAGCGTGCAGGGCGTTCAAGTGCCGTGAAATAGGACGAGAAGCACATATCCACCCATCCCGTAAGATAGGAAAGCGAAAACAGCTTCATACCGATAATGCTGACCGAGAGCAACTCGGTATCATCGGGCTTAACGAATAAGGGCGCAACGTACCGTCCTGCAAACATCATAAATAAGAGTGATGCGGCAGATAGTACGATAGCTCCAAAAATAATTCGTCGGAAAATTGCCTTGACCTTATTTATCAGCCCTGCACCGTAGCAATAGCTGATGGCAGGCTGAAGCGAGTCAGCCATACCGAACACGAGCATACCGATAATGCTATCCACATACATAATAACCGAGAATGCAGCTACTCCCGTTGTACCACCGTATTTCAGTAAAAAGAAATTGAATACGATGGACATAATCGACATAGAAATGCTACTGAAGAACTCGCTGGAGCCATTGGCAAGGATGCGGATAAAAACGGCTTTTTTAACCTTGCCTTTGGTATAATAGAGATCCATTCGCTTTCCTCGGAAAAGAATCAGCGTAATAACCGAGCCAAGAGCCATCGCAAGACAACTTGTAAACGCCGCAGCCCAAACGCCTTGACCGAGAAATACGATCAAAATAACATCGAGAACGATGTTAAATACCTGTGTTCCTATACTCAGCCACATCGAAAGCCTTTCCTTGCCGCAGGCTCGCAGATAGTTGTCGGTAGCGTGAAAGATCAGCATCAAGGGAGCAAAGGCGGCGTAAACGCGCGTGTAAGTAATACCGTATTCAATGGCTTGCTCGGTAGCACCCGGTGCAAGAAATCGCACGAAGGGCTCGGCAAAGGCAAAGCCAAGAACACCAAGCACACACGAGATCAGGAATATCACCTTAAGCGTAAAGGTAAATATCTGTGATGCCTCCTCACGCTTCT
>JAFVTO010000220.1 GCA_017503165.1 Clostridia bacterium | reverse complement strand
GCTTCGGGATCATAGCCTGCGGCGGCGACGGTATCACTTTGGTTATGACAGGGCTCGTAACCGTCTGAAACACAGGAAAGTGTGCCTTGCCCCCTGGTATATGAGATCAATTCCCGTGGATAACCGTGGAGCTCCGATACCGGCGCTCTGCCGCTGATAACAGTAGATCCCCCATCCGCCGACTGAATATCGAACTCCGCATTGCGTTGCTGCAGATCGTTCATTGCTCTGCCTATATACCCGTCCGGAAGCTCAAGTCTGAATTTGTAGTAGGGCTCAAGCAGCACGCAACCGCATTTCATAAGCCCTTGCCGAACGGCTCGCAACGTAGCCTCGCGGAAATCTCCGCCCTCGGTGTGCTTGAGATGCGCCTTTCCTGCTACAAGAGTTATCTTGGTATCGGTAAGCTCGGCTCCGATAAGTGTACCCCGATGCTTTTTTTCATAAAGATTGAAAAGTATCAGCCGTTGCCAATTGGTATCCAGCGCATTTTCAGGAAGATTGGTATCGAATATAAGCCCCGTACCCTTTGGCTGCGGCTCAATAAGCAGCTGAACCTCGGCATAATGTCTGAGCGGCTCGAAATGACCTATACCTATAGCTCTCCCCGCCGCCTTTTCCTTATACAGTATCCGCCCCGCGTCCAGCTCGCATTTTATTCCAAAGCGCTCCAGCACGGTGCGTTTCAGAAGATCTATCTGAATATCCCCCATCAGTCGCGCCTCTATCTGAGAAAGCTCACTGTTCCAATACAGATGAAGGGACGGCTCTTCCTCCTCGATCTCCTTAAGCTTCGGGAAATACAGCATAGGATCACACTCCGGAGGAAGCCGTATCGAATAGGAAAGCACCGGCTCAAGCAACGGCTTACAGGCATTCTCCTCATCACCGAGCCCCTGCCCCACATAAGTGGCTGAAAGCCCGGGAACGGCACAGATCTCCCCCGCGGCTACCGAATCGACTTGCTGAAATTTATCCCCGGAATAAAGCCTGAGTTGAGTTACCTTTTCGGTGACCGCCTTACCCTCAGACGTGAGATAGGTTATCTCGTCCCGGGCAGACAGCGTCCCGGCGGTAAGCTTCATATAAGTAAGTCTTGCGGAAGATGAACGGGAGATCTTATAGACCTTGGCTCCGAATTCTCCTTCGCGGTAGCTCGGCGCCAGGGTATATCTTTCCAGAGCATCCAAAAGCCACTCTACCCCCTCTGTTTTCAGCGCGGCACCGAAAATGCAGGGGAACAGCTTACGCTCGGTTATCAGCTCTGCGATGTCTCCGTCGGATATGGGTATATCGGCAAGAAAGCATTCAAGCAGATATTCGTCGACCATAGCCAGCTTTTCATCCAGCTCATTCTTGCGATATGTGGGCAAAAAAGCTACACAGCACGGAGAAAGAGCTTTACAAACGTGCTCCTCAAGCTCCTCTGCCGTTTTAACCGAAATGTCTGTTTTATTGACGAATATGAAGGTAGGAACACGGTAAAACTCAAGAAGCTGCCAGAGAGTACGCGTATGGTTCTGAACTCCGTCGGGAGCACTTATTACCAGTATCGCGTAATCAAGCAAGGAAAGAGTACGCTCGGCTTCCGGCGAGAAATCAACATGTCCCGGCGTATCAAGAAGAATAAAATCACTCTCCCCGAATGAAAAACGGGCTTGCTTTGAGAAAACTGTGATCCCCCGTTCCCGCTCCACTGCATTGGTATCGAGATAGGTATTGCCGTGATCTACGCGACCAAGTGTTCTTATACGTCCGGAAAGAAACAAAAGCGCTTCCGAGAGAGTTGTTTTCCCCGCATCAACGTGAGCCAGTATTCCGATGGTCAGCTTTTTTCTCATTGCCGCGCTTATCTCCTTTCCGTTAAATCCTGTCGGATGCCACACGACAATAAAATCGCCGAACAAACTGCATCCGGATAATATTGTACCACCAATCTGTGAATAATTCAACCCATATACACTCATATCCCCCGTTCCCGCCTTTGCCAACGTCACCGTCTACGCTTTCGCGTGGCGTATTAGCGGCAAATATGCCCCGTATCCGGTTCAAATGGAATATTTTGTAAATATTACTCCGCGATGCTTGAATAATGCCGACGGTTATGATACAATGACAACTAAAGGTTATAGGGCTTACATATTTTAAAAAAGAAATTTTAGAGGAATTTTGAAAAATGCCGGGTTTTTTAATCGGAACTGCTTATGTCATCCTATATTATGCGATATGCGCGGCATCGGCGATCACCGCCCGCGTGCTTGTGAAGATACCCGATGAATTATTTCGTAAATTACTGCATTTCATACTGCTCGGCTCGCTTATCATATACGGGCTGGCATTTGAAAGCTGGCATACTTCGGTGATCTCATGCATAGCTTTTGCCGCGGCGGTTTTTCCGATACTGTGGTTTTTGGAGAGATATAAAAGCTTCTCCAGGATAACCACGGAACGAAAAAGCGGTGAGCTGAAGAGCAGCCTTCTTGTAGTCTTCTTTATGTTTGCGGCAGTGCTCAGCGTATGCTGGGGATGGCTGGGTGACAAAATCCTTGCCTTCGCGGCGGTATACGCATGGGGCTTCGGAGATGCGGCGGCAGCACTTGTCGGAAAACGCTTTGGAAAACATAGGATAAACGGTGGCAAAAAAAGTGTTGAGGGCACGGTGGCTATGTTTGTCACATCCGTTGTGTGCACAGCAGTAATTCTCGCGGTACGGGGCGGAATGCCCGTATACGGTTACGCCGTAACCGCGCTGGCGGTTGGAGCGGCGTGCGCCGCAGTGGAGCTATACACACCGGGAGGCTTTGATACCGTTACCTGTCCCTTCGCGGCATTGGCAGTACTATTACCGCTTACGGCTTTGTTCGGATAACTCATACCCAAAAACGCAATCAGATCAATACACCCAAGCAAGATACTTTTTGCGCCGCTCATGCCGTGCACAAAGTAACACCGAGGAAGGAAACAGATCGAATATGGCAGAAAGCAAAAAAAGCGGAAGCAGAGCCTTGGCAATGTCGGTTTTAATGAGCTCCCCAGGTCCGCTGGTAGTCGGCTTAGGGCTTTTTGTTGGAAGAAGCGCAACGCAGATAGCTGATTTTGTCCGCAGAAGCGCCGAGCTGCTCGGAATAATAGCGGCGTTTGTTGTCTATCGTATCACTGCGGTAAACGGCGTAGAAAACCCTGAAAAGCGGCAAAGGCTTGAACGGCTCTCCAACATTTTTGTGGGTCTTATGATGTGTCTGGGCGGCGCAATCATGCTTGTTCTTGCTTTTTTCAACGAGAATTCAGAAAAAGGAAATGTGATCCCCGGATTGGCAATAGCTGTTCTCGGAGTGGTGGCGAACACACTTTTCTGGAGAAAATACACCTCGCTTAACCGCAAGGAGCCCAATGCTATCATAGCGGTACAGGCAAGACTGTACCGGGCAAAGAGCCTGGTGGACGGATGCGTAACGGTGGCTCTGCTGAGCGTAGCGCTTTTTCCTACAGCGCTGTTTTCATACTATCTCGACGTAATAGGCTCAGCCGTGGTGGCGGTATATCTTATTTGGTGCGGTGTCAAGACCGTTTACGAAAGGCTGAAAAAGGTTTCGGAGAGCATCGGATAAGTGCAACCGAAAAAATCCCTCTCCAAACAGGTAAGCAGAGTGACTTTCGATCGCCTGCCGCGCCTTATCAGTGAGGGATATAAAAAGGTATCTGACCAGAGAACTCAGTCACTCTTCATTGCGTCGAATTTTTTTATCCATTCGGCGGCGATAAGAGCGTGACCTGCCTCCGTGGGATGTACTCCGTCGGCAAGCCAGTATTCCGGCGAGGTAGCCGCGGCTGCATCGTCAAGCAACTTCTGAAGAGGGAGAAATTCAAGAGAATACTTCTCCGCTATTCTTTTTGCGGCGGCGGCGCGCTTTTCGGTTTCCAGACGGAATGCGGAATATTTGCTTGAGCCGTCCTCAAGGACTCCCTCCGTTGCGCTAGCCGGAAGAGCAAACGGCTCCATTACCAGTATCTTGATATTCGGTAGGGCTTCCCTGATCTCCTCGATCAGCATGGAATAGACCTTTTCGAACTTTTCCTCGCTTACGCCGTTTTGGCGACTGAATTCATGCCAAACGTCGTTTACACCTATCGGCAGGCTCATAAAATCGGGAGCGAGATTGATTATATCCAGCTTTATTCTGGCATAGACGTCAACGATACGGTTTCCGCTGATACCGCGGTTAATAAAATTATATTTTTGAGGCTCTCGGAAATTGAGCGCTGCTTTGATAAGGTGAGGATAGCCGCGGCCGAGGTTGCTGTCCTGATCGCGGGAGCGTCCCGCATCCGTAATGGAATCTCCTTGAAAAAGAACCGTTTTCATTGCAGTATATCAACCTTTCGTTCTGATTTGAAATGGAGCATGTATATCATTTCTTTAAATCGGATTATATCACAAAGCTCCCGGCTTGTCAAGCGATTTGCCGAGAGTATACCTAAAAAGCATAAAATACAACTCGGATACATAAAGAGAAAGGAAACCTCAAATGCTTAAACGTTTTGTAAGCTACTACAAACCGCACAAGCGGATGCTCGCCCTGGATATGCTTGCGTCGTTGCTTATATCGGTCATCGGCATGGTGTACCCGATAGTCACCAACGATATGCTTAATATCTACATTCCACAAAAGCAATACAGAACCATAGTCATTGCAGGCGCGGTGGTGCTGGCTTTGTACATAGTGAGAATGCTGATGCGGTATTTTGTCCAATATTACGGACATCTGATCGGAGTAAAAATGCAATCCCAGATGCGAAAGGATCTTTTCGCCCATCTTGAAAAGCTTCCTTTCCAATTCTACGACAACAAAGAAACGGGACATATCATGACCAGAATGACAAGTGACCTTTTCGAGGTATGCGAGCTTGCCCACCACGGCCCCGAAAACCTGCTTATCAGTACGGTTATGATAATTCTGTCTTTTTCCTATCTTGTCACCATCGACTGGATCCTTACCCTGATCATCTTTGCCTGCGTACCGATACTCGTTGCAGTTACCATGCACTACCGCAAGGCAATGAAGAAGGCATTTGAGGACCGACGATCCAGCAACTCCGTTATAAACGCCTCGGTGGAAAGCAGTGTAACCGGTATCCGTGTTACAAAGGCGTACACCAACGCAGATCGGGAGATAGAAAAATTCCAAAAGGGTGACTGTGAGTTTGTGGATGCCTCGAAGCGAGCATATAACGCCATGGCAAAATTCCACGCCTCCACCACCTTCGTCACCGAGGTATTCAACGTATTCATACTGATAGCCGGCGGTCTCTTCCTTTATTCCGGAAGAATCACCTTCGGAGATTACTCCACCTTTATCGTTTCGGTCAATCTGTTCATCGGACCGGTAAATACCCTTATCGGCTTTATGGAGCAGTTCCAGAACGGAGTCAGCGGCTTTAAGCGCTTTGCCGAGATAATGGACGAGGAGCCGGAAAATGATGCCGAGGATGCAATCGAGCTTAGGGATGTTCAAGGTGTTCTTGAATTTAAGAACGTAAGCTATTCCTACGACAAAACCAAAGAGGTGCTCCACAACATCGACCTGAAAATTGAAAAAGGCAAAAAGCTTGCCCTTGTAGGTCCGTCCGGAGGCGGAAAGACAACTCTTTGCCATCTGCTTCCCGGTTTTTACAAGCCGGATGAGGATAAAGGAAGCATTATGATAGACGGAGTGGATATAAGAAGGTTTACTCTGGACTCCATCCGTCGCAATATCGGAATAGTGCAGCAGGACGTATTCCTTTTTGTGGGAACAGTTCGGGAGAACATTATGTATGGGCGACCCGATGCCACAGAGGAGGAGATGTACGAGGCGGCACGCAGAGCGAATATACACGATTACATCATGACGCTTCAGGACGGTTACGACACCGAGATAGGAGAACGTGGAGTAAAGCTTTCCGGCGGTCAGAAGCAACGTCTCAGCATAGCCCGCGTATTCCTTAAGGATCCGGCAATACTTATTCTTGACGAGGCAACCAGCGCCCTTGACAATACCACAGAGGTGCTTATTCAGCAGGCGCTTGACGAGCTGTGCAAGGGCAGAACCACTCTTGTGGTAGCTCACAGGCTTTCAACCATCAGAAACGCGGACGAGATAGCGGTCATAACCGACGGACGTATCACTGAGCGCGGCACTCACGAGGAGCTGATGGCGGCAGACGGAACGTATAAGGCACTTTATTCTTTGCAATTCCGCGAAAATGACGTTTTTGAGTAAGTCACCGAGCAGCTCTGAAGCACCTTATATTTGACAACACAAAAAAAGGACAGTTAGGCTGGTTCTC
>JAFVTO010000219.1 GCA_017503165.1 Clostridia bacterium | reverse complement strand
TTGATAAGCAGGGAAAGGGCGGGCTTAACGGCAGCAGCGGTATCGGCTTTTTCGACCACATGCTGAATTCCTTCTGCGTTCACGGTGGGTTTTCCGTTGATCTTGAAATGAGTGGAGATCTTTGCGTAGACGGACACCACTCCGTTGAGGATGTAGGTATAGTGCTGGGTAAGCTTTTTGCCGAGATACTCGGAGATCGCGGCGGTATCAGACGCTTTGGCTCCTGCTTTTTGGCTATGGATGAGGCGTTGGCATTTTGCGCTGTTGATATAAGCGGCAGACCTTTTCTGCACTATTCTGCCCCGGTGACTGTACCGATGATAGGTGATTACGATGCTCAGCTTACTGAGGAATTTATGCGTGCGCTGGCAGTAAATATGGGCGCTACGTTACACGTTCGCCTTGAATACGGTGTTAACCAGCATCATATAACGGAAGCAATATATAAGGCTGTGGCAAGGGCTATCGGAGAAGCGGTACAGCCCTTCGGTGAAGGCGTGCTTTCCGCTAAGGGCGTTCTTTGAGGGGAGCTGATCAAAATGTCAAAAACCGGAATTATTGACTACGGATCGGGAAATCTCCATTCGGTAGTGAATGCTCTTAACTATATTGGCGCAGATTGCTTTATTTCCGGAGACACAAGAGAGCTGGAAAAAGCCGATCTGCTTATTCTCCCCGGTGTAGGTGCCTTTCCGGATGCGGCAGAGCTTATCTGTCGCGGCGGAATGAAGGATTTTGTGCTTTCTGAGGCTAAGAAAAAGCCTATACTCGGTATTTGTCTGGGTATGCAGCTTTTGTTTAGTCGGGGATGGGAATTTCGTGAGTGCGAGGGCTTGGGGCTTATCGATGGCGACGTTATCCGTCTTCGCGCGGGAGAATCCGATAAACGCTATAAGATTCCGCATATAGGCTGGAACGGTGTGCGTACAGTTAACGAAAATCCCTTGACAAAGGGAATAGACGACGGAAGCTGCTTCTATTTCGTCCACTCTTATATGGGAATGTGCCGAAATCCGGCTCAGCTTTACGCTGTCACGGAGTACGGAGAGGACGTTACCGCCATAGTCGGAGAAGGATATGTTTTCGGAACCCAATTTCATCCCGAAAAGAGTGGGGAAGCAGGACTGAGGCTACTGCGAAATTTCGTTGCTTTGGCATAAAAGTTTGAAAGGAAAACGGCAAAATGATAATATTGCCTGCAATAGACATATTGAACGGACAGGCTGTACGTCTATATCAAGGAGATTACAGCACAGCGCATAAGGTGGCTGCTGACCCGGTAGAAACAGCTTTGAAATTTCAGAGTGACGGAGCGGAATATCTGCATATAGTGGATCTTTCCGGCGCAAAGGACGGTTCTGCCTCCGGAATGGAAACGGTAAAAAGTATACTCTCCGCTACCGATATAAAAACTGAGGTTGGCGGCGGAATACGCAATATGGAGACGGTCGAAGCATATCTTTCTTTGGGAGTAGACCGTGTAATTCTCGGAACCGCCGCGCTTTCTGACAGAGCATTTCTTACCGAGGCGGTAAAGCGGTACGGTGAGCACGTGACCGTCGGAATTGACGCAAAGAACGGAAAGGTCAGTGTTTCGGGATGGCTTGAGACGTCAAATACGGACTATATTGAATTCGCACGTATCTGCGAGGGTATAGGCGTTTCAAATATAATCTTTACCGATATCAGCCGCGACGGTTCGCTGAAGGGACCGAACGTGGAGATGCTCAAGGCTCTTTCGGATGCGGTGAACTGTGATATAACAGCAAGCGGAGGAATAAAGGATATAAACGACATTGCGGAGCTGAAAAAGCTGAGTCTTTACGGAGCTATCTGCGGTAAATCCCTTTATTCCGGTACCCTTGATCTCAGGGAAGCTATCTCGCTCAGCAGAGAATAATTGTGCAGGGGAAGGGAATTTGCAATGATAACTAAAAGAATAATCCCTTGTCTGGACGTAAAAAACGGCAGAGTGGTAAAGGGAACGAATTTTGTCAATCTGCGCGATGCGGGAGATCCCGTTGAGGCGGCGAAGCTTTATAATGCTCAGGGAGCGGATGAGCTGGTTTTTCTTGATATTACCGCATCGAACGAGGAAAGAAAAACCATAGTAGACGTGGTTGAGCGCACAGCAAGAGAGGTTTTTATGCCTCTTACGGTTGGTGGCGGTATCCGCACAGTCGAGGATTTCCGCGAGATACTTCTCGCAGGCGCGGACAAGGTGGGAGTCAATTCCGCGGCGGTAAAGGATAAATATCTGTTAAGCCGCGCGGCAGATAAATTCGGTTGTCAGTGCGTGGTGCTTGCCATGGACGCAAAAAAGACTCCTGATGGATTTCACGTTTATATTCACGGCGGCAGGATTGACACGGGAATTGATGCAATAGAATGGGCAAAGGAGGCTGAAAGGCTGGGCGCAGGCGAGATACTGCTGACCAGTATGGATGCTGACGGCACCAAGGCCGGCTTTGATATTGAGCTTACCAAGGCGGTTACCTCCGCAGTAAGTATTCCTGTTATTGCCTCAGGTGGATGCGGTAAGCTGTCTCATTTCTACGATGTTTTCGATCAGGCAGGTGCGGATGCCGCCCTTGCAGCATCTCTTTTCCATTTCAAGGAGCTGACGGTCGGGGATGTAAAGGAATATCTGAACGAAAAGGGAATCCCGGTAAGACTGATTTGAAAACGTACTGATATTTTTAATAAATTATCCGAAAGGAATAGAAACTATGGAAGATCTGAATAAATTTTTTGTCAAGAGTGAGCTTATTCCTGCGGTTATTCAGGACTATAAGACGCGAGAGGTGCTTATGGTCGGATATATGAACCGTGAGTCGCTTGCGAAAACTATTGAAGAAGGGAAAACCTGGTTTTTCAGCCGTTCGAGACAGAAGCTATGGAATAAGGGAGAGACCTCGGGGCACTTCCAGCTTGTTAAGCGCATAGATTACGATTGCGACGAGGATACCCTATTGCTGCACGTTGAACAGATCGGCGCGGCGTGCCATACGGGGGAGAGAAGCTGTTTCTACCGCACCCTGGATGAAAAAGAGGAGCTTCCCGAATATAATCCCCTGCTTTCTCTTGAAGAGGTGGTAAATCATCGGAAAAACAATCCTGAGGAAGGCTCTTATACCTGCTATCTTTTTGAAAAGGGCCTTGACAAAATTCTCAAAAAGGTTGGAGAGGAATGCTCTGAAACCGTTATTGCCGCGAAAAATCTGCAGAGGACGGATAACCGCGCAGAGGACGAAGAGCTGCTTGTCGGCGAGGTAGCAGATCTGATATATC
>JAFVTO010000218.1 GCA_017503165.1 Clostridia bacterium | reverse complement strand
GGTACTCATCTGATATTCACAAGTATCGCACTTGCCGTTGTTATCAGTGTCTGCGTGAGCTGCCTTTTCAAGCTGCTGACCGCTGCATCTTGCACACTCTTTCCAATGGTTATCTGCGTCGTTTTTCCAAGTCGTGCCGTAGTCGTGACCCGTAGCATCTATAGCCCCCCATGCGACAAGGTCGGGGATCTCAACCGTTCCCGCGGCATCCTCAAAGCTCTTACCGCAGAAGCATTCATAATGTTTTTCAAGACCGTTTTCGGTGCAGGTAGGCTCAACCTTTTCAACTAACTTTGGAGCACAGGCATGAGGAATACCTGTATCCTCGTGATAGGTTATCATACCCATCCACATTATATCCGTGCCATTACCTTCCGTCATCGTTTCTTCCCACGCAACACCGTCAACCGTGATTAAATTTTCAGAGATCTTTTCGGGGAACTTATATCCGGGCTTTAAGTGCAATATCAAACAAAAAATATACTGATGCCCGTCAATGAACGAGTCTACTAACTTTTCGCTTTTAAGATCTGTCCACGTCTGATTAAATATCCAAGCTTCACAATCAGTACAAGACGAGCTGCAAGGATAGAATATATCCGATTCAAGCTTTGCTTGATCAATTACAGCCGGAGCTTTCGCGCCCGAAAGATCGCTTCCGTCGATATGGATACCGTCAATTTCTTTACAGTCATCTATCGGAATACCCTTTTCTTCGTCATAAACGATGTAAAAATCCACCTCATAACATTTTTTATCAATATTGTCCTGCGACGTAGCACGTGCGGAAAAACTGTACCAAAGAATTCCCGTTACATTGGCAATATCAGCGTAATCGTATTCCTTTCCCGCAAAATCGGGAAGCAGATAACCGTTCTTGGGGTGAATTCCAACGTGATAAAAATACTCTTTGCCGTTAACAAATTCCGTAGCGGGCTGCTTTGTTTCGGCATCGTACCAAGTATCCGAAGCATACGTCATACCGCAGCAGTTCTGTCCCGAACAGAATTTTATTTGATCGTTTTCTTCCAGATACCCCTTTAGTCTTGCGGCTTCGGGTGTTTTGGCGCCTCCCATTGCCCTTCCGTCTATTTCAAGAGGCAGGCAGGTCACAACGGGAAGCCAATTTGCCACTACGACGATAGATTCGGTAACCGTAATATCTTCAAACTGACGGTAAGACTGACCCGCTATCGTCCAATGGCTGAATCGGTATCCCTCGGGCGGAACAAAACTGCACCATCCAAGCGTATATTTACCGCTGTCAACAAATACCACGTCCATCTCACCGCTACCGCCGTTTGCAAGATAGCTTACTCTGTATGC
Organism: Clostridia bacterium; assembly: GCA_017503165.1. Lineage (GTDB taxonomy): Bacteria > Bacillota > Clostridia > Oscillospirales > CAG-272 > SIG673. The sequence goes on along the minus strand of JAFVTO010000218.1, from coordinate 1,181 downwards.
ATTCGACCAGATAACGTCGATTTGAGAGGATTCAAGCACCATCTGACCATTCTTAAAAGCCTGAACCTTAAAAAGATGGGCGCTTGCTATATCAGAGGTAACCTTACAGCTGTTAACGCCTGCTTTATATGCAACGGTCGCTTGGGTTTCCCACTGGGCAGTGTTTACGTTATAGTGAAGCACCTTGTATTCATCTGCTTCAAAATTCGTTTGCCACGTTATCTCATAGGATTCGTTCAAGCCCACCGTTGCACCCGTAGGCTTCACGGTAAATTCCTTTTCAACGTGCTCGACCGCGGTAAACGGTATATCATATACTGCCACGTATTTTTTATAGTCTGCACCAATTGTCCAAACAGCAGTATACGCTTGACCATTCACAGACACAGTAGCACCGTCAGCAAATATATACGGATCTTGGGCAACCAAATACACGTCTACATAATAGGTGTTACCGGCTACAAAGGTTTGATTATTGAAATCGTTTTCCACGCTTCCGTCGGCAGTTGTTGACCAACCAATTGACACATTATATTTTTCCGAATCAAAAATTTTGCCTCCTGTTGAGGTTTTACCGTCCTCGGGGATCGGGATCGTAACGATTGCAGAAGCAAGAACGTTTTCTCCATCTTCCGCGAACGCAGTAAGAGAAGCAAACGGAACGAGCGCAAGCACCATTACGAGTACGAGCAGAACCCCTAAGATCTTTGACTTAAATTTTGTTTTCATTGTTTTCTCCTTTGGCTTTTCCCCTTGCCCCGAAAGACAAGGGGATATTGTTTAACGCCTTTTATTTTTTCTTAAATACTGCAATAAGGTCTGCAAAACTCTTTTTCTTGATAGCAAACCAGAAAATTGCAAAACCGCCAAGACCAACTACTACAAGCGAGCCTATTATAATACCGATAATCGCACCCGTAGAGATACCGTCATTTGCGTTTTTGTCCGTGGACTCTATTGTGGAATCGTTAGAAGAATTGTTAGAAGATTCGGAAGAGGTAGAAGAATTGTCTTCTTGCATTGAATATTCGCAAACGTCACACTTTCCATTTGTATTGGTGTCTACGTGTGCGTCCTTTTCAAGTTGCTGTCCTGCGCATCTCGTGCATTCTTTCCAATGATATTCTCCATCGGTTGACCAAGCTGTACTCGGTTCGTGACCAAGTGCGTTAATGATACCC
>JAFVTO010000217.1 GCA_017503165.1 Clostridia bacterium | reverse complement strand
TGTGGTAGGTGAGCTTGAATCCGTTTTTGGCGTAGAGTCCGGCAGCTTTGTTGAAGGTTTCTATGAAACTCATAAGCGAGTCATAGTTTGTCCTGGCGTCGCCCGGCATTCCTCCGATTCCTACGTTTACAGTGCCGTACAGCTCATGTATCCTCATTGTCTCGTCGGGGGAATTGATTATTCTGCCGTAGTCGTAGTGTGTGCCGATAATGCTTATGCCGTATTTTTTTGCCAAAGCGGCGAATTCCTCGTCGGTAACGTGGGGTAGCCCTGCTGTGTGTGCCTCTGTATATCCGAGCGCGCGAAGCTTCTCGTAGCTTTCCTCGATCTCACGCACGCTGTTCATGGCTTCTCTTATGGTATATAACTGCAGTCCTAACTTGTTAAACATTAAAAAAACGTTCCTTTCTGTTTTATGAACTGATGTTCGGTGCCTGTTTCAGCTTGTTATGACAGAATACCCTTGCTTTTCTTGCTTTCCACTTCACCGTCAGCGGCTCGACGGGGGCGGGAAAAGCGCTCAAGAAAGCTGTGTCGTACCCCATCCGTTTTATATTCGCACAGTGTATCTATACACACGTTGTTCATGGAATTGAAGATGTTTTCATCCACCTGAGGGTTGTTTATTTTGAGATCGGCAATAAGTTGCTTGACTTCCATTCGCTTGCTTTCAGCTATATCTTGATGCGCTCTTTCCGTAAATCGGCAGGCACATTGCAAAAAGCTGAAGCCGTTATGGTCTCTCCAGGCCATTATTGCATCCTCATGAACCATGTAAAGCGGACGAATAAGCTGCATTCCTTCAAAATTCGTGCTATGAAGCTTTGGAAGCATTCCCTGGATCTGTGAGCCGTACAGTATGCTCATCATCAAGGTCTCGATAACATCGTTGAAATGATGCCCAAGTGCTATCTTATTGCATCCCAATGATTTTGCAAAGCTATAAAGATGCCCCCTTCTCATCCGTGCGCAAAGATAACATGGAGAGCTCTCTATATCGACAACCGTGTCGAAAATGTCGGTGTCAAAAATCTTGATAGGCAGCTCGAGCCTTGCTGCGTTGTAGATTATACGTTGGCGGTTTTCAGGAAGGTATCCCGGATCCATTACTATATATTCAAGCTCGAACGGAAAGTCCGAATACCGCTGAAGCATCTGCATAAGCTTTGCAAGCAGCATTGAATCCTTTCCGCCGGAAATGCACACCGCGACCCGATCTCCTTCGGAAAGCAGCTCGTATTTCTTCATTGCGGCAACGAATGGGTGCCAGATGGTCTTGCGGAACTTAAGAGTTATACTCTGTTCTATAAGTCCGCACGGGGAAAGCTGACGGCTCATTTTATAAATTCCTTTTTGTGGCTTTATGGCGCGCTTGGCACTAACGTTCGGTTTACCATGCGTTATTCAGCGGCGTTCGTTGTTTGGGGCTTGACGGCTTATGCTTTTGCCGCCTCAATCATGGAGATAAGCTTTCTTCCTCTGAGAGCGAGGAAATCTGCAGCCTCCTGATAGAATCCGTCGAATCCAAGGAAGAAATTATCTGCTTCGTACGTGAATTCGCCGGAATAGTTAATGTCTGCCAGAGCCTTGGTCACCTCTGCCCAATTTATCTTGCCGCATCCGGGAATGGTATGTGCATCACTCTTGTAGTCATTGTCGTGAACATGGAGTGCCTTGACTCGGTCATGACCGAGAATACGTATGGCATCCTGTGGCTCTTCGCCGACCAGTCCGCAGTGTCCGATGTCGAGGCAACCGATGATCCAAGGGCTGTCAATTGCATCGAGGTATCTTGCAAATTCCGTTGCATAGGAGCAGGCGTCCTCGACTATATAACCGCGCTTGGCATCTTTTTGCCACATGTTCTCTGCGCAGACCTTTATACCCAGCTCCTCGCACAGCGGCACAAAGCCACGGTAGTATGCCAGGTTCTTTTCGAAAACCATCTGCTCGTTTCCCTTGTAAACGATCTGATGGAAGGGATGGACGATGATCTGCTTTACCCCTGCCGCCGCGGCAACCCTGATTGATTTCTCGACTAATGGGGTATAGTCATCGAATGTCGCGCTTTTAAGATCAAACGAGAATGGTGCATGCGCCTGGTTGAAGCTGAGGCCGAGCGCTTCTGCTTTTTTTCTGAGCTCCTTGGCGTTATCCACTGCATCATTCCCACTGAAAATGTCATTTTCGCGTTGCATCGAGAAGAGTGAAAGGTCGAGAGCATCGAATCCTGCCTTTGAGAAGGTTTTTAACGCCTCATCATAGCCTAATTTTTCGACGAGAATATGTGTCTGTGTGGAGAGTAGCATTGTTTTTTACCTGTTCCTTTCAAGCGTTTGATATAAATATTTGCTCAGATGGAAATTATGCACTCATTATATCACTGTCCGTGGCAAATGTCAATGTTTTTGACAAAACTTCCTCTTTTTTCGTTGGACGGAAAGCGCGAAAAAAGAAAGTATTTCCAAAATGTAAATACGAGAAAAAAAGCTTGACAAATCACATACTGTATGTTATGATTAAAGTGTAAATATTAAATAATTGCGTCGTTTTTTGACGCTTGAGATAGATTGTTTGTGGTAAATCAATAATGTTTGAAAAAATTGTAAACAAGTTTAGGTCGGTGAACTATAAGGCATTACTGATACGTGCCCTGGTTATCACCGTTATAATGGGAGTATTCTTCGTCCCGATATATTTTGTTTTTAATGCTGTCGATTCCAATCTTTGGACGGCGCTCAAAAGCGGCAACCAAGAGGAAATGGTTCGCTCCATAATGAAATACGACAACCATTTCGGGGTTATCATCGTCGCGATTTTGCAGGTCGTCCAGGATCTGGTCATAATAATTCCCAGTGCGCCGGTCCACTTGGTGGCAGGAATAATTTTGGGTACGTGGAAGGGCTTTTGGGTGTGTCATTTGGCAGATGTTGCCACGAATATGTTTGTTTTTTTCGTTTACTCAAAGGTGAAGAAGTACATAGATAAATTCATGCCGATTGACGATTCAAACAGTACTGTCCGTCTGATAAAGCAGGGAAGAAGCGCGACGTATATGATAGTGATGGTCTGTCTTTTGCCTGCGGTTCCGAACGGTTTTATTCCGTATGCCGCTGTAAATGCAGGTTTGGCACTTGGAAAATATACTCTCGCTGTTACCATCGGATGCGCCGTTCCCACCTTGGTCATGACTGCTATCGGTGAGCAGATCTACAACGCGGACTGGTTGCTTATGGCGTTCCTTATCGGTATATCCTTTATCGGTGTGTTTGTGTTGCTCAGATACCAGCATCATATTCTCAAGATGCTGGAGCTTGCCAAGTACAAATCCACCATGTTCCTCACCACTGAGATTCCCGAGCATGAGATCGATGATGAGTTGAGAGTCAAGAGCAACGGCAGGACTCCGAGAAGATATAAGCTTTCCAAGCGGGTGATGATCCCGGCTGAACTGAAATATCAGGAGATACCAACATCGGATGTGGCGAACCCGTTCGGAGCGTTTTTCAGTTTCAAGCAGACTCCTCCGCATCCTGATAATTACGAAGCAGAGGCTTCGGAAGCGAAGCAGCCTGACGGAAAGGGCGTGGGGAGTGCGGACGCCCTGCCTTCGGATGGCGAAAAAAGAGATGACAATACTTTTGCAAGTTAATAAAAATAGAGTACAGAGAGCTTCAAATTTCGAAGCTCTCTGTACTTTTCATATCAGCGGGTATTGTTTTTTCGGGAAACCGCTTCGGGATAGGCGCAACGGTTACTTTTTTACGTGTCAGACTCCCGTTATCTCGAAGGGGACTGCGTAAGCATTTATTACGGCGTTCTTTATCTCTGCCAGTATTTGCCCGTTTATATCCGAACCCTCCGGCAGGAATGTAGCTTCGTTTACGGAGTATCCAAGCCCGTATGCTATCGACATTGCCGCTGCGAGTCTACCGGCATGCAGTGAGAGGTGGTATCCGTCACGCGTTAGACGGTCTCCGATTGAACCCATGCGAAGATTCTGGATAACCGTTCCGGTGGGGAAGATTTTATATATTCTGCTGTTTTCTGCGATAATATTCTTTACGGTGGCGCAGATGGCGCGGTACATTGTTATCTGATTACATCCGTAGTCGGCGAAGTTGCGATGAGCAGCATTGGACTGATATGCCCAGGTCATATTGAAGCCATATTTAACGTTGGGGTTTGTCTTGTGCCTGTCTACATAATCTATAAGTCCGTCAAGGGTGGTGTAGGAGTATGGCTTTCCGCTGAAATGGCTTGCCTGTTGGAAAACGATAATATCCCAAGGCTCATCGGTGATACCGTGCAGTAATGTGGCTTCCGTGGTAGCCACCCATTCACATCCTGTGTTCTTGTAATAAGTATAGTCGTTGGTCGGATCTGCTATATTGTCGAAATGACGCTGAATACTGCAGCCGCCGATATACAGGTATGCAACTGTGGCATCGGCTACGGACAGATTATTCAGAATAGAAGGAAGCCATTGAAGTGAGTCTGCGGAGAAGCTGTTTCCAATGAACATTATCTTTAACGGCATATTTGTGATCCTCTCATTACTTTGTTTCTGTTTGATTGAAAAGGGTTATCTGTGCGAATATGTCTGTAACAAAAAAATAATAACATATAACGGCGCAAAAGTCAATAGAAAAACAGCATGATGCTTGACATTGAATGCAAAAGGTGATATACTTTCAGGTAGAAAACAGTCGGAATACGTTGGGAGATAATTAATTTATACTCCCTGAATAAAACAGGAAGGAATCGGTATAAGCATGAGTGCGATCAAGGTTATGAGTTTTAATATGAGAACTCAGTCCGAGGCGGACGGAGAAAACCAGTTTCGGGCAAGAAAAGAGAGGATAATGTCAATGCTGGACCGTGAGGCTCCGGATATAATAGGCTTTCAGGAGGTCACTGACGAGATGCGACTGTGGTTGAGAGAAGCCTTGGGCGGCAGATATACAGTGGTAGGATGCGGAAGACAGAGTGACTATACGGGAGAGTCTGTTGCGGTCGCGTTACGAAACGGAGCGTTTGAGCTGATCTCGCTGACGCCGTTATGGCTCTCGGAAACCCCGGATATTCCCGGAAGCAGATATGAGGATGCGGAGCAGAGCAAATGGCCGCGGCTTTCAGTTGTGGCTACGGTAAAGCATTACGACGGAAATGAGCCGTTCTACGTTATCAATACTCACCTGGATCATCTCGGAGCAAGGGCGAGATATATGGGAATGAAGCAAAATGCGGAGTTTATTTCCGGGATAGATAAGAATTATGTATATACCGGAGACATGAACGCAACTCCCGATACGGAAGAGATCAAGGTTTTAGCTGCCGTTGTAGGCGCTGATAAGTGCGTGGACGCAACAGCTGAGCTTGGCGGAACGTTCCATGGATTTGGAAGACTTGATGATAAAGTGAAGATAGATTACATATTTACAAACGGAAGGAGCACAGGTGCGTATGCCGTCCCGGATGATGGAGCGGACGGTCTTTATTACTCCGATCACCACGCGGTTTGCGCAATGATAGAGTTCTGACGGGAGATTTATTGCTTGACTGTGTAAATATGAGTTGCGCTCTGTGGCGAAGCCCGGAATAGCAAAAGGAATTTCGCATTGCAGGACGTATAACCTTTTGAAAGAAACTTCACAAAGCGCAAATTGGAGGAGCTTTATGGATAACGGTGCAAGTAGCTACCGCCGTTTTCTTAATGGTGAAGAAGGAGCCTTTGAGGAGATAATGTTAAAATACCGCGACGGTCTGACGTTTTTTATTGGCGGATTTGTTCGCGATATTATGACGGCAGAGGATATAGCCATTGACGTTTTTACTTATTTGCTGTTGAATCCGAAAAAATATGATTTTTCCGTTTCTCTGAAAACCTATCTATATATGCTTGGGAGAAGCCGCGCGCTTGATCATCTGAGAAGTCGGAAAAGGCGCATGACCGTTGATATATCGGAACTGGAGAATGAGCTTGCGGATAGGGAGTCTTTGGAGGATTCGGTATTGGCGGACGAAAGAAGCCGTGCGGTTAACCGAGCGCTCGGGGCTTTGCCGGAGAAAATGCGAACGGTACTGTATCTTATTTATTTCGAAGAATTATCATACGAGGAAACAGCAAGAGTAATGAAGCTTAATCGCAAACAAGTGGACAATCTGCTTTATCGAGCCAAGGCCCGTTTTCGTCTTATCATTGGAGAAGAGGGGGTGCAGTGGATATGAGAAGAAGCTTTGAGGATTTTTCCGCTGAGGTGTTCAGACGCCGCGACGTGGAGATAGAAAAGAGAAAAAAGCAAAGGGCTATTATTACGTATTTAGCCCCATTGGCAATCTGCCTGACACTGTTTTTCTCAACTGTGGTTGTAATGCCGCAGCTGCTGAAGGGCGGAAGCGGCGCGTTTGACAGTGACGACGACATTATGGACGGAGAAAACAGCGATAATCAGGGCGACGTAACAGACAAAGGTGAAGATAAGATTTACCCAATTGCAATTTCGTATATAACGGTGTACACAGAGCAGGGTAGACGAGTATACAGTAATGCTGAGGATGTTTGGGATGTGTTCCTTTACGTTGAGGATTATCCAGATGCCTTCATATACTCGGGCGAAGCCCCGGACACTCCTATGGGAGCATATTATAAGGTTATGGTCTGTTTGCGTGATGGTACTGTACACTACTATCTTTTGGATAATTTGACCGATGATGAGATAGTGAGCGGATTTGAGCATCTTCTTGACAGCATGGATACGCAGTAACTGAATTTTGAAAGGGAAATAGGAGCATTATGAATAGAACGTTTGAACAGCACAGGGTGCGAAGGACTGCTTCTCTGGACGGAGAGTGGTATTTCATCACTGATCCCGACAGTATGGGTGAGGAGCTGGGATACATTGAAAGTATTCCTAAGGGTGCAAAGCGCAGATATGTTCCATCTGTCTGGAATACAGACCTCGGATTGCTTGAATACTGCGGAGCGGCATGGTATATGAGAGAATTCAATACCGACGGACAGGCGGTGAGGCTACATTTTGGGGCGGTAATGACCGTTGCCGACGTATGGGTAGACGGAGCTCACGTGGGAAGTCATTACGGTGGATTTACTTTTTTTGACATTGATATTCCCACGCTCGCTGAGGGAACACATTTTCTGTCGGTCAGAGTGGATAATTCCTTTGATGGCGCATCGATTCCTGAAAAAATAGTGGACTGGTATCACTATGGGGGAATAACGCGCTCGGTCACTCTTGAAAGCATGGTCGGCATATGTGCTACATCAGTAAAAGCAGACTACTTGCTCCGGTCTGACCTAAGAGCAGCGCAGCTCAGCTTCACGGTGCGGCTGAAGAATTTTGACAGCGCTCAGCGCTCCACGGGAATGAAGATCACAGTTGGGGACAGGGTTGCGGTAACGGACAGTATATTTCTTGACGCATTTGAGGAAAAGGAGTATTTTTACGACGGAACGGAGCTTGAAGATATCCGACTTTGGGATTCGGATACGCCCGAGCTGTATACACTTTGCGTTCAGACTGATACAGACGATCTTTACGATCGCATTGGTTTCCGCCAGATAAAGTCGGAGAGAGGAAAGATATATCTGAACGGAAGGGAGCTTACCGTGAAGGGGGTATGCCGTCACGAGGAGCATCCCGATTTTGGCTCTGCATTTCCTGAGGGACTTATGGAGCGGGATATTGACATAATAAAGAATATGAACGCAAATGCCATACGCGGTTCTCATTATCCTAATGCCCAGTATTTTGTGGATCTTCTCGATGAGCGCGGAATGCTTTTCTGGAGTGAGATACCAATATGGGGAATGGGGTACAGCGCAGAGATGATAGGTATCCCTCGGTTCGTTGAGCGCGCCCATGCGATGATAAAGGAAATGGCAGAGCAGTATCACAATCATCCGTCTATCGTTATCTGGGGGATCCATAACGAGATACCGAGCGATAGCGAAAACGGTCTTGCCCTTTCCAAGCTGCTCTACGGAGAGCTTAAAGCCCGTAATGACGGCAGACTGATAACCTATGCTTCGGCTAAACCAATGAAGGATATATGTTTTGAATACTGCGATATTATTTGTATAAATCAGTATGTTGGATGGTATAACGGCGGCATAGACGAATGGGAAAAAGCCGTAAATGCTTTTAGAAAACGTCGCGCTGAGCTTGGAATGGAGGATAAACCGGTTATATACAGTGAATTTGGCGCGGCTGCGGTGTACGGACACCATACCTTTGATGATATACGGTGG
>JAFVTO010000216.1 GCA_017503165.1 Clostridia bacterium | reverse complement strand
GGGGCAGAAAGAAGATAATACGTCCCCAGCTCCCCGCGGAGCCGCAGATTCCGGATTATGAAAGGCTTTACGAGCCGGAAAAAAGAGAGTTTTCTCACGAGATCGCCAAGCAGATAGAAAGCGAATCCTGGAAGACCACGGATATGCTTCTCGGTGCTTTTTCCGATGATGAAAAGGGTGACGAATTCGACAGCCGAAGCAACGGTGGCGGTGCTCAGAGCGCTCTGACAGATGAAAGTCCCATTGATGCGAGCTCGGGATTTGGAAAAGCCACGCCGCAGCAAGCAGAGTCTCCACTCTTGGGCGGATCGGAAGATGACCGTTCGGGAAATAGCGGAGAAGCGGCAGATCACCGCGTAAATCCCGGTGATTCAGCCCAAAAAAAACCGAAAAAGACGGATTTGACGAAAGAAGGACTGCGGTTTTTGCTTCAGGGCAGAGTGTCCGATTTCCGCGCTCTTGCAATAGAGTCCGGGATATTACCCGAAACTCTTGCTGACAGAATAAACGAGCTGGCTATTGACAGCTACGGAGATATAGGGATATCAAGCGCCGATGGGTTTAAGGTGATCGAGGATTACAGAGAAGAGCTTTTGGAGCTTATCTCCGGGTGAAATGCTCGGTGGTAAAGCAAACACGCGGTAAATCTCCAAAACACGCGGCAATGAATAAGAAAAAGTAAACGGTGTTTGAAGCTATTGACGAGGGCTTGCGCGCCGAAGAATTCAACGGAAAGGTGTAGGGCAGGAATATGGAAAAGAAGATACCCAAGAGGATTTTGAATTCGCTTATTAATTCCCTTTCGGCAGGCGTGGTGCCGAGAAGCGGGGCTCCGTATATTGCTATCGGACGGAACGAAGAGGTTGGCGCTTTGCTTGAGGATCTGGGCTCTGTAGCAGATGGCGGAAGCGCGCTCAGATTTCTTATCGGCCGTTACGGAAGCGGAAAAAGCTTCCTTCTGCAGCTTATTCGCGGCTACGCCCTTGAAAAGGGCTTTGTTACCGCTGACGCGGATCTGTCGCCTGAGCGACGTCTCTGCGGTACGGGGGGAGCCGGAATAGCGACCTACAGAGAGCTTATACGAAACCTTTCCTGCAAGACGTCACCCGACGGTGGTGCTCTTCCGGTGATAATTTCCAGGTGGCTCTCTGACAAGCAGGGAGAGCTTGCTGCGTCAGGAATATTCCCAGAAAGCCCCGAATTTGCCGTGAAAATGAAGAAAGAGGTATACGCGGTCGGCGCCGCCCTTGAGAACAGTGTCGGTGGCTTTGATTTTGCTACGGTGCTTTATAAATACTACGATTCCACAGTGACGGGTGATGACGAGCGCAGGTCGGATTGTCTGAGGTGGCTGAGGGGTGAGTACCGAACCCGCACAGAGGCAAGACGCCAATTGGGGGTAAGCTCTATTATTGACGACGATAACTGGTATGATTATCTGAAGTTGCTTGCCGTTTTTTGCAATAAAATAGGCTACATGGGAATGACCGTTTATATTGATGAATGCGTTAACCTTTACAAGATCACAAATCGGGTTTCCAGAGAGAACAACTACGAGAAGATTCTTTCGATATTTAACGATACTCTGCAAGGAAAAGCGCCGTATCTTGGATTTGTTTTTGTTGGAACGCCGCAGTTTCTTGAGGATACGAGAAGAGGTCTGTTCAGCTACGAGGCGCTTCGCTCCAGGCTTGCCGACTGCACCATAGTTTCCACAGGCTTCCGTAACCTCAGCGGTCCGATTATTCGTTTGGTCAGGCTGACCGACGAGGAGCTTTACGCCCTCATGAGCCGCCTTAACTTCCTTTTTGCCATGTATAGCGGAGAGGAGATAAGGATAACACAGGAGCAAATGAGGGACTTCCTTTCTCTGTGTCTTTCCCGCGCCGGAGCAGATACTATGGTTACTCCCCGCGAGATAATCAGAAGCTATCTAACTCTTCTCCAGCTAATGAGGCAAAATCCCGAGGCAGCCTTCCGTGAGCTTCTCTCTGAGGATTCCGTTTCCCGTCTTTCTGCCCCTTCCGACCCGGATGAGGGTGACAGCGGAACGGTGATCGAGGATTTTGACATTTAATTCTATAATCAAACACAAAGTTAATTAAATTTTAAAACTAAATTCGTGTACTGTTCACGGTGAAAATGTTATAATTAGGCTAAGAGAAAGCCTGCCGTATAAGACTGTTAAAGACGGTTGAATAGCGGAAGGATTTCGATATTTACTATTTACTTTTCGAAAGGAGTATTGACTGTGAAAAAGTTTTTAAGTGTATTCTTTAAGATCGTCGCCATTGTCGGCGTGCTGGCTGTTGTTGCGGCGGTAGCAAAGAAGCTTCTTGATAAGTTTAAGGCTAAGGCCGAGGATGAGGGCGAGGAGCTGGATGAAGGCTGCGAGGGCAACTGCGAGAAATGCGAGTACGAATGCGGCGCAGAGGAGTCCGAGGAGGCAGCCGAGGAGAAGGCTGAGGAGGTTGCTGAAGAAGCAGCTGAGGAAGTAGCTGAAGAGGTAGCCGAGGAGAAGGTCGAGGAGACCAAGGCTGAGTAATTGCTCCTGTCCTTAGGAAACTGAGATCTCGACTCTTACGGCGGAACGGCAGGGCTTGCCTCGCCTTCAGAACGAATACGTATGAACTGAAAAAAGCACTTATGCTACGCGGTGTGTTTCCGTGTTTCATAAGTGCTTTTTACTGTCATAAAAATAGGCTTGGCGCGGTGATTTGCCGCGTAAAGTGCTCTCCCTGCCATGCGTAACGCAAGCCGCAGCGTTCTGTGTCAGCAGGTCTCAACATCAAACAGAGTTATCTGCTTTGAAACGGGTGTTTTGGGGGCTATCGCAATCATTTCAAGAAAAGCGTTGGCATACTGCTCCTCCGTCGCCCCGTCAATTCCTCTTTCCCTGCATTCTTCAAGAGTGGCAAAGCTGCGTATCACAACGGTGATCGGGTAAGGCGCGGCGTGCGCTGACAGCTCTTTGAACACAAACGCCCCTTCCGAGGGCTTTCGTTCCACGGATTGCTCATCGGAGTCCGGGCATAGATTTGTGGTGGCAACTGTGTCGTCTGACAACGCGGAATAGCCGTGTATTCGGGTGTCGAGCAGAAGGTGCTTTTTCAGACATTTTGCGCATTTTACGCGGTAGATCTCCGGAGATTCGCTTGCAGGGGCAATCGCCCAGTCTACCGTCTTTCCGAAAATATTACGGCGAATCGCAACTGTAACGCCGTCATCCCGTACGGTGAATGAGAAGTGCCTGGCGCCGCAACGCCTTACAAAATCCTCAAATGCCTTTGTTTCTTCTTTTTCCTGCGGGGTAGGCTCGATAATTCCGCGGTACGCCGTAAAAGCGTGCCCGCCGCATTGACACTGAAGGTCAAAGCCAAGAGCATCTCCCTTTGGTTCGGGATCAACGGCAAGCTCAATCAGGTGTGTTGGAATTGGGACTGACATAGTTTTCTCCTTTTGTTTTTGGGGTGTTAATTATGGAATAACGCGGCAGATCCCCGTGTTTTTCAAATTATTCATACAGTGCGAGTACCTTTTTCAGATGGGATACCAGCCGGTCACGCACTGTGTCCGGGGATACAACGGTAACAGCATCACCGAAATTCGCTATCCATGAAAGAAACATAGGGCTGATCGCGGCTTTTATGTATAATTCAAAGGAGTCTTCCGTAAGATTAAAGAAGGTTACGTCCTCTCCGAAGCGGTCTATCATTACTCCGGCAAGGTGATTGCGGCAACGAAGCAGGACTCGCTCCTCCTCGCCGTTATACATTCCGAAATTTTTGTTTGCGTACACAGCAATATCAAAATCGCGGAATAGCTCCTCGCCGGTTCGCCGCTCCGCGGTGACGGTGACACTTGACATTTTATCCACTCGGTAGTGGCGTATGCCGTGATACTCCTCATCGTATGCTATCAGATAATAGTTTTCTTCGTTCAGAGTCAACGCCCAGGGACTTACCCTGTAGATCTTTCCTCCGTGTCGGGGAAGCTTTTCTTTTTAGGTGTCCAGTCTGAATAGCGGAAGGTGATCTGTACGTTTGTGCTGATGGCTTCGTGAATGTTGTCCACGATATAATATATAGTCTCGTTTTCCGTTTTTACGCGGTTTGCCACGAAAACCTGGCGTTTTAACATGTGCGCACGGTGTCTGTCCGTCATTGCCGTAAGCTTTCCTATAAGCTGCTCGCTTTTCTTTTTTGTTATGAATTTTGATGCCTGGACCGAGTCTACCAACAGCTTCAGCTCCGGAAGCTGAAGAGCCCGCTCTGCTACGAAATATCTTACTGAGCGGTCTCTTTGAGATTCTATGTCCAGACCGAAGGCTCTGAGAGCTTCTATATCGTTGTAGATCGCTTTGCGCTCCGCCTGTATTCCGTATGCGGCAAGGGCTTTTATTAGCTGGGCGACGGTAAGCGCATGCTGCTCGTCCGTTTCCTCCAGCAGTATTTTTTGCAGGTACAACAGCTTCGCTTTCTGATTTGAATGTCTTGGCATATCTGTTTTTCGGTTATCCTTTGGAGAGCAATGAGAGCTCGATGCGGATGCTCTCTGTTTTCTTTGCTCTCTTTGAGTTTTTATCAGTGCGCTTATACACAATAACCGTTTTATTCCTCTCTTCCTGTCTGCCTTATTCCGTTATGAATGGAGATAAGTGTCATTTAGTTGCCCTGTGTCCTCGCTTCTTTCGTTTACGGGGGCGATCGCAACAAAACCGTTTTAAGTATATCACAAGGCTTGTTTTTTGTCAAGGAAGATGAATATATATTAAAAAAACACCGCCTTGTGTATAAATATGCACGATTATGTAATATTTATACAAGTTGTGTTGTGTAAAATACTAATATTTGTTGAAATTTACACTTGAAAATTTTGGGACAAAGTTATATAATGTATATAATACGGAAAAAGTGAGTTACGCACGGAGTATCAAAGTAGTTAAAGAAGAAAGGCAAGTATTAAATATGCAGACGCAAGCGAAAAAGATGTGGGAAGGTCGCTTCAAAAAAGCCCTTGACTCACGGGTCAACGACTTCAATTCCTCTGTATCCTTTGACAGCAGAATGTATCGCGAGGATATTATGGGAAGCACGGCTCATGCCAGAATGCTGGCAAAGCAGGGCGTTATCAGCGCGGAGGATGCTGAAAAAATAGT
>JAFVTO010000215.1 GCA_017503165.1 Clostridia bacterium | reverse complement strand
TAAGTACGTGCATGACGTAATCGAAATAATCGTACATCATAGCAAGCGCGGATCCCCCCTTGGAAAAGCATTTATTGCGATCTGAGAGCAGCTCGGAATATTCAACGTACGCGCCGTTGTATATCCCGTATTCCATGAATTGAGGATTCTTTTCAAGATATCTGTCGAGAGTAAAAATATCCGTTTCCCAATCCGGCTCATAAAGATCGCGTGGCTTATTGGGCTTATTAGAAGAATTGTCCTCCCCGCCGCTGTCCTCAACGTAGCTGTTATCCTTCTTCACAAAATCCAGGGAGCTGACCACCCGAACCGCAATCAGCAAAACAAGAAGAGTTGAAATAACTGCTATAGCCTTCTTCTTCATATCACTCCAAATATCCTTTCAAAAGATTAAAAACTTTAAAACAAAAGTCAAACGCATTGTAAACTCGCCACTCTTTTCTATCATTATAATACTAATCCGGGGCCAAATCAAGTAGATTTGTTTAAAAATACTTGACAAAACAAGTTTTTTGGGTTATAATGACTTCGATCGTAATGTTCCCTGCAACAAATACCAAGAAGGAAACAAAAATGTCAAATTACGAAAACGCAACAAAAACTGTCAAGAACAAAGCAAGAAACACTGAAAAGATCCCTTATGTAAGAGATCTCAAGGAGTTGCTTGTTGCGGTGGATACCGCATGGGGTGACAAGCCGTTTTACCATTACAAGGAAAACGGAGAGATCAAGATCCTTACCCGTCATCAGCTGCGCGTATGCGTAGATGAATTGGGTACGGCGTTTTCCACCTTCGGCATCATGGGTAGCAATATAGCTGTCATCGGAGAAGCCAATCCCTTCTACATGGCAGGATATTTTGCCGCCGCGAACGGAGGCGGAGCCGCAGTCCCGCTGGATAAGGAGCTGGATGACGAGGCGCTCAGCGGCTTTGCTACCATCGCCAAGGTCAAGGCTATCGTCTACACTCCGTCGTTCAACAAGCGCATGCCCGCTCTTTCGAGCCTTATGTCCGATGTTGATTACTTTATCCCGATCTCACCGGATCCGCAGTACATGCCGAACGAACGCTTCATATCCCTTGAAGAAGTCCGTCGTATCGGTCGCGAGGCAATGGAAAACGGTGACAACTCGTTCACCGACTATAAGGTAGATCCCGAGAAGATGGCATGCCTTATTTTCACTTCGGGAACCACGGGAACCAGCAAGGGCGTAATGCTCAGCCACAAAAATCTTTCTACCTCGGCAAACGCTTGTATAGACGTAGTACATTTCGACGAAAACAGCACCTTTGTATCAGTTCTTCCCATGAACCACTCGTACGAAGTAACCACCGAGCACCTGGCGTTGAATATGTTGGGCGCAAGCACTTATCTCAACGACAGCATCAAAAACGCACTTCGCAATTTCCAGTCCTTTAAGCCCAATTCTCTTATTCTGGTGCCCTTGTTTGCCGAGACGATACACAAGCGTATCTGGAAAGAGATCCGCCAGAAGAAAATGGAAAAGAAGGTTCGCTTCGCAATGAAGCTGAGCTTAGCCTTGAGGAAGGTCGGAATCGACATAAGCGCGAAGCTTTTCAAGGACATTCACAAGGCGCTTGGCGGAAATGTCACCAACATAATATGCGGAGGCGCAGCTCTTTCCCCTGAGATAACCAGGGATTTCAACGCATGGGGTATCGTCCTTCAGGAGGGCTACGGCATCACTGAGTGTTCCCCGCTGGTTGCGGTCAACCGTTACGGAAAGGTAAAGCCCGGCTCAGTCGGCACAGCAGTTCCCGGATGCGAGGTCAAGATAGACGCAGCAGAGAATGAGACCACGGGAGAGATCCTGGTTCGCGGCGACAACGTAATGATGGGCTATTACAACAACCCGGAAGCTACAGCCGAGGTCATGACCGAGGACGGATGGTTCCGCACCGGAGACCTGGGATATATTGACCGTGACGGATTTATCTTCATTACCGGACGCAAAAAGAATCTCATCATTCTCTCCAACGGAAAGAACATTTTCCCCGAGGAGCTGGAGGAGCACCTGTCCCACGAGGAGGTCGTTTGCGAGAGCGTGGTTGTAGGAAGAGCGAATGCAGACGGAAACATTGCTATTACCGCAGTGATCTACCCCAATCCCGAGCTCACCGAGGGGCTTACCCCGGAGGAGATACAGGAGAAGGTAAAGGAGGCTGTTGTAAATACCAACAAGCGTCTACCCACATTCAAGCATATCCAGACTTTTGATGTTCGCGACAACGAGTTTGAGAAGACCACTACAAAGAAGATCAAGAGATTTTTGGTCAAGTAATTCACTTTACCCCTGCAAAGCTACAAAAAGAAAGAATACATTGGAGGATAATTTATATGTTTGAGAAGGTCAAGAGCATACTCGTAGACGAGCTTCAGCTCAATGAGGAGGATATTACGCTCGAGGCAGAGCTTGTAAACGATCTTGGCATCAACTCCCTTGAACTGGCAGATCTCATAATGGTATGTGAGGAAAAGTTTAATATCGAGATCGGAGACGACGACATCCGCAAATTCATTACTGTGTCCGATATATGCGACTATCTCGAAAAGCTTGCAAACTGAGATGATATATTAAAAGCTATGCCGTACTGAACTAACGTTGTGACATAGCCTTTACAAAAAGGGTGGCGGGTACCGCAAGGTGCATACGCCACACTATTTGTTTTATAGCATTTTCGACGGTATCCGACCGTATTTGCCACACGTTAACACAGAAAAATGCGGAGCTGATCACGGAAACGAACACCTACTTACGGAAAGGAAGAATGTCCTTTGAAATATTTCTTGTTTTTTGTAATTTTCGCTCTTGTAGCAATACCGATATATCTAATCATCAAGCCGATAATAACGGAAAAATACTGCCGCGAACGATTGCGCTCTGCAGATCCGTCGGACCCGGAGCTCATCCCCCAGCTTCTTCGCGCATTTATGCCATCGGGAAGTGTGCTTACAGGCATTTCGCTCCCCATTCCGGGAAAGGACGGAGAGGAGATATCGTATGGCACTGTCGCAGTAAATCGGGCAGGCATTTTTATTATCAGCCGAATATGCAATGAGGGACTGTTGGAGAATCCGCCCGGAGCCGGAATGTGGAAGCTTATGACACGAGGTGCGGTTACGGAATTCCCAAATCCCTTCAAGGAGCAGGAATCTCCGAGGAGATTGCTGGCATATTATGCAAATGCCGCAGGGGTGCGCGACGTAAAGGTTCACTCGCTGATAGTATATACCAACGGAGCTCTGAGATTTTCTCACCCGCCAAGCAAGGGAACCATTCATGCCTCCGTGCTGCACACAAGACTGCGAAAGGCAAATGCCCACGGAAAGCTGACCGCCCGCAACCTGCGCGCGATAATAAAGACGGTAAAGGACGTAAACGCAGGAATAGCGGATATATCGGATGCATAACCCGGATATGAAAAGCAAGGAAAGGATTATAAATAAAATGCAAGGACTGACAAAAGAAGAATTAAGAATATGCTCTGAGGCAGATACAGCGCTGAGCGATGTTTACGCAAGAATAGACCGTATCGCGCTAAGTAACACACAGAAGGTAATGAAGGCATTTGCCGAGCACCGTATATCGGAAATGCACTTTCAGGCATCAACAGGATACGGATACGACGATCCCGGACGCGAAGCTATCGAACAGATATATGCCGAGGTTTTCGGCACGGAAGCAGCACTGGTGCGCCACACCATTGTAAACGGTACGCAAGCCCTCACCATCGGTCTTTTCGGACTGCTGCGCCCGGGAGATACCCTGCTTTCGGTAACCGGAAAGCCATACGACACTCTTGAAGAGGTCATAGGACTGACGGGAGAAGCAGGAAACGGCTCGCTTAAGGACTTTGGAGTAAGCTACCGCCAATGTGAGATAGGGGAAAGCTTCGAACATCTGCTGGACGATACTGTAAAAGTGGTCTACATACAGCGCTCACGCGGTTACGGTCAGCGTCGCGCGCTCTCCCCCGACGAGATAGACGAAATAACCGACTACGTCCATGCCAATTCCAAGGCATTCGTTATGGTAGACAACTGCTACGGAGAATTTACCTGCGAAAAAGAGCCCCGCGCAGACCTGATATGCGGTTCTCTGATCAAAAACCCCGGAGGCGGAATTGCACTTACGGGAGGATATCTGGCAGGCACAAAGCGCGCTGTGGAGCTGGCATCATACCGAATGACATCCCCCGGAGTGGGCGGAGAGGTTGGCTGCACTCTCGGTCAAAACAGAAGCATTCTTCTCGGGTTCTTCATGGCGCCACATGTGGTTGCCCAAGCATTGAAAACTGCCGCATTTGCCGCGTATGTGTATGAAAAAGCAGGATACGATGTGTCACCGAAATATGCGGAACCGCGCTACGATCTTATCCAGACTCTCACTCTGCGTTCCCCGGAAAAGCTCTGCAGGTTCTGCCAGGCGATACAGCGTTTTTCCCCCGTTGATTCCCACGTTACTCCCGAGCCTTGGGCTATGCCGGGATATACAGATCAAGTAATAATGGCAGCGGGCACATTTACCGGCGGCGCCACCTCCGAGCTATCGGCAGATGCACCGATGCGGGACCCGTATACCGTTTTCATGCAAGGTGCTTTGACATTTGAAAGCGGAAAGCTGGCTATTCTCGGAACACTCAGGGAGAATACATAGATCAAGATATATAGGCTCTTCATTTCTGTAGGTCAGCAATTCGGATGCGCTCACATAAGCGCAAAAGGACCGATACACTGAACATACAGAGCATGAGAGCCTTTTCACTTTAAAGAAACGGCAATAGCCAAAGGCGAATATACAAAATGTCATAATGCACAAAAAACGACTGCCAAATTCTACACCCGACAAGCTAAAAATAACGTCCACATGGAGAAAAAGACATATTTATATGATATAATGTAAGCAATTCTTAATACCGATAAATAGGTAAAAACACTCAAAAACATCAGAATGTTGGAGGTCTTTTATGAAATCAACAGCGAAAATCCTCATGCTTCTGTTGATCGCGATCGCAGTTATTGCGGCTATCCCATTCGGCGCTGTAGCCGATTCTGCGGATGGTTGGACTACAGACTCGGACGGAGCAGTGAGATACTACCGCAACGGAGAATACCTTACCGGTGTTCAGACTATCGGAAATTTTACATACGAGTTTTCAGAAAGCGGCTCGTACCTGGGTGTCTACGACGGACATACAAATATCGGCCGCGCAGATACTCAGCTTGAGGCTGCGTACGAAACAGGTTTAAAGGCACTTGTTTCAAACGGCGGCAAAGTATATACGTATACAACCTATGATAGCTCCGATACCTACACATCAGGCCAATATACGACCAATACCCCCGCAACCGGCTCTCTGCCCTCCTCTGATTTTTACACCAAGGTAGCCGGCATTTACCAAGGCGGAAGAGCACAGTCTGTCCAGAGAGACACAGCTTTCGAGCTCGTCAGAAGAGGCGACGGAAGCGCTATCCACGTAGTCAGCTCAAAAACCGCCACTACCCATTCCTATCTCAATTTCTATCTGAATAACCACACACCGGGTAGTGAGTTGGTTTTGGAGGTTGAATATAAGCTGGGTGAAGGGATTAAAAAATCCACTTCCCTGTTCCAGCTTATAGATAGGAATAACGCAGATACAAATACGAATTATATGCCTAATCTTCTGACTATGAACGGAAACGGCGGCGTATATCTCGCCTCTGATTCCGGATCTCTCATAGCGGTACTTTCCACCAAGGAATACACCCGTCTATCCGTGGCAATACATCCGTCCACCAATACTATGGACGTTTACGTAAACGGACTTTTGATAGTGGACGAGGCAGTATTTCTGACCGACTCACACTATAACGCAATGAATTTCCAGGTCGACGAGCTGCGTACCGCCCAGTTCTCAAACGAGGAAAACATCGGTTCCATTTACGTAGACAACATGGCGGCGTATAATGCACCTGCTCCCATAAACACAGTAACCGCAGAACCGAGAAACGGTCTGATGCTTGAGGGAGGCGTACTCAGATTTTACAAGGACAACCGTATCGCGCTCGGAAACAACACCGTAAACGGAACAGTCGGCGGCTATACATTCAACGCCGAAAAGCTGCACTTCGGTACTGCGGACGGGGATGGCAGCTACCCTCTCGGATCTGTTGCCAATATTATTGTCAACGGACAGATAAGCTCCTCTGCGGTAGTACCCGGAAATATTTTCGTGGCACCGGACGCAGTAACACCGGACAACGGAGTTTTCGGAGGCTGGGAGATCACAGACGGCTCCAAGGTCACGCTTCTTTCCCCCGGTCAGCTTTACATGATGAGCGGCGATATAACCTGCCGCGCAGTAGAGATGAAGATCGAGGTTTTGGAGGGAGCTTCACTGAAGACGACAACGTCGGACAGCGCTACTCTTCGCTTCATGGCAAAGCTCAGCCGTCCC
>JAFVTO010000214.1 GCA_017503165.1 Clostridia bacterium | reverse complement strand
GAGATTCCGTCCTGCGTATCACGTATTGGAGTGAGCGCGTTCTGCGATTGCAATGCCCTTGAGTCCGTAAGTATCCCAAACAGTGTGACAAGCATCGGCAATGCTGCATTCTCATGTTGCTTTTCTCTTAAGTCCGTGAGTATCCCGAATAGCGTAAAAAGTATTGGGGATAAGGCGTTTGCCGACTGCGAAAAGCTTGAGTCCGTAAGTATCCCAAACGGTGTGGTAAGCATCGGAGAGAGAGCGTTCCACCGGTGCACTGCCCTTGAGTCCGTAAGTATCCCAAACAGTGTGACAAGCATTGGTGAGAATGCGTTCTCCTGGTGCCGCAACCTTAAGTCCGTAAGTATCCCAAACGGTGTGGTAAGCATCGGAAAGAGTGCGTTCTCCATTTGCCTTTCCCTTGAGTCCCTAAGTATCCCAAACAGTGTGACAAGCATTGGAATATGGGCATTCAACTGCTGCCAATCCCTTAAGTCCGTGAGTATCCCAAACAGTGTGACAAGCATTAGTGAGAAAGCGTTCCGCGGTTGCACTGCCCTTGAGTCCCTAAGTATCCCAAACAGTGTGACAAGCATTGGTGAGGAAGCGTTCTGCGGTTGCACTGCCCTTGAGTCCGTGAGTATCCCGAATAGCGTAAAAAGTATTGGGGATATGGCGTTTGCCGACTGCGAAAAGCTTGAAGAGGTCACTGTTCCCGATTCCGTCGAGGTTGCCCCAAGCGCATTCGCCAACACCAAATGGCAGAAAGATATTGAAGCCGCAAGAATTGATGATGCAAGAATTGATGACGAGCAAAGGGAAACACAGCGGCAGTTGGAGTTGCTCAAGCCGTTCGAATACAAAAAATTAGACGACGGAACCTATGAGATCATAAAATTAAAGAACCGTACCGTCATGAGCATAGAGATACCGTCCTGTGTATCGCGTATTGGAGCCGAGGCGTTCTATGGCTGCACGTTGCTTTCATCCGTAATTATCCCGAATAGCGTAACTGCTATAGGGGAACAGGCGTTCGGGCATTGCACAGCGCTCAGATCCGTCACTATTCCCGACAGTGTAAAAAGCATTGGGGCTCGGGCATTCACAAACTGCAATTTTCTTTCATCCGTCACTATTCCGAGCAGCATTACGAGCATTTGTGACGGAATGTTTTACCATTGCAAGGCTCTGAAATCTGTCAATATTCCAAACAGCGTAAAAAGCATTGGAGATACGGCGTTCACGGATTGCCATTTCCTCGCTTCCTTGAATATCCCAAGCAGTGTGACAAGCATTGGAGGTTGGGCTTTTAAGAATTGCATTTCCCTCAGGTCTGTCACTATTCCGCGAAGCGTAACAAGTGTCGGAGTCGCGGCTTTCGCTTATTGCAGCTCACTGAATGATATCTACTGCGAATCGGATAAGAGCGATCTGCTTTATCAAGCATTCATTCCCGAATCCGCCACAATCCATTGGGGCGTAAAGAAAATCAACTGAACCGTTAAAAAACGCAGACTGCGGGCTTTACCTAAAAACCCGTTGCCTGCGTTTTTAATTTTCCAAGAGGATTCTGTTGCAAGTCCACAGCCTTTCCAAAGGAGTACTTGAGCTCAATGAGAGCTTCTCTCCCGATTACTTATCCTCGCTCTGCCTGCGAAGCTGACCGCAGGATGCGTTTATATCCGGTCCGAGTCTACGGCGAACTGTGGCATTCACCCCGTATTTACCCAGGGTATCGCAAAAGCGCTTTATATCCTCGGCTTTGCCCCTTTTATAATCACGTTCCTCTACCTCGTTCAGCGGAATGAGATTGACGTGTATGCCGTCCTTCATATACCTTTTCAGAGTGGTTGCCAGCTTGATCGCATCCTTCACGCCATCGTTCTTTCCGGATATAAGTGTATATTCAAATGAGATCCGGCGCCCTGTGGCTTCAAAGTATTCGCGGCAAGCGGTGAGAAGCCGATCCACTCCCCATGCCTCGTTTACCGGCATTATCGCAGAGCGCGTCTCGTCATCCGGCGCGTGAAGAGATACGGAAAGGGTTATGGGAAAATTCTCCTTTGCCAGCTCCCTTATTTTGGGAACCAGACCGCAGGTGGACAGAGAAATGTGACGGTAGCTTATACCCAGCCCCTTCTCCATATTGACCAAACGGAGGAATTTAAGCACGTTTTCATAGTTATCCAGGGGCTCTCCTATGCCCATCATTACCACGTGGGATATGCGCTCGCCCATATCCTTCTGAGCGGCAATTATCTGACCGAGCAGCTCGGAAGGAAGCAGGTCGCGCACTTTACCGCCGATAGTCGACGCGCAGAATCGGCACCCCATACGGCAGCCGCACTGGGAGGAGATACAGATAGTAAGACCGTATTTATAGCGCATAACAACACTTTCTATCTTCTGTCCGTCGGAAAGCCGAAAAAGGTACTTGACCGTACCGTCCACCGCAGACACCAGCTTCAAGGCTATTTCGGGAACGCGTATCTCCGCCGCCTCTTCAAGGTCGGCTCTGAGTTTTCTGGGCAGATTGCTCATCCCCTCAAAGCCCTCTCCCTTATACATAAAGCTCCACACCTGGTCAGCGCGGTATTTCGGCTCGCCAAGCTCATCGCAAAAAAAGCGGCGGAGCTCCTCGGGATCCATTGATAAAATATCTCGTTTCATCCGAAAAAACCTCTGCATTCATCTGTAGTTCGTAAGCTTTCCGAATCATATCGGAAAATTTCACACTATATTTTAGCACATAACGCAAAGAAAATCAATGTATTGTGCACAAATTTCCGAAAAAACCTTTCAAAAATAAAAAAGCATCTTGACAGAGCCGCGCAAAAGTGGTAAAATAATTTGTAATTATTGTATAGGTATATAGAAAAAGATAAAGTAATGAAGGATTGGGCAAAACAATGAAATGGACAGGACTTAACGATATACGTGAAAAATACCTCACGTTCTTTGAGAGCAAGGGGCATCTCCGCCACAAGAGCTTTCCTCTGGTTCCGATAAACGATAAATCCATACTTCTTATCAACGCAGGTATGACTCCTCTGAAAAAATACTTCACCGGCGAGCTTGAGCCGCCCCGTCACCGCATGACCACCTGTCAGAAGTGCATCCGCACTCCCGATATCGACAGAGTAGGCATCACCGCCCGTCACGGCACTTATTTTGAGATGCTTGGCAACTTCTCATTCGGAGATTATTTCAAGCGGGAGGCTATCAACTGGGCTTGGGAGTTCATTACCGGCGCAGAGTGGTTGGATCTGCCCAAGGACAGACTTTGGGTAACCGTATATCTGGAGGATGACGAAGCATACGATATCTGGACCAAGGAGATAGGTGTTCCCGAGGAGCACATGGTCCGCCTGGGCAAGGAGGATAACTTCTGGGAGCACGGTTCAGGACCCTGCGGTCCCTGCTCCGAGATATATTTCGACCGTGGAATCGAATACGGATGCGGCTCCCCCGACTGCAAGCCCGGTTGCGACTGCGACCGCTTCATGGAATTTTGGAACCTGGTGTTCACCCAGTTCGATAACGACGGCAACAACAACTATACCCGTCTTGCCAAGCCTAATATAGATACCGGTATGGGACTTGAGCGTCTTGCCTGCCTTATGCAGGGTGTAAACAACCTCTTTGAGGTAGACACCGTAAGAAACATTATGCTTGCCATCTCCGAGAAATCGGGAGTAAGGTACGGTGCCGATCCTAAAAGTGATATTTCTCTGCGCGTGGTCACCGACCACATCCGCTCCACCACCTTCATGGTATGCGACGGAGTAGTACCTTCAAACGAGGGAAGAGGCTACGTTCTCCGCAGACTTCTCCGCCGCGCCGCAAGACACGGTAAGATGCTGGGCATCAACGGTCTGTTCCTTGCCGACATCGTAGAGGTAGTGGCAAAAGAGAACTACAGCGAATATCCCGAGCTCACCGAAAAGCTTGATTATATAAAGAAGGTCATATCCATAGAGGAGGAGCGCTTCGCCGCTACAATAGATGCGGGACTGAGCATTCTTTCCAACATGGTGAAAAAGACTCTCTCCGAGGGAAAGAGCCGACTTTCCGGCGAGGACGTCTTTAAGCTGTACGACACCTTCGGCTTCCCCATTGACCTTACCCGTGAGATCGCAGCAGAGCAGAAGCTGGATATCGACGAGGACACCTTCAAGAGATTCATGGTGGCACAGAAGGAAAGAGCGAGAAGCGCCCGCGCAAACATCTCCGGATGGTCAGACGCATCAAAGAGCGTACTTGCTGAGTTTCCCAAGACCGAGTTCCTCGGATACGAAGGTGAGAGTTGTGAGGCTACAGTTCTCGGTATCATTGCCGACGATATGCCGGTAAATGAGGTCACAGAGGGCGAATTCACGCTGATCACCGACAGGACCGTATTCTACGGAGAGGGCGGAGGTCAGGTTGGCGACGTGGGAACGGTTTACGATTCCGACACTCTCATCAGCGTTACCGACACTCAGAAGACCGACGGAGTTTACGTTCATCTTTGCTCCGTAGCCAGCGGCGACATAAAGGTTGGCGATAGGGTAAAAATGGAGATAGATTCCGCACGCCGTTCGTCTATAAAGAGAAATCACTCCGCTTGCCACATGCTTCAGGCGGCTCTCCGTCAGGTTCTCGGAAACCACGTTGAGCAGGCAGGCTCATACGTTGACAACGAAAGACTCCGCTTCGACTTCAAGCATTTCGCTCCCTTGACAGAAAAGGAGCTGGCGGCGGTGGAAGCGCTTGTAAACGCCCACGTCTTCCTTGGTGAGAAGATCGACACCTGCGAGATGTCGCTGGAGGACGCCCGTAAGACAGGAGCCATGGCTCTGTTCGGAGAAAAGTACGGAAGCACCGTCCGCGTGGTAAAAATGGGAGACTTCTCCACCGAGCTTTGCGGAGGAACCCATTTGGACAACACCGCTAAGGCAGGTCTCTTCAAGATCATTTCCGAGAGCTCCGTAGCCGCAGGCGTTCGCCGCATAGAGGCTACCACGGGACTGGGAGTGCTCCGTATGCTGAGCGAGCGCGATGCGCTTATCGCAGAGACAGCAAAAGAGCTTAAGGCAAACAACCCCGCAGATATAGCCAAGCGTGCGGCGGCAGTATCAGCCGAGCTTAAAGCCAGCGCCAAGGAGATCGAGGCGCTGAACACCAAGATCGCATCCTCAAAGACCGACGGTATAAAGAAGAACGCAACCAAGGTCGGAGCATTCACTCTTATGACCGGACGTCTCGACGGCGTATCTATTGATTCGGCGCGCCAGATCACCGACGATTTCAGAAGCGCCGATGCGGATTCCGTAACGGTACTGGCAATAGTCAACGACGGAAGGCTCAATTTCGTATGCTCATGCGGAAAGAATGCGGTCGCCGGTGGCGCTCACGCAGGAAATCTGCTGAAGAAGCTTTCCGTAATATGCGGAGGCGGAGGCGGAGGACGTCCCGACAGCGCGACCAGCGGAGGTAAGGATCTGTCAAAGATCGACGAGGCTCTTGAAGCCGCAAAGGACACCCTTCAGGCAATGCTTAAATAAGCCGAAGCATCGGGCACAGTACAGGCACAGTATAAAATATAAGGAGAACAAGCCATGACCTACGAATTTTCTCCCAGAGGCGTATGCGCCCGACGCATCACCTTTGAGCTGAATGACGGTATCGTTTCAAACGTGGTTTTCACAGGCGGCTGCAACGGCAATCTTAAGGCTATCGCACGTCTTGTAGAGGGAAAGCCCGCAAGGGAGATCGCCGACATTCTCAAGGGAAACCGTTGCGGAGGTAAAACCACCTCTTGCGCAGACCAGTTTTCCATTGCAATTACCCAGGCATTGGAAGAGGCTCAGAACAACTGAACTGCGACGAATTGTAAAAAAACAATTAACATTTCGATACATTTTTAAAAAAGACTTGAAATTCGTATCCGGATATGCTATAATATCGAGGATTTTGAATATTCTCAGCGAAAGGAGGATGTACTCCCCCGAAAAAAGTTAACCGGGCAAAATCCCGCGAATCATTTTCGTTCAGGGCGTACTTATATAACATCATGCAGAAAGGACTCCATCCTAACTACGAAGAAGTAACCGTCAAGTGTGCTTGCGGCGAGACCTTTGTTACCCGTTCCACCAAGGGCGGCGATATCCGTGTTGATATCTGCTCAAAGTGCCATCCGTTCTTTACCGGAAAGCAGAAGTTTGTTGATGCAGGCGGACGTGTTGACAAGTTCAAGAAGCGTCTTCAGGCAGTCGGTAAATAAGACAAACTGTAATTATCAAAGAAAAACGGGTGTATGCGCCGAAGCATCGGGGCTTATGCCCGTTTTGTCATTATTACGCTGAAAGGATGTCTGATATATGGCTAAGACAGTGAAAAGAATAGAATTTGAAGGCGATGAGCCTGAGCGGATCGCCCTTGTCAAGCTACTTACAGACAGGGATGAGGCAGCTGCAATGGCTTCGCTTGGCGAGCTTGAGCTACTGTGCAAGACAGCAGGCGGCGAGGTTGGGGCAAGATTTACCCAAGCACAGGACAAGCCGGATCCGGCAACCTATAT
>JAFVTO010000213.1 GCA_017503165.1 Clostridia bacterium | reverse complement strand
GTAAAGCAAAACGGCATCGGAATATTTACTCAAGTGAACTGGATTGCTTTTTACTGCATATTCGTTATTATCGGCTCGTTCGTGTATATGTGGCGCGACTTACGCGCCGCATTCGGTGTTATAGGCGCGTGCTGCGGCGCAGGCGTTGCGGAGATCCTCAAGGAAGTTTATATCCACGGGATGTATCTGGGAAGCGACGAGGATCGCAGATGCAGTCTTCTCCGCGCAATACCTGTCTCCGTTGCAATCTGGCTGCTGCTCACCCTTACGGTTCCGTTGCGTATGCTGTTATATATAATACGCGATATTGTCTGTCTGTTCAGGAATGATCCCATGCTGGATAACTATTCTTACCCCGGAAATATTATGGGTAGCATCGGAATACTGTTTATTTTATACGGGGTAACCGGAATAATAAGCTCTTCCGGAGCAGAGGGGTATGTAATTATCGCTGTCGGAGCCGTGGTATGCATTATTGCCCACATGCTCTGCAAGGTGCGTGAATATGCTTGATTAAAAAACGTGTCGCTTGAAAATTAATCGTGACTTAAAAAACTGTATGCTCAATGGAGAAAATAACGTGATAATCCGAAAATCAACTTTAAACGATCTTGACCGATTGATGGATATCTTCAATGAAGCCCGCGCAACTATAGCAAGACTTGGAATTGACCAATGGCAGAACGGCTATCCATCCCGTGATG
The DNA here is from genome assembly GCA_017503165.1 of Clostridia bacterium. Taxonomy (GTDB): domain Bacteria; phylum Bacillota; class Clostridia; order Oscillospirales; family CAG-272; genus SIG673. The sequence continues at coordinate 2,257 of JAFVTO010000213.1, read as the reverse complement.
TAATATCCGACGATATCGAAAAAGGATGCTCATACTCCGTCGAGATAGACGGAAAGCTCTGCGGCACCTTCGTGCTCGTTGATGACGGTGAGATAACCTACGATAAGATATACGGCGGTCATTGGTTAACCGGCGACGAAAACCAAAGCTATGTTGCCCTGCACCGCGTTGCGATCTCGGTAGCAAATCGCGGAAGCGGAATTTCTACTGCGATAATTGCTTTTGCCGCAGACTTTGCCAGAGCGCTCGGTCTGGCTTCTCTCCGCATAGATACCCACGAGGGAAACGTGGTTATGCGAAGAATGCTGGAAAAGCACGGATTCCGTTTATGCGGAACTATATATCTGCTGAGCAAGGATGCTCGGGTGGCATACGAAAAGCTTTTGACTTAAAAAGTATTTACTTTCCCGATATACTGCTATTGAGCGCGGATCAACCGCCTGCTGTCACAAAGCTCAAAATCATTCAGATAACGTAACAAGGCAAAATAAAAAAGCTGTGGAACATCGGTTGACTAAAGCGTCACCCACATGAATTGACACAGCTTGAAAATACTATGAAATGAGTCTGAACAAATGAAAAAGATCAAATTCGGAAAGCTCACACTAACTCTTGACCAAGAGGAAAACCAATACTCTGTAACCTCATGCGAGCAGGATGTCACTGAGATCGAGATACCCGCCCGCGTGGAGGGAATAGCCGTTACAAGCGTTGGCGAATCTGCTTTTGAGAATTGCAAACTCCTTACGGGAGTAACCTTCCCGCCTGTAGATGGGGACGCATGGATAAACGGAGAGGAATTCAAAGAAATCGGGGAGCATGCTTTTTCGGGCTGCTCTTCCCTTTCCCGTATCGTCATCCCCGAAAGCGTTTGCATAATAGGCTACGGAGCATTCAGTAATTGCACTTCGCTTGTCAGCGCTACTCTCCCTGACTGCTGCATTGGAATCTATGCCTTTTCCCATTGCACGTCACTGACCGAAATCTCAGCCCTGTCCTACATAAACGAAGGCCAGTTCAGTCACTGCCGTTCTCTGACGGCACTGCCGTTAAAAGCAGACGCCACGGAAATATCCGAGGATGCCTTTGAGCATTGCGACTCATTAGCTGACATAACAATCCCTCGCTCCGTCAAGACTGTTGGCGCACTTGCTTTCCGCGGTTGCAAGGAGCTGAAGCGGGTTACCTTTGAAGAGCCGAACGGTTGGTATGATAAAAATGTCTACAGGATAAAAAGCTATGAGCTTGACCTGAGCGACCCGGAGAAAAATGCAAAAATGCTGTCGGGCATGGATTTTGACGACGGATGCGACGGTTGGTTCCGCAAATAAAGCAGATACGTCTCTTCACTGACATTTTTCGTAATGATGCTTCGAGATCCTACGAGTTTGCTCAGTTGCAGACACTAAAATAGCCTTATTAAGGCATCAATGTGATAGGACGCTAAGACGTTTTCGGTCTATCACCTTGATGCCTTTTCTTGATACCTCGACCAGCCCCTCTTTGGAAAAATACTTCAGCATTCTGCTCACCACCTCGCGGGCTGAGCCCATATACTTGGCTATCTGCTCTTGGGTGAGACTGATAGTATCCGTTCCGTTTTGCGCCGTTTCTTCAAGCAGAAAAATCGCAAGCCGCTTGTCCATGTTCATGAAAAGTATCTGCTGCATCACCCACATAACGTCCGAAAAACGGCTGAGCGCAGCTTCAAGGGCGAATATCTTCGCCTCAGGCATCCTTCTTGAAAGATCCTCAAATGCACAACCGCTGACCACTACACATTCGCTGTTTTCCTCAGAGTCAACAAAGACATCAAAGGTCACGGTGCTTAAAACGCAGGATGCGGAAAGCATACACATATCTCCCGGGAAAATTCTATAAAGTGTTATCTCCTTTCCTTCGTCTGAAAGAAGATAAAGCCTGAGACTCCCCGATTTGACAAGTATTACTCCGGTACATTCGTTCCCGTCGTGAATATTTGTACCCTTTCGAAAGCTTTTGTGATAAGAGCTTCTGATAAAGGTCTCTTTATCAATATCATTCATTTTCCCCCAAAAAGGAAATGCCTCCGAAAAAAGCCCGATAAGCTCCTCTTTATCCATACCGATCCCCCTAATTTTTATTGGTTAACCGCTTTGTACAAATTGATTATAGCACGCTTCTGCCCGAATTTCAAGTATGTTAGCACATTTTTTGTTTATACAAATTGATTTGTTAACAAAAAGTAAAAAAGCTTTTTTACTTTTCAAAGCTATTG
>JAFVTO010000212.1 GCA_017503165.1 Clostridia bacterium | reverse complement strand
GGCTTTTTTTATTGCGTAAACCGGCTCTGCCGCCGCGAGTTTCGAGAGAAATTCGGGGAAAGGCGGCAGAGCGGACGCGGCGCGACGAGGGAGGGAGAACAGATCAATCTCCATAATAAAACCATATTCGAAAGTTTTTGCCCCGCTTTTTTTCAAAAAGCGGGCGTACCCCGCCGAGAGTTTCGAGAGAAATTCGGGGAAAGGCGGCAGAGCGGACGCGGCGCAACGGTGGGGGAAGAACAGATCAACCTCCCCAATAACACCATATCCAAAAGTTTTGCGAAGTTGGCTTTGCCAACTCATGCTTTTCTTCAAAAAGCGGGCGTACCCCTACGACCACACTCCAAAAAGGGGCTACCTATTTCATAGCGGACAGTGTTTTTGATATAGCTTTAACGGCTTCTGCGGGGTCGTTAATATCTTTCACGGCAGTTTCCATAGGGCAGAACCCATCTCCGCGACGGTTGATAATATACTCAACGCGAGTATCAGCTTGATAGCTTATTCCGTATTTAGTCAGTATTTCTTCCGCGCGGCGGCTTATTACACCTGTATGAAGCTCTTTTGCGCCCGCGTAAACAAGAATGAAGGCGGCGGCAGCTCCGGTCACTTTATCCGCCACAGAGGCACCTGCGAGAAATGCGGGTGATGTAGTTGCCAGGTCAAGCAGGGGCTTCACTCCGCGCTGGGTAAAAACCCGCGAAGTTCGGGGATTTACCACGGCGAGCGTTGCTTCGCGAGATGAATTCAGCAATTGCTTGGCGGTCATTAGCGGTGTCATCATATCAAGTAGTACCCTTTCTCGGCATTATCAGCCGCAAAAAGCAGGCGTTAAAGAAAATGCCTCACGCCTTGCCCGTAATTCTGAGTAAGTGCTCAGTCCGGAGGAAAAAGTCCGCAGACGGTTGGACCGCTTCCGCACAGAAAGGCAACAACCGCCCCTTCGCGCTTTAATTGGTCGATAACTGTATAAGGTCCGGGATAGCATTCCTCTGTAAGCTTGGCAAATACCCGGGTAAATGAATTGTAAACAGCTTTAGAGATTCTATGCAGGTCGCCTGATTCAAGGGCGCAGAGCATATCGTTCAGTGTAGGCGCGTTAGCACCGTCGGCTTTCAAGGAATCCGACACACGCATAGCATCAAGCGCCGCGTACATCGCCCCGGTAGAGGGCTTTTTGCCGCAGCTCCGAAACTCCATCCTACAGGGGGGCAACGACGGACATTTCTCCATTATTTCGCCACGACCGGTGGCTATCATGGCATCCTCTCCGTACACAAAAAAAGGCACATCAGACCCCAATCTCGCGGCAATTCCGGCGAGTTTATCGACCGAAAGAGGCTCTCCGAGAGCAATATTCAGATGGCGCAGAGTATATCCCGCATTTGCGCTCCCGCCTCCCATTCCGCCTGAAAGCGGAATGCGCTTGGTTACTGTAATACGGTAACCGTAATCCAGCTTGTCTATCGGCAAGCCTATTTCTTCATGAAGTCCGATCACTGCACGGTGAATAAGATTACTGCTGTCGCAGGGAAATTCGGGCTGCGAGCAGATAAGCTGTATGCCCTTGCTCTCTGTTTTTTCTATTATTATGTCATCATACACATCGGACTTATGCATGATGCTCTCAACGGAATGAAAACCGTCCTCTCTTTTTTCTCCTACGGAAAGATACAGATTTACCTTTCCGTATGCTCTGAATTCGGTCAGGAACATAGTAACACCACAGTATTTCTCAGAATATATCAGAATTCTGGCTTTAGGGTACGCATAAACAGCGCCTCTATCTCATCATTTGGAGAATGCTTATTATAGAGGATATTATATACGACCTCGCAGATAGGCAGCTCAATTCCGGTTCTCTCACTCAGTGTCATAAGCGAACGGACTGTATATACACCCTCCGCCAGCTTATCGTAGGTAACACCCTTTATAATATCCTCGCCGTATCTGCGGTTATGGGAATGCTGAGAAAACAGAGTAGCCTCGTAATCTCCGATATGAGAAAGCCCGAAAATACTCCTCTCGTCACCTCCCAGTGACACCGCAAGCCTGGCAATTTCTCTCGGTCCGCGAGCAATAAGCGCGCCTTTCAGTGAGGAAAGACCCATTCCATCCAAAAGCCCTGCGGCAATTCCAATAACGTTTTTTGCTGCCGCGCCTATCTCACAGCCAACAATATCTCCGCTGAAATAAAGTCGGATAAGCTCACTTGAGAACAGCTCCGAATACTCGGCGGCAAGTTCTCGGTTTTCCGATGCCAACAGCATGCAGTTGGGTATTCCGGCACAAAAATCCTGAGGATGTCCCGGTCCCACCCAGGCAATACAGCCAACGTCATTTCCCAGCGTGGCGTGAAGCTCCTCAGACAGTCTTCTTCCGCTGCCTTCCAGAAGCCCCTTCATACACAGAATAAAGGTCTTTGACGTAATTGTGCCGCTTACCGAACGTTTGTTGTCATTTTCATACAGCCTTTTTATATCACCCAACAGCGCAGGAAAGCCCTGGGCATTAACCGAAACAACCACAGTATCGGCATATTCCAATGCAACGGCAAGTGAGGAAGTAACTCCACGCTATCGGGAAGAGTAACGTATTCATTCCTGCGGGATGCTCGCAAGCCCTCAAATGAGACACTGCCTTCTCTGCCATTCATCATTACCGAATGACCCAGCTTTGCGCTCAGATACCATGCAAGAAAGGACCCCCACCGTCCGCATCCAATAACAGATATTTGCATAAAACCCCCATTTTCCGCCAGTGGCGGTTCAGAATAATTCACAAGGATATAACGCGAAAGCTAACGCGCGACAAAAAATATGCTGCTGCTTTCACGTCTCTCTTTGCCTCTCGGCGCGCAGAGTCCAAGAATGGCATGACAATTAACATTATACCAATAGATCCGCACAAAATTCAAGAGGGCATTTGTAAATATAAATACAACGGAAAAACTGCGGACGCTTAATGAGGATGAGCGTCCGCAGTCGGATATATAAATAAGGCGGCGATATAGTATATATTAAAGAAAGGAGAGAGGAAAACCGCGGATTCACGGTAAATAACGCCACCAAAGAAGGATTCGATTACAAAAACACTGTGCTAAGAGACGCTGAAAGCAGATTTAAAGTCCTTTATCCAGACCTCAAGCTGATCGAGCACCGTCGGGTTAAGCTCATAAAAAATATACTTTCCCTCGCGCTTATCTCTTACAAGCTCCGCCTGCTTAAGAACGGAAAGATGCCTTGAAACGGATGCGCCCGTAACTTCAAAATTGTCGCTTATTTCTCCTGCGGATCTTCGACCGCCTCTGAGAAGAATCAGGATCTCCAGGCGTATAGGATCTGCCAAGGCTCTCAAGGTCTGCTGAAGTCCCAATCTCTCACCGCCCTATCCCTGCACTTTTCATTTAACCTTTAACCTAAAAGTTAAGTAAATTATACCACCCCCGTTGCCGTTTGTCAAGAGGTAAGAGCATTTTTATTATGTATTTTTTCGTTTTTTTTACAGAATATTTTATTGAGGAGCAAAACATAGAGCTTTACCGGACCGTCATAATGCTTTTCTGAGCCGCCGATAGCCATAGAACGGCGCCTTAACCTGAATACCGAACACATTTAACCTTTTTGTTAAATGTACTCCCAAACTCTCCCTTGCTTTAATGGCAAGAGGCTCAATGGCTTTTGCATGACATGCGGAGCACATTTAACCTTTTTGTTAAATGTATCCCCAAACTCTCCGTCGCTTTAATGGCAAGAGGCATAATGGCTTTTGCGTGACATGCGGGGCACATTTAACCTTTTTGTTAAATATACTCCCAAACTCTCCGTTGCTTTAATGGCAAGAGGCTCAATGGCTTTTGCATGACATGC
>JAFVTO010000211.1 GCA_017503165.1 Clostridia bacterium | reverse complement strand
GTCGGGTGAGCTTGGAGAAAATCCCATCATGCGGAGTGCGGCGCGCAATTCCTTGGCGTGACCGTGTATGTCTGAAACTGCGAAGATCTTCTTCTTTGCAAATTTTTTGATTTTAATAAAGTTATTCATGGGTGATCCCTGCTTTTTTATGTTTGTCTTCAATAGAATATTGTAAATTGTGTTTGGCGAAGCTGTTCGGGGTGACACCTGTTCGTGCTTTGAAGAATGAGGAGAAATAGTGGATTGAGGAAAAACCGCAGATCTCCGCTACCTCTCCGATCCTGTAGCTTTGAAGGAGCAGCAGTCTTTTTGCCGTCTCAAGCCGCTCGTTCAGCAGATCGTCGATAGGGCTTTTTCGGAAATATTCTGAGTACAGAGCGGAAAAGCGGCTGACCGAATATCCGGAAAGCTCCGCCATTTTTTTTAAAGTCCACGGCTCTCCGCATCGGTTCATTATCTGCATTCTTGTGGAGAGCAATCTTGAATGCGGTGCCTGGTCTGTGGCTATATTTAAGGATTCACCACGCTTAAAGGCGGTCAGAATGCGATAGATTCCCTGTGAGATCAGCTCATCTGAAAAAGCATCTCCCAATGCGGTTTCTTTGATAATGTCGCTGATAAGCCTGCCGAACTGCTCGCCTTCCGGCACGGTGATCGGTATGTCGAAGCTGAGAGAAAGAGGCAGGATATCCGTGTCAGACGCAGAAAACTGTATCCAATCGTTGACGAAGCCCTCCGAATCCACGGTGTTGCCATGTGTTATAACGGACTCGGGGCGGTGGAGCATGCATTGCCCCGGCGCTCCCTCGCCGCGTACTCCGTTCACAGTATAAAAGAACGGAGTGTGAAAGTGCAGAAACTGGTAGTAGCCGACCGGCCCATTGCTTTTGTATTCAAAGCCGCGACGGTGCCCCGTTAATGTTCCGCATAAATGGATCTTGAACATTTTTATTCCCCGTGTATAATGAAATGATATGAAATTCAGTAAGATATTGCAAATCGGTGCATGATTATGATAACATATTAAAACGACAAAGTCAAGTCTTTTCCTTATAATAAAAGCATGGGGACGAAAATCCAAGAAAATAAAAAATCACGCCAAAAGGAGACTGAAAATGACGCACGAAAACAAATTCGGTATGTTTATACACTGGGGAATTTATTCTCTCACAGGTCTGCAGGAGCAGGCATTCAGCCGTTACGGTCTTGACAGAGCGGAGTACGAGGCGCTCAAGGACAGGTTTGACCCCGTGGATTACGATCCTGAAAAATGGGTATTGCTGGCAAAGTCCTGCGGCATGGAGTATATCTGCTTCACCGCAAAGCATCACGACGGATTTTGTATGTGGGATACTAAATACACCGACTACAATATAATGAACACTCCGTACGGTAAGGACACTCTCAAAATGCTGGCGGATGCCTGCGCAAAGCACGGTCTGCAGCTCTCACTTTACTATTCCAATCCGGACTGGAATCATCCATTTGGCTACAATCCCAAATCCACTCATCAGTGGAAGGCGGTGAATAAAGATGCTCCGGATACGGAAAAATATCGGGAATTTGTAAAAAAACAGATCACCGAGCTTCTCACCGGGTACGGCAAGATATACTCCTTTTTCTGGGATATTCCGACTAAGATCGAGGACCCCTCTATGAACGAGCTTATACGCAGGCTGCAGCCCGGAATATATATCAATGACCGTGGTTGGGACAAAGGGGATTTTTCAACGCCCGAGCGGGAGTACCAGGCGGCAGAGGGAACGAGATTTACCAGAATGACCGAGGCAAACAACTCCGTCGGTCAGCAAAGCTGGGGGTATCGGGAGAAGGAGGATTTCTACTCGATTCGCCATCTTACTCATGCTATCGACCGCTATATGTCCATGGGCGCAAGCTATCTTTTGAACGCAGGTCCGGATTCAAAAGGTGTTATTACCGAGGAATACGCCAAGAGATTCAGGATAATCGGAGATTGGTATAACCGTATGAAGGGATGTCTGGTCTGCCATGAGGAGGATACTTATAATTACGAGTCGCGTCACAATAAGTGCATCGCCACAAAAAAGAACGGAAGGACATATCTGCATTTTTATGATGGGATCATGTCTGATGCGGTAAATCTCAAGAATTATCCCGGTATGCCAAAGAGCATTCGCTTGATGAATACCGATACGGAGCTCAATGCTTCAATAGAACCGCTTCCGGAATACTTTAATCCAAACGGCGTGGCGGAGGTGAAATTTTTGCACATCAGAGGGATCCCCGTAGACGAACTCCAGAACGAGCCTATTGTTATTGAGATAGAGTGGTAACCAAAAGATCAACGTAAATAAGAGCCTGTCGGCAGTGCGTGTTCTGTTATGAGAACATCGCAAAAAATCGACAGGCTCTTTTTGTGCGGCTCGGGGCAATGGTCATCACCGAGCTTGAAAAATCTGCTATGTGAGAAAAGTTCCTGAGGTAACAGAAACGCAGCACCGGTTATCTCAGCTGCTGAAGGTCAAGGCTTGCCGTCACGCAGTCTGTTAAGATGTCCCACAAACTCTTCCTCTGTAAGAATAGTTTCCGCCTTGCTGTGTCCGCCCATTGAATGAGCGAGCCGTTTGCCCCTTGAGCTTTCAAGCGCGCGGCGAAATTCCGGATTATCAAGATACATTTGATGATAGGCTCTTCCGATCAAAAGGGAAAAGGCTTTACCGCTCCGACGGTACAGCTTCCCGTTCCAATGTACCAGTCTTAACCGTTTCCAGATCTTCTGCTCCGTCCCAGCTTCCTTTGCAGGCTTTCCCCATAGAGCGCAAACCTTTCTTTGGGTGCTTTTTCTGAAAAACTTAAGAGATTGCAGAAAGCCCTCCATGCCTTCGCAACGGATGCCGTCAAGTGTAAACGGAAAATGGGAAAAGTTCGAAAGCAGGCTTGCGGTCTTATCATCACTTTTGCTGTATATGTCGATTATCTCTTGCTCCACGGCGTTTCTCCTTTGCGTATTTTGGCGGCTTCTACGACAAAATGCTATCATAAAAATGTGAACATTTCAAGTCCTGAATTATGCCGTTGCTTTACCGGATAATGTCCGTATGTTTATTCACAGGAAATATTTCCGACATATATTTCCACACTGTGTACCGTTGTTTTCCCTTTTCCTAAATTTGCGTAAAAAAAACTTGATTTGCTTTACATTTTCACAAATCAAAAGTACAATAATTATCGTAGGAACGCATAGTTTTTACGTCGTTTCACATAAACTATCCGGATGAAGAAAGGTGAGAACAGAGATATGAATGAAGCAAAACCGAATAAAAAACCGTTTGTGCTATACGTTGTTATAGTATTGGGGATAACGGTTCTTCTCAACGTACTTATTATGCCTATGATAGCAGAGGCGCAGATAATCGAGGTAGATTACGGTACGTTTATGAGCATGACCGAAAAAGGGGAGATAGGAGAGGTACAGATACAGAATAACAGGATCCTCTTTACCGACAAGAGCGGGGAACAGATCTATGAAACCGGAAAAATGGACGATGATGACGGTCTGGTACAGCGACTGTATAACTCGGGAGCAAAATTTTCCGGAGAGATAATAGAAGAGACCTCTCCGATTCTAAGCTTTATTCTGTCGTGGATATTGCCGTTGGTCGTGTTTTACGGCTTGGGATATTTCTTAATGAAGCGTATGAACAAGCGGGGTGGCGGAAACACCATGATGTTCAACATGGGTAAAAGCAACGCCAAGGTATATGTTAAATCATCGAACGGGATCAGGTTCAGTGACGTTGCGGGAGAGGATGAGGCGAAGGAAAATCTGGCGGAAATAGTGGATTATCTTCACGATCCGCAAAAGTTTCGTGAGATCGGTGCATCCATACCTAAGGGCATTTTGCTTGTTGGCCCTCCCGGAACAGGAAAGACAATGCTTGCCAAGGCTGTGGCAGGCGAGGCAAGCGTGCCGTTCTTCTCTATGTCCGGCTCGGAGTTTGTTGAAATGTTTGTCGGTATGGGGGCATCAAAGGTACGTGACCTATTCCGCCAAGCTAAAGAAAAGGCACCGTGTATCGTATTCATTGATGAGATAGATGCTATCGGAAAAAAGCGGGACGGAAATCTGGGCGGTAATGACGAGCGGGAGCAGACACTTAATCAGCTGTTGACGGAAATGGACGGCTTTGAGGGGAACGGAGGCGTTATTATCCTGGCGGCTACCAACCGTCCCGACTCCCTTGATCCTGCTCTCACCCGTCCCGGAAGATTTGACCGCAGGGTTCCGGTGGAGCTTCCGGATCTGAAGGGAAGGGAAGAAATCCTGAAGGTACACGCCAAAAAGATAAAGGTGTACGGAAATATTGATTATAACCGTATAGCCCGTATGGCATCCGGCGCATCCGGAGCGGAGCTTGCAAATATAGTAAACGAAGCGGCGCTTCACGCTGTCAGGGCAGGCAGAAGGTCGGTGACGCAGATGGATTTTGAGGAGAGCATTGAGGTAGTTATCGCAGGCTATCAAAAGAAAAACGCCATACTAACTGACAAAGAAAAAATGATAGTGGCGTATCACGAGATAGGTCATGCGTTAGTTGCGGCGAAGCAGACTCACTCTGCCCCTGTTCAGAAAATAACCATCGTGCCGAGAACCTCCGGAGCGCTGGGCTACACCATGCAGGTGGAGGAGGGAAACCGTTATCTGATGACCAAGGTGGAGCTTGAAAACCGTATAGCCACACTTACCGGCGGACGGGCGGCTGAGGAGCTTGCCTGCGGATGCATAACCACCGGCGCTTCAAACGATATTGAGCAGGCGACAAAGCTTGCCCGGGCTATGATAAGCCGTTACGGTATGAGCGAAGAATTCGGTATGGTGGCGTTTGAAGCGCAGACAAACCGTTACCTCGGCGGAGAGGCGGTGGCAGATTGCTCTGCCGAAACTCATAGCGCCATTGACAGAATGGTGGTGGAGCTGGTCAAAAAGCAGTACGGCAAGGCATCGGATATTCTGAGAGAAAACCGCCGCAAGCTCGATACTCTTGCGCAAAAGCTGTATGAGGCGGAAAGCATTACGGGAGATGAATTTATGAGCATCCTCGAGGCGGAGTAAGCCTCGGTGTACGCGGTAAGCAAAAAAGGAGAGGGGCTTTAAACGTCAGAGACGCACAAAAAGCCCCTTGGTCTATAAAACGCTTTTCATCCGGGAAAAAGGGGATAAAGCGTTTTTTTGCGTTCGGTTTTGAAAAACAGCGCGTTTCCTTACTTGACAATCAAATGATAATATGTTAAAATTAAGATGTATCCGACAATACGGTGAGAAAAGCGTAGTGTGAAAGCTATTGCTTGGATACAGAAGAACGGGCAGAGATACTTTCACGTCGCTCTTCGCGCTTCTAGGCGCACAGAGCCGCACAAAGGAATGGGGATTGAAAATGGAAGAAAACGAAAAAGGGATCGAAGAAATAAATGAGACGGTTGCCGAAGCGCACTCTGAAGAGCAAGCCGCGGATAATGAAGCGGGGCTTAACGGAGATGCGGTGGCAGAGCAGCTCGGAATATTTGAAAAGAAAGCCGAGAAGCTACTGAGGGATGAGGGGAAGTTCAGACGCTTTATTGATAAGGCGGTAAGGTTTATCCGTAAGGCGGAGAGCATTCCGATGCTTGGGGATATAGTCGATGACTGTGCCACTATGATAGAGCTTCTTTGCGATTGGGTGGGTAAGCGTTACAGAAAAGCCCCACTCAGCTCCGTGATCAGCTCTACTGCAGGTATACTGTATCTTATCAGTCCTATAGATCTTATACCCGACAGCCTGCCGCTGGTGGGATATCTGGATGACATAAGTGTGATCACGACAATAATGAAGCTGGGGCTTGCTCACGACCTGGATAGGTATCGGGAATGGAAGATCATAGAGGACAAAAAGCTTTTCCGCGCCCGTGTGGATGCAGAGATAGACCGTTTTGATCCCGAGGTGGGTAAACGAATGCTTGTAGCGTGCTTTCTTACCGATGACGGAAAGCTGAAGCTGGTATGTACTGCAGAGGATAACGGAGAATATCCGCTCGTTTGCCGCGCGGAGCTGCTTGAATTGCCCGAGTGGGGACGGGAATTGAATAAGGACGGCATAACGGAGCTATATAACGCAGTAATATCAGACCATTCGTTTATACGGTCTTCTCTGGGAAAGCTTGAGTTTATGACTGAAACGGAATTCAGACATGCGGACAGAAGCTTTATCATCGAAAATGCTGACTGAAACTTAAAGGATCAATATAAAAAGGGATAGCTCATTCCAATACATAGCCGTGGGATTTGTGCGGCAATGAAAGAGCTATCCTTTTTTATTGCATCAGAGCCTTAATGTGCCGAATTACAGTGTTCTTATCTCGCGGATAAAATTAACGGTAGCGATCAGATACCGTATAAACTTGACCGCTATCAGTACAGGTCCCGCCAGAATGAATAGAAAGCCCCAGATAAACAGGCTGATAAGAGCTCCCATTATTCCGGAGTTCCTTGTGTATGTTGCTCTTGCACTGTTTGTATAAGGATCGTAGAACACCTCGGTCACACCGTGGCGACGGTCCTCATGATATCCGCTCGACATTCCGGAAAACAGAGTTTTCAGCGCTGTGGGTATCATGAACAGCATTGAGGCAAAGCCCCAAAGCATCCAGTTCTCAAAGGTCTTTTCTCCGAGAAATACAGAAAGCATTCCTGCCCAGATAACGGCGACAGACAATAGCCACAGACAGTAGAGCACTACTCGAATTATTAAAATCACTTTTCTGCTCATGCGTGTTTCCTCTCAGTTATATTATTTCCAATTCATTTCTCGTGCCGAGAGGGGGAAAGGGTGCTACAGGTAAGGTCTGATACCAGTAAGCCACGGATGAGATGCTGCTCTGCTGTGGCAGATAGCGTCCCTCGCTTCTCCAGCCAAGATCCTGTATTGTTACCCGCAGATCATTTTCAAATCTGATGGGATCGGTAATATGCCAGCGATAAAGACCGAAGCGCATCTGAGAACGGTAAAGACCGTTGGGACGGAGGACCTGAGGCATACCGCTGTACGGGGTGGAGAACTCGGTATATCCGTTGCCGGGAACGTCGAAATTATATGCGCCGCAGAAGTAATCCTCTGTTCCGGTTCCGCAGATGGTCGGAAATTCCTCGTCGCCATCCATAAAGAACTTTATTTCGCCTTCTCCCCACCATCCGTTATTGTTGACCTGCCAGGTCATATAGGTCCCCACGTATTGCCCCTTACCCTTGATGCCGTCGATTATTGTGTAATCCTTCATAAAAGCGGTCGGGTTCTCCTGGCGGAAGGAAGCGCAAAAGTATGCGCTGTCAGGCTCGATCTCCGCCTCGACATAGTCTATCTGATAGTATATTACGATAGGCTGGGGATTTCTGTTTTCCACGGTTATGTATGCTCGCTTGGCAAACGGCATCGTCCAATAGCAGTTGAATCCGCGTGCGGGATTGGTGCATACTGCAAGAGAGTTTACATGAGTATATTCATTCCATCCGTTGGCAAAAAAATCACCGGCAGGCACTTCAACTGCGGGATCTTTCATATCATCCCAATACATACGGATGATAAGGTCGCGCCAAACATTCCTTCCGTTTAGCAGTCCAAAGGTCATCCAGATGTGATTTATGGCGCCGGGCCCCTTTATGTCGGCAAGGGTAAGAACCGATTCGGCGGGGATAGTAACCGAGGGGCTGACCTTCCATTTTTGCCCCAGCTCACGGGCGCAACTCGCGCCTGTGCCGCTTGTTGCCATTCCGCCCTTGCCCTTTTCTCCTGTGAAATTCTCAGCCGATATGGAGCGGGATCTGGCATTTGAAAGCAGGTGAAGTGTTTGGAGTGAATTGTAGATGCCTGATATCATAGATGCATTCCTTTCTATTGGTATCAAATCTGTGTTAACTGACAAGTCAATTATAGTCATGTCGAGGGGTTTTGTCAATAGAAATGCAAGAATTTGCGTTAATACCGTTGACATAAAGGAAGGAAAATGGTATAATTAACAGTGTAATGCGTATTCGTAAGAGAAAGGAGATGAGCGCGTTGACAGCTGATTTGGGAATTCTGAGCAAGATCAAAGGAATCATCATCCGACGTTCGGTGCTTGACGGTGTTTTACTCTGTGTCGCTTATTTCCTTCCGTTACTTGCCGTGAAGGATCAAAATGTGCTCACCGCGGTATCGCTTTTATATCTTTGCTTCTTTGTCTATTTTGCGTTTTCTGATTGGTTCTGCGCGTTTTATCCGATACTGTTTTTCTTCTACGATTATCTTGTGGCGCCCGGAGATATAGTGGTCTACCGTGTTTATACGGTCATATTTCTCCTTCGGTTTGTTTATATCCACTTCGGGAGAGGGATAAAGAACCTTAGCCTGTCGAGAATTGGGCTTGCTCTGTTTATGCTGGGATATGCCGCTTTCTTCTTTGTTAGCGGCAGGGCGGTCGGTATAGGTGTACTGATAGACCTGATTTTTATGCTTTCGTTTATTTGCGAGATACGCGAGAGCTCAGAGGCCTTTTCCGGTTTTTGTATAGCCTTTGTGGCTGCCGCCGCAGTGTCCGGAGCAGTGGGGTTCTTTTTGGACAGATCTGATGCTGCATCGTTGCTCAATAACCGTTATCTTGCTACTCTGAACGACCCGAATTATCTCGGGTTCTATATAAACGTTGGAATTATAATCGTTTTCTTGCATCCGTTTTTCAAGAGACTGATCTTTAAGCTGCCGGCACTTGCGGTCTTATATCTGGTGTTGTTGGCTTCGGAGAGCATGACGGGAGTTATATGTAATGTTCTGATAGTTCTTTTTTGCGCTCTGTCTCTGGCGTTTATGAAGCGGCTTAAGCTGCGGTATATGCTGACATTGGTTCTTGTCTTCGTGGTGGCAATACAGATGCTGCTTCTTGCGAGCTCAAATGATTGGGGGATCCTTACTTCAGCCTCACAGCGCATATTAACCAAGCTTGAAGAGTTTGCATCCGGGAACATCGAGGCTTTTACCACGACAAGAAGCTTATTATGGGATATAAATATCGAAAAATTCCTATCACTGAGTGAGTGGGAGGTGATTTTCGGAGGAAGCTTTTTGAGTGCGGTCGGAAGAGACACGATGTTTTTTGAGCAGACCTCACATCAGGAATTTTTAGATGTTCTGATATGTACCGGTGCGGTGGGCTTGATAGTGTATCTTATGACGGTAGTCTTTGCCTTGAGCGGTGATATTGCAAAGCTTTGCAGAGACGGTGAGGAATTGGATTGGATCCGTCTCGGAGTGAAGCTTATCTGGCTTTTTTACGCATTCGGACTGACTATGTTTTTAAACAGTCGCTTCTATATTCTGTTCCTGCTTTAAAGGTATCGTATGAACCGAAACAGTACCCTTGCTACACTTAAGAATAACACAATAATCATATTTTGAAAGGAAATAAATGTTATGAAAAGAAAAAGCAAGTTTTCCCGTTTTATGAGAAGCGCGCTGGCATTTGCGCTTACAGCAAGCTGTTGCTCAGGGATTTGTCTGAGCAATATATCCTGTGGAGAAAAATTTGATCCAGTGGCTGAGATAGTAAACAAGGATGGGGTTGACGCCGTGGTTACCTACGTAATAGACGACGGAAACAAGCCTACCGGCACCTTTGCCCGGGAGATGCTGGATAAATATCAGTATCTTACGGTGAGCTTTGCCGTGTGGACTAAGGATTTTGCTACTCTGAAAGAGCTGCCTGACGGATCCCAGTACGTTATGGCAGGCAATAAGTACACATACACTCAGACAGATGCTCAGGTTCAGAACGTGAATTTCTGGAACGATATACTGAGCGGTGGAAGATGCGAGCTTATTTCACATACACATACCCACAATTTCTGGGGAACGAACGATGACGGCGGTACTTTCCAGTACGTAAAGAACAATGAGTCAAACGTGCTGACCGCTACCATGCCCAAGGGAAGCGTCTCAAAGGAGGTGTACGGCTCAAATCAGATACTTAAGGAGCTTTTCCCGAGCAGTGATTTTCCGACACAGAGCTATCTCGGTCTGATAACTCCCGGTATAGGCGTAAGAACCGCGGATTTCACCACGAATGACGGAAAGGTGATCCCCACATACAATACATATTTTTTGAAGCTGATGCAGCAGGCTATCCAAAGAGGCGAATACATTGCCGCGAGAGGAACCTTCCAGACGACCAATACCAAGGATTCAAGCAGTCGTGTTATTACGCCATCTAAGCTTGAAAAGCTCACTGACCGTATGAACGTTCCCGCATATATGATAGTTACCGAAAACAGAAACAGCAGTGGCTCTGCGACAGAGGGCGGAATAGAGAACTGGACTGCGTATATCGACCATGCCATTGAGCAGAAGGGCTGGGCTTGCTACTGCATCCATAATATACACGAAAACGTGACCGACCACGCCGGACATAAGATAGACGAGCGCGATGCGGAGGAGCTGTTTGCATATACTGCGGATAAGAGTGTATGGGTAGCCACCTT
>JAFVTO010000210.1 GCA_017503165.1 Clostridia bacterium | reverse complement strand
TAACAAAGGGATCGTTGTGGGCGCTTCCTCGCATACGGCTGGCGGCAAACCCAGTGCCAAATTCGATTCCGCGAACTCCACCAAGCCCGAATATTGCCTGGGATATGCGATTTTCCACACCCTCAAACAACGGATCTCCCAAGCCTGCCGGCAAGCCCACAACGGCGCATTCGACCACGCCGCCCAAAGAATCTCCCGCCTCGCAAGCCGCTGTCAGCTCCCTCTGCATCTCCTCTGCCGCCAGAGGATCTAACGTCGGAAATTCAGCCGCTTTTACCGCTTCAAAATCGCATCTGCTACAATTTACCGCATCAAAGCCATTATCAACTGTATTTCCGACAGATGCAAGATGACTTCCGATATATATACCCTTATCCGCCAAAAGCTGCATACACATATTCCCCATAACGCAGAGTGGCGTTGTAAGCCTCGCGGAAAAATGTCCCCCTCCGCGCAGGTCAATTCCGTCTCCGTAACGCACTCTCGCAGTATAGTCGGCATGTGACGGACGGGGAGTATCCCAGAACCCGGAATAATCACCGGAGCGTTTATTGCCGTTTGGAACGGTAAAAAACACTCTGTTGCCTTCTGTTTCAATATCTCCGTCGGGAAGATATTTAACTCCGCACTCAAATATGGGAATATCAGCCTCCTTGCGAGGCGTCGTGAACCTGGAGCCGCCGCGCCGCCGCGCCATAAATGCTTCGAGCTCTTTTCTGCTTATTCTGACTCCGGAAGGAAATCCCAACAGCTCACCTGCCACAAACTCACCGTGAGATTCTCCCTCAACTGCTATTTTTAACGTTTTTCCAAATTCGGACCGCATAAGCTCACATCCTCTTCTCTACTGTTGAAAAAGCGCCGCGTCTGCCCGTTCAGAGCGCTCGACGAGACGCTTTAATATTATGATCAATCTGCTCAATCACCGCTTAGGTACAATTACAGCCCCAATCCGGTATTCATACTGCAAAATATCTTCCGCCGCAAGCGGTAAGGTCTCGGAAGAACGAGGGATAAGACTTGCTTATTGCCTCGGCATCCGTTATCATCACACTGCCGTTACCCTTTTCACCGCACATAAGAGAAGCAACCGCTGCAGACATAACTATGCGGTGATCTCCCGCGCCGTTCACGGCGCCGCCCTCTACCGTCCCGTTGCCGTAAACAGTCAGAGAATCCTCCCGCTCTATCACGGTAACCCCAAACGCTCTCAGCATATTCGCGGTAGTTGCCACACGATCGCTTTCCTTCAGCCTCAGCCTCGAGGCATTGAAAAGCCTACTTTCCCCCTTTGCTTTGCAGGCAAGGACAGCAAGTATCGGGAAAAGATCCGGGCAATCCGAAACATCCACACTAAAGGGGCGCGCAGCGGCAGACCTCACTCTTACCGCCCCGTTCTGCCAGGTAACGTCTGCTCCGAACCGACGCAGCACGTCGATTATAACTCTGTCTGCCTGAGCACTTTCCGGAGAGAGCCCCTTCACAGTAATATCTCCGGAAATCGCCGCAGCCACAAGAAAGAACGCAGCTCCCGACCAGTCGCCTTCCACACGGTAATTCCCCGGGGAAACGTATTTAGAGCCCTTCTTGACCGTGTAAACACTCCGCTCCGACTTTTCGCATTCAACGCCGAAGTGCTTCATTGTGCGCACAGTCATATCAACATACCCGGATGACTGCAATCCGTCAGTAACCGTTATGCGACCGCCCTCCTCCGTAAGAGGCAACGCCAACAGAATACCGCTGATAAACTGGGAGCTTATGTTGCCGGGAACAGTAAACTCTCCGCCCGCAAGCTTTCCGATGCTGACGAAAGGAAGCATTTTGCCGTCAAAAGCAATATTGTGACTTTCCAGCGCATCCATCAAAGGAAGCATAGGTCGGGATGGCAGCCTTCCGGCACCACAGAAGCTCTTTCTGCCGCCAAGAGCCGCAGCTACCGGCAACAGAAAACGCAGTGTCGAGCCACTCTCGCGACAGTTGAGCATTGCATCGAGCTGAGGCTTAGCACCGCTTCTGACAATAAAGCCCCTCTCCGTTTCGGCTATATCCGCACCCATTGCTGAAAGGCAATCGACAGTAGCTCTTATATCGTCACTGAACTCACCGATAGCTATCTCTGTCACCCCATCGCACAGAGCGGCACAAACCACCGCTCGGTGTCCGTCGGATTTTGAGGATACCGCAGAGAGCTCACCCGCCAGCCTGTGAGCGGAAACGCATATTTTCATTATCTCCGTAACCGTCCTTAAAAATTATACTTACCCTCACCGGAATGAATTATCTGTCCGCCCCGATCATTATTCCACGAAGCTCATCCATGGTCACGGTGTGTAGAGCACATTCACCAAAGCGCCTTGGAAGCACCAGCGTAACCTTAGATCCGGCGCGCTTTTTATCGTTCTGCATTGCGCCGTAAAGCATTTCAGCGGAGAATTCATCGGCTTCAAGAGGAAGCCCGTGTGCGCTCAGAAGCGCCGCTGTCCGGTCGGCGACCTCCGCTCCGCATATTCCCAACCGCTCGGAAACACGGCATGCCATCATCATTCCTATTGCCACTGCCATGCCGTGAGGGATCCTTTCATCACTTGCGCACTCCACCGCGTGTCCAAAGGTATGACCGTAATTGAGAAGCATGCGCTCTCCGTTATCTCTTTCGTCGCGGCTGACTATATCGCTCTTGATCTGCACGCAGGTCTTTATTATCTCGCAAATATCGCCGTCCAGCTTATCGGCAAGCTCCGGAGCACAGATGGCAGAGTATTTTATTACCTCAGCCATTCCGTTTCGGTATTCTCGCTCCGGGAGAGTCGAAAAAGTATCCGGATCACAAATGACCAGCGAGGGCTGCCAGAATGCCCCAACCTGATTTTTCAGTGAACCGAGATTCACTCCCGTTTTCCCTCCAACAGAGGAATCCACCGCTGCCAGCAGAGTGGTAGGGATCTGCACAAATCTAATACCTCGCATATAGACTGATGCGGCAAATCCGCATACATCACCGACTATCCCGCCCCCAAGGGCAATAAGGCAGTCGCTTCTGGTAAAGTGCAATCCTGCCAGTATTTCAAGTATTCTCCCAACGGTAGCAAATGTCTTGTTGCTCTCTCCGGCAGGAAAAACAAATTCGCTGACCTCAGCGCCCAAAGCCAAAACCCTGGCTTTCACCGCTTCCAGATAAAGGGGGGCAACATTTCCGTCGGAAACTATGCAGTATTTCGCCGCGCCGGCATATGCGCAAAGCAGCTCATCCGCTCTCCGAAGCAAGCCCTTTTCAATAAATACCCCGTAGCCACCGCCGCATTCAACTTTGATCTCAATCATATAAGGTCCGCGATCTCCAGAATGAGCCTTTCACTCTTTTCCCAACCGAGGCAGGGATCGGTAATGCTCTTTCCGTAAATGCACTCTCCTATCTTCTGAGCGCCGTCCTCAATATAGCTCTCCACCATAAAGCCCTTTACCAGCCTCTTTATATCCTTGTTATGGCGGCAGGAATGAAGCACCTCTTTGCAGATTCTGGGCTGCTCAGCATACTTTTTGCCGGAATTGGCGTGATTTGCATCCACTATAACCGCGGGATTGGAAAGAGAGGTCTTGCCGTAAAGTTCGCAAAGATCCTCCAGATCCTCATAATGGTAGTTGGGCAAACTCTTGCCGTGCTTATCAACGTATCCGCGCAGAATAGCATGAGCATATTCGTTACCGGTGGTATTCACGTCCCAGCTGCGGTAAACAAACGAATGCTGATGCTGAGCGGCGGTGATCGCGTTCATCATAATTGAAAGATCGCCGCCCGTAGGATTCTTCATTCCCACGGGAACATCAATACCGCTGGAAACAAGCCTGTGCTCCTGGTTCTCGACCGAGCGCGCGCCCACAGCAACGTAGGAAAGCACATCGGAAAGGTAATGGTAATTGGCGGGATAGAGCATCTCATCGGCTGTAGGCAATCCCGTCTCGGTAAGTACTCTTGCATGGAGCTCCCGAATAGCGAGGATTCCCTTATATACGTCAGGCTGATTCATAGGGTCAGGCTGATGAAGCATTCCCTTATAGCCATCTCCTGTTGTACGGGGCTTGTTCGTGTAGATACGCGGAACGATTATCAGCTTATCCGACACTTTATCCGCCACAGTTTTAAGGCGGTAGATATAATCCATTACCGACTCCTCGTTATCTGCAGAGCAGGGACCGATTATAAGCAGCATCTTATCAGATTCGCCGGCAAACACCTGCCGTATCGCAAGATCGTTCTTTTCCTTCTGTTCCGCAGCATTCACGGTGATAGGGTATTTTTCCTTTGTCTCCATAGGAGTAGGAAGAATTCTGTTGAATTTTATCGCCATAGTCTTATCCGTTCCTTTTCAGCCATCCAAACGACGACACAGTATTTAAAAATCATAATGCCCGAAGAGAGAAATCCGAGTTTCTCCGCTTAAGTCACAACGCATCTTCATTATACAATTAGTAAGAAAATTTGTCAATAACGTTAAGTAAAAAGTTTAACTTTTTAGAATGAACCTTGATAGATTAAGCAATAATAACAAAAGTTCATTATTGATACACATTTATGTTTTTAAAAGCCCTTGACTAAACCGTGAATTTCGTGTATAATAATTCCGTATGTAAAAAAGCGGTTTGCACCGTACAATTAAAAAAGCACGGGGAACAAAAGAAAGGAAAAAAACAATAATATGACCATTTTCGACGTCCTCCAACTATTCTGCGGACTGGCACTGTTCCTTTACGGAATGAACGTCATGGGCGACTCGCTGAAGAAAAGCGCGGGTAAAAGCCTTAAGACCATACTTGCCACACTGACCTCCAGCACGTTCAAGGGATTTATGCTGGGATTGCTTGTCACCTTGGTTATCCAATCTTCCTCCGCAACTACCGTTATGGTTGTAGGATTTGTAAACTCGGGAACCATGACTCTCACCCAGGCTATCGGTGTAATAATGGGCGCAAACGTCGGTACTGCCGTAACCGCATGGATCACCGGTCTTTCCGGACTTGGTGAGGGGGGACAGGCTGCAAGCGAATTTCTGAAATGGTTGAAGCCTGATTCATGGATGCCGATACTGGCTGTTATCGGTCTGTGTCTCACAATGTTTGCCAAGCGCGACCGCAAGAAAGACATTGGCGCAGTACTGTTGGGCTTCTCCGTCCTTATGGTCGGAATGGATATGATGAGCGGAGCTGTTTCGGGACTGAAGAGCAGCGAATCCTTCAAATCCATTCTCACAATGTTTGAAAACCCAATTCTCGGTATTCTCGCAGGACTTGTACTGACCGCCATCGTTCAGTCTTCCTCCGCATCCGTCGGTATTCTTCAGTCGCTGACCACAACGGGAGCAATTACGTACGGCGCGGCGATCCCCATAGTAATGGGACAGAACATCGGCACCTGCGTCACTGCCCTTATCTCCTCCTTCGGAGCGAGCAAGAACGCAAAGCGCGCGGCATTGGCGCACCTTTACTTCAACGTTGTCGGTGTCGTTTTCTGGATGAGCGCGTACAGCATACTGAACGCAATATTCTCATTTGCATTTGTAAATACGACCGTCAACATGTGGGGAGTGGCGGGAATCCATACCGTCTTCAAAATACTCTCCGTTATTTTGATAATGCCATTCTCAAAGCAGCTGGAAAAGCTGGCAGTTATCTCGGTAAAGGACTCCAAGGAGGAGGAAAATCTCCCCATGCTGGAGGAGCGTTTGCTGAATACCCCCGCTATTGCGGTAGAAAGCGCAAAAACTGCAGCTACCCAGATGGCGGCGCTCTCCTGCGACGCCCTCAGCCTTTCGCTTAAAGCATTTGCCGAATACGACGACAAGCTTGCCGAGCAGATACGAGCCGCAGAGGACAAGGCGGATATATATGAGGATATGATCGGTTCGTACCTCATAAAGCTATCCGCAAAGGATACGACTGCCAAGGACAGCCATGAGATCACCAAGCTGCTCCATATTATAGGTGACTTTGAGCGTATATCCGACCATGCGGTAAACATTCTGGAATCCGCCGAGGAAATGCGTGACAAGAAGCTGGAATTTTCAAGCCACGCTCAGCATGAGCTTAAGGTACTCAGCGGAGCAATCGACGAGATTATTCAGCTTGCTAAGGGCGCATTTATGGGCGACGATCTTGCTATGGCGGCAAAGGTCGAGCCTCTCGAGGAGGTCGTAGATTACATCAAGGATCAGATCAAGCGCCGACATATCCTGCGTCTGCAGAAGAGTGAATGCTCCATAGAGCACGGCTTCGTTCTCGCTGATATACTGAACAACATGGAACGTGTAGCGGACCATTGCTCCAATATAGCGGGATGCGTGATAGAGATATCCCAGCATGACAGTCTGTCCATGCACAGCTATCTCAGCTCTGTCCGCGCAGGCGGGGAAGAGTTTGACCGCGCAAATCGCGACTATATGAGAAAGTATTCTCTGGACGAGGTCGGGGAAACCAACTGACCGAAGCACAAAATCGGATAAAAATCGGGCTATATCGGCCGACAGATAAATCCTCTGTGTGATCAGGCGAAAAAAGCATAAAAAAGCCAAGGTGTAAGAGCAGCGCTTTAAAGCTGAAAAACACCTTGGCTATTGTTTTTACAATACTGTGTAATGCACAAAAAACATGGTAGG
>JAFVTO010000209.1 GCA_017503165.1 Clostridia bacterium | reverse complement strand
CTGTTTTTTCCGAACCTCAGCTTGATATTGCGACAGAGGAATACACAGTCAATGCTGATGATACCGTTTTTGCAGTAGAGTTCCTGCCGGGACAGTTTGATCAGCGGGCAAATTCTGCCGCTGAATGCATTCAGCTTATTTCCAAGGGGGAGCGTCCCACCGTTCGGTCTGCCAAAGTATACATTCTTAGCGGTAAGCTTACAGAAGAGGATGTTGCCGCAGTAAAGAGGTATGTAATTAATCCCGTAGAGTCGAGGGAGGCGACCCTTGAGAAATACGAAACTCTTGAAGCTAAGTACGATATTCCCACAGAGGTTCAGGTTTTGAACGGCTTTTGTGAGCTTGATGACGAGGGACTCAAACAGTTTATATCTCAATACGGTTTGGCAATGGACGAGGGCGACATAAAATTCTGCCGTGACTATTTCCGTACCGAGCACCGTGATCCTACCATAACTGAGATCAAGATGATAGATACCTATTGGTCGGATCACTGCCGTCATACTACGTTTCTGACTACTATCGACAATGTAAGATTTGAGGATGAGTTACTCCAGAGAGCGTATGACGAATACATTGAAACCAGAAAATACTTAGGAAGAACAAAGCCTGTAAATCTTATGGATATCGGTACTATTGCCGCTAAATTTCTTAAGAAAACAGGAAAGCTTGACAAGCTTGATGAGTCCGAAGAGATCAACGCCTGTACTGTAAAGATCGAGGTTGAGGTTGACGGTGTAGCCGAAAAATGGTTGCTTCTTTTCAAGAATGAAACACATAATCATCCAACCGAGATAGAACCCTTCGGAGGTGCTGCAACGTGTATTGGAGGCGCTATCCGAGATCCTCTTTCGGGAAGAAGTTACGTTTATGCTGCTATGCGCGTTACCGGCGCGGCAGATCCGTTGCTTCCGGTTGCTGACACCTTGAAGGGTAAGCTTCCCCAAAGAAAAATCGTCACTACTGCTGCGGCGGGATACAGCTCATACGGTAACCAGATCGGACTTGCTACGGGGCAGGTAGATGAGCTTTATCACCCGGGTTATGTTGCAAAGCGAATGGAGATCGGCGCAGTTATTGCAGCTGCTCCCGAGAAAAACGTGCGCCGTGAATGTCCTCTGCCCGGAGATGCGGTTATTCTTCTCGGCGGACGTACCGGACGTGACGGATGCGGCGGCGCAACCGGTTCATCCAAGGCACATAAGCTGGAGTCACTTGATACCTGTGGAGCTGAGGTTCAAAAGGGAAATGCACCGGAGGAAAGAAAGCTTCAGAGACTTTTCCGTAATCCTGAGGCATCGTCCCTTATTAAGAGATGTAATGACTTTGGAGCTGGCGGCGTTTCTGTTGCGATTGGAGAGCTTGCCGACGGTCTGGAGATAGATCTTAATTCTGTTCCGAAGAAATACGAGGGGTTGGACGGAACTGAACTTGCCATCAGTGAGTCACAAGAGAGAATGGCTGTTGTTGTTGCAGCTCAGGATGTTGACCGCTTCAAGGAGCTTGCATATTCTGAGAATCTTGAAGCAACTGTGGTCGCTACCGTTACAGAGCAGGCAAGACTTGTTATGCATTGGAACGGAAAGACAATAGTTGATATTTCCAGAGAGTTCCTTAATTCCAACGGAGCTGAAAAACATATAGATATTGCTCCCGCGACCCCCGAAGCCTTTACCAAGAAGATCCCCGCTAACTTTGTTGATGGCTACAAAGAGCTTGCAGGAGACCTGAACGTTTGCTCAAAGCGCGGACTTTCAGAGCGCTTTGATTCAACCATTGGTGCAGGCACGGTGCTTATGCCTTTTGGTGGAAAGTATCAGCGTACTCCAATTCAAGCAATGGTTAACAAGGTTTCAGTTGAAAAGGGACATACCGATACCTGCTCACTTATGGCATGGGGATACAATCCTGACATAGCTGAAAAATCCCCCTATCATTCCGCTTATCTCGCTGTTGTTGAGTCTGTTTGTAAGCTGGTCGCCACCGGAGCAGAATTCAAGGACGTATATCTGACGTTCCAGGAATACTTCGAGAAGCCCGGGCGGGATCCTAAAAGATGGGGCAAGCCTCTTTCAGCGCTCCTTGGCGCATTTATGGCTCAGAAGGAGCTGGGGATTGCTGCAATAGGCGGAAAGGATTCAATGAGCGGTAGCTTTGAGAATATTGATGTTCCGCCCACACTGGTGTCCTTTGCTGTAACTACTGAAAAGAACGGAAATATCATTTCCCCTGAATTCAAGAATGCCGGCGATCGCGTAGTTATCATCCGAACAGAAAAGGACAAAAACGGTCTGCCTATAGCTGAAAAGCTGATTGAAAACTTTGCTACCGTAACCAAGCTTATGCGTGAGGGAAGGGTGCTCGCTGCATATACTCCGACCTACGGCGGAGTTGCAGAGGCGGTGCTTAAAATGGCAATGGGTAACGGTTACGGATTCAAGTATGCTGACGGCGTAACTATGGAGGATATATTCGGATACAGCTACGGTGCGTTTGTGCTTGAGCTGACTCCGGAGGCTGAAGAGATAGGTCAGCTTCTCGGTACGGTTAATGCCGGTTGTCCATTTACGTTCAATGGTGTAAAGGTATGCAGTCATCAGCTTTGTGAGATATACGAAAACAAGCTTGAGCCGGTATTTAGCTGTAATATCGGTGATGAAAAGGGTGATGTTCCCACTTATACCAGCTCACTTGTGTCTGCAAAGACTAAAGCAGCGCAACACTTTGCAAGGCCACGTGTTCTGATTCCCGTATTCCCGGGAACCAACTGTGAATACGATACCGCTAAGGCGCTCCGCGATGCAGGAGCTGATCCTGATATATTTGTTATAAATACACTTTCTGCGTCTGCTATCAGCGAATCTGTTGAGAAGTTTGCAAAGAAGATTGGCGAGAGCCAGATAGTATTTATTCCCGGAGGCTTCTCAGGCGCAGATGAGCCTGACGGATCAGGTAAGTTTATTACCGCTTTCTTCCGCAATCCTGAGATCAAGGATGCGGTAACCAAGCTTTTGGGACAGAGAGACGGACTTATGGGAGGTATATGCAACGGCTTTCAGGCACTTATCAAGCTTGGACTCGTTCCTTACGGTGAGATAAGAGATGCCGATGCAACCAGTCCCACCCTTACATTCAATACTATATCGCGTCATCAGTCAAAGATTGTACGCACTCGCGTTGCTTCCGTAAAATCACCGTGGCTTAATGGCGTTAAGCCGGGTGAGATATTCAACGTTCCGATATCTCACGGTGAAGGACGCTTCCTTGCTGACGATGCTACTGTCAAAAAGCTGGCAGATAACGGTCAGATAATGACCCAGTACGTTGATCTGGACGGTGATCCGACCATGGACGTTGCATTCAATCCCAACGGCTCGATCTCAGCCATTGAGGGTATTCTTTCGCCTGACGGAAGAGTATTCGGTAAAATGGGGCATTCAGAGCGTATAGCAAACGGTCTGTATGTGAACGTAGAGGGCAATTACGATATGAAGCTCTTTAAGTCCGCGGTTGAGTATTTCAAATAAAAACAGATAAAGAAAAAGAGGTTAGCTCAAATACGGTAGAAAGTGTTTGAGTTAGCCTCTTTTTGTCAGTTTTTAAAAGTACTGTATACTGTATCTCGAAGAGAATACATAAGCGTTTCTTAATGTATCAAAGCACCAGTGAGGGTGCAGTGTAAACACGCGCGGCAAGCTCTTGATTGAGCATATAAAGGCTCTTAGGATCACCGCCGAACAGCTCCATCTTGGTGATCATATCGTTTGCGTTGGTTTCCTCCTCGCCCTGCTCCTTTACAAACCAGTCAAGGAACTGCATGGTGCGGAAGTCCTTTACCTCATACGCAGCTGCGTAAATGTCGTTGATCAGTGAGGTTACGTATTCTTCATGCTCAAGTCCTGCCTTAAGAACATCCAGGTGGCAGGTGAATACCTTATCTGGCTTTGCAATAGCTTCGAGAGTCACCTTCTGATTCTCGTTCTGGAGATATTGATAGAACAGCATTGCGTGATCGCGTTCCTCCTGCGCCTGGACTTTATACCAATTGGCAAAGCCGTCAAGACCTGCATCCTCGAAATAATTGGAGAAATCAAGGTAAAGATATGCTGAGTAAAACTCCTTGTTGATCTGCTGATTTAAAAGATCGCGTACTTTTGGGTTCATCATGATATGTACCCCTCCTTAGTATTATTGTTTGCTTCAAACTACTGTTAGTATAACACAGAAATATGAATAATTCAAAGAGGTATTTTTTTAAAAAATTTTAAAGTATTATTTTCGAAAAAACTTCTCCGCGTTGCTTGTAGTCTTTAAAAGCATCAAAGCTTGCACAGGCAGGGGATAGAATCACTGTTCCACCTTTAGGAGTAATTTGAGTTGAAAGCTTTACGGCGCTGTGGAAATCAGACTTGTACATTACATTGAATGAACGTTTCGGGAGGTCGTTAATAGCTGAAAGAATTTTTTGAGCTGAAGCGCCAGTTACTATCACATGGGTTGCATACCTTTCAAGCGCATCTGCCAATATTCCGTAGTCAAGATTTTTATCACTTCCTCCGCATATCACGGTGAGAGGCTTTCGGAAGCATGCGAGTGTCGTCGCTGTTCTGCTCGGGGTGGAATCGATAGAGCTGTCGTAGTATTTTATCCCGTCTATTTCTGCAATTAACTGGATTCTGTGCTCGACTCCTTTGAAGGAACGCGCGACGTCAATAATTGTGTTATTGATGGGATAATTATCGCATAGTGCTATCGCTGTCATGTAGTTTTCTACGTTATGAATGCCGGAAATTGCAATGTCATTAATATTTAAAATAGCTGAATTATGGAAATATATTTGCGAATTATCACAATAAATATCGGAAGAACTCAAAAAACCGCGTTTTATGACCTGAATATTCTTGGTTGCAAGATGTTGCTCGATTTGATGATACGGAGTTGTATCCGGTATTATCACCTGTTTGCAGCCTGCATCGGCTATGTTAAGTTTTGAAATGATGTATTCATCCATGTCTCGGTGGTAGTCTAAATGATTTGGCGTCAGATTTGTGATCGCGGCAATTTCCGGAGAGCGATCAAGCGTCATTAACTGAAAGCTTGAAAGTTCAGCTATAACTACATCTTTTTCCGTCAGGATGTTTAACAGCGATATGAGCGGAATACCGATATTCCCAGCTGCGTATGCTTTTCTCGCGGTACCTTGAAATGATGCTTCAAGAATCTTTTGGGCTATGGATACAGTTGTAGTTTTTCCGTCACTTCCCGTTACACCCATGATCCGGCACGGCGCGCGGTGAAAGAATAGCTCCCATTCAGAACCGAGGACAGAGCCGTTTGCTACCGCCGCAATTATTTCCGGAATGTCCGGTCGTATCGAAGGAGAACGGAAGACATATTGTCCTTTTATATTTTCCAGATAGTCTTTACCGTAGATCTGTCTGTCGGTAATGAACATGAGTCTTTCGGCAACCGATAAGCTGGGTGGGACATTTGCTCTTGCGGTAATGTGCGCGCCTTCCTTGTGAAGAAATTCTGCAAGAGCAAGATTTGATGATCCAACGCCCAATATTTCACATTCAACATCCTTGAAGCTATTTGGATATTTTGAGGACATAATACTGACTCCTTTGTGTGAAAATGACAAAAAATGCCAAGTGATAGACAAAAAATAACGGCGGATTATCTCCGCCGGTTGTCGAATCTCGCTTGTAAGCCGGGTTTTGTAACGGCGTGAGCCGCCCGCAATCATCTATCTCGACGTTACGTCACCGTAACGCTCATGCCACCCATGGATACGTCGGGCAGACGCGGAGACATGGCTCCATTCCATATGCGGTGTTGCTTCGGATAGGGTTTACAGCGAACCTATGTTACCATAAGCTCGGGTGAGCTCTTACCTCGCCTTTCCACCCTTACCG
>JAFVTO010000208.1 GCA_017503165.1 Clostridia bacterium | reverse complement strand
GTTAAGTGTTCCGCATATCGTGCCGAAGGCACACTTCACGCACGAAGTGCGCTTCACCTGCGAAGCATACTTCACGTTCCGCGCAAGCGGAACACTTAGTTCAAAAAACGCACCTTTGTCGGTAGACAAAAGTGCGTTTTTTGTTGGCGCGCCCGGCGGGATTCGAACCCACGACCTTTTGGTTCGTAGCCAAACACTCTATCCAGCTGAGCTACGGGCGCATATATGTTTTTCTCAATCGCCTATGTATTATAGCACAACTCTCAGTGTTTGTCAAGAGGTATTTTGAATTTTCTTCAAATAATTTCTTTTCGCATACGTTTCCCGATATAAAAAGCGACATTAGAGTTTTACGCGAAGCTCGTAACATCAGCGAAAACATCGCTGCTGCCTGTCAACATCCAAGCCTCAGATCGCAGAAAGAACTGCCTCAAGCTCTTCAACGGATTTCACAGTCATAAAGGCTCCTGCCTCCGCAAGCTCAATCTTTGATCCGTATCCGTAGCAAACACCAATAGCGCGAAGTCCGTTTTCTCTCGCTCCCTCCACATCAAAGCAGGTATCACCCACCATTACCGTATTGGACACGGTAAATCCCGGGTTTTCCTTCATAGCATGTGCGATAACATCCGATTTTTTTACCCGCGTTCCGTCAAGAACACTTCCGTATACTGAGTCAAAATAATCGACCAACCCAAAGTGCTCCAGAATTTGTTCTGCAAACACCTCCGGCTTAGACGTGGCAACAATCAACCTTTTGCCACGTTCACGCAATTTTTCCAGCAGCCCCGCGATCCCGTAGTACGGCTTATTTTCAAATATCCCCTTGGGACGGAAATACTCTCTGTAATGCTCCACTGCCTCAATTGCCGTCTGCTCGTCCATTCCGCAGTAACATCTGTATGAATCCGCAAGGGGCGGGCCGATAAATTTACGCAGCGTATCCTTGTTCGGCGTGGCAATTTGCGGATAATAGCTCAAGGAATGAAGTATAGAATTGACTATCCCCTCTTCGGGATCGGTCAACGTTCCGTCCAGATCGAAAAGTATGTTTTCAAACATAACGCAAGTACTCTCCCAAACACAGATTACATTATCTCGGCAAACTCCTTTTTACAAGAGCTGCAGAAGCATAGCCACGATCGGCATGCTCAAAAGTGAAAGCAACGTACTGATAGAAACCAGCTTAGACGCGGCAACTGCGCTGTCAATTGCCTGTTCATGTTGTCTTACCGCCTCCGCTTCGCCGGCTTCAAGTTTTATGGGATCGGGCTTAGGAGCAAACCGCTCCGCAAACATTCCGGTAAGCGCCGCAGAAGGAGTAGCTGCGCAGATCAGCACGGTTGTAAACGCGGTGGGCTCAAAAAATCCGACCAGCTTACACAGCCAAAGGATCACAAATACCGCAGAGGGCAGGATCAGCAACCGCATGGCAAAGCTCAGGTACATATACTTATCCCGCAACGCCCCCTTAAGCTTAAGGTCTGCCAGTCGCATACCTATAACCATCATAGACATAGGCGCCACCATATTTTTCAGCATAACCAAAGCATCGGAGGCAAATTCCGATACTATAGCAGGAAGCCAGGTGTACGCATTTGTAACGAAAAGCAATATTCCGATAAACGTGGGAATGGTGGCGGCATTAAGCAGCATCTTCTTCGGAGAAATAAAGGATCTGTCGTCTGTATAGATAAGACAGCCTATCGACCATGCAAAGAAATTAAATCCGATAATATAGACGGAAGCATACACCGCTGCCTCATCACCGAGAACCATGGACATCAAAGGAATCCCCATATACCCTGCATTGCCGAAAACTATGCTAAAGCGGTACACCCTGCGGAGATGCTCCAATGCCCTGCGGAAGCAGAGAAGCGAGACGCCGAAAAACATAATATGAGCAACAAACGACAAAACAAGCACCACCGCTGCAGTCTTTAGTATCTCCGCATCAAATGGGCGAAAAAATCCAACTATCAGCATAGCAGGCTGAGTAACATACAAAATCGTATTCGTAAAGCCCAAGGGAAGTCTGTCGTCCCCCAGCCTTGTCTTTTTCAAAATATACCCCGGTATCATCATGCAGAAAAGCAGAAGCACCGCTCTGAACAGTGTGCCTATATCAACCATTATCCCGTTCCTTTTTATAAATCATCTTTTGTTCTATATCCCTATAACCGCATGGTATTTCCCTCAGCCCTCGCTCTCGCCGGCATCCGACTCACTTACGCGGGCAAAATGGGAAATATAAAGGATCAGTCTTGAAATGAGGTAAAGCGAATATCCCAGCCCGCAGGCGATAGCACCGAGATCGTCACCAAACGGTATTCTTCCGAACAGACAAAGAGTGGCGCGTCCCACAAGGGTGGGAACACACAAAACGCAGGCAATAAACAGCATGCCTACCGTCAGCGCAGGCTTGGGATCATGCACCCTCGACCTTATCT
Organism: Clostridia bacterium; assembly: GCA_017503165.1. GTDB lineage: Bacteria > Bacillota > Clostridia > Oscillospirales > CAG-272 > SIG673. The sequence continues at coordinate 10,922 of JAFVTO010000208.1, read as the reverse complement.
CCAGAACCATAAAAAGCAGGAAAGAAGCCGTGCACAACGCGGTAAATACCCGGTAATCCGCCGCTATTGGCTTTATCTTATCAGTGTAGACCGAGAACATATCAATACATAAGACCGCCACCCCGATCATACCGCATACTGTGGAAAAATTGGCAGCGCCCGTTTTTTCATCCAGCTCGCCAAAAAAGTAAAAGCCTGCAAAAACACCGAATATCAGCATAATGGATATTACAGCATCGGGAAGACTGAACCTGCTTACTCCGAGAAAAAAGGAAACAAGCCGCATTACCGAGCCGAGAATAAAAATTCCCCCACCTATCCAACGAAGCATCCGCTCTACCCTCCCCTCGCTGTCGGTGGAAGGAAGCGAAAAAGCGGCGCCCCGTTTGCGGAGCACAACACAGATCACCGCAACGGCAAAGCATGCGGCAAAGCAAATCAGATAATGGGCAAGCACTACCCCCTCCGATCCATGACGGTACAGCCACACCGCGCTGTCATAGTAAAGCAGATATAAGATGATCTGGGAAACAGCCAACACCAGTGAAACAGGCAGCACCGCAACCGCAAGAAGCAGTATTTTCCCCTGCGGGCTATTCCCCCATTTATTCCAAGCTTTCACAAAAACAACCTCCGGACAAACCCCAAATAAGCTTTGAAAGCGCAACAGAGCGCCCTTCAACGGCCTTCATTATATACCATTGCCCGCCCAAATTCAAGGGGTAAGCGAAAAAATTAACTTTTTTGTCGTTCAAAAATTGTGATTTCTCTTGACAACGTAAATTTATAACAGTATAATGTATTTATTATTATATAAAGCTAATCCCGAAAGGACAAGGATCACTCATGGCAGAACTAATTTCACACGGTGTATTCCTCAAAGGCGGAAGAACACTCTTAAAGGACGCCGGAAGCATCACCCCGGATGAGGCGAAAAAGAATACCATAGCATACGGTATTCTGTCGTCGCACAACGTTTCAAAAGACGATAACACACTGAAGCTCCGCTTCGATGCTATGGCATCGCACGATATAACCTACGTAGGAATCATTCAGACAGCAAGAGCCAGCGGGCTCACCGAGTTTCCTGTCCCCTATGTACTGACCAACTGCCACAACAGCCTTTGCGCCGTTGGCGGCACCATAAACGAGGACGACCATCTGTTCGGTCTTTCCGCCGCTAAAAAATACGGTGGCATATATGTCCCCGCCCACCAGGCGGTCATCCACTCATATATGCGCGAAACAATGAGCGGATGCGGAAAAATGATCCTCGGCTCAGACAGTCACACCCGTTACGGCGCATTGGGCACTATGGCTATCGGCGAGGGAGGCCCGGAGCTTGTCAAGCAGCTGCTCCGCCGCACCTACGACGTAAACCGCCCCGAGGTAGTATGCGTATATCTGACCGGGGCGCCGAGACCGGGAGTAGGACCCCAGGACGTTGCGCTTGAGCTTATCGGCGCCACCTTCAAAAGCGGCTTTGTAAAGAACAAGGTGCTGGAATTCGTCGGAGACGGTATCGCGTCTCTTTCAGCTGAATTCAGAAACGGCATTGATGTCATGACGACCGAGACCACTTGTCTTTCTTCGATCTGGGAGACAGACGACGTCACGAGGAGATATTTTGAGATCCACGGCAGACCGGAGGATTATAAGCGGCTCACCCCCGGGGAGGTAGCATACTACGACGGAGCAGTTATCATAGATCTCAGCAAGGTGGAATCCATGATAGCGCTTCCAACCCACCCCTCTAACGTATTCAGTATAAAGGAGCTCTGCGAAAACGCGGACAAAATACTTCCCGAATACGGTCTTGCGGATAAGTTAGGTAAGGACGGAAGGATCCGTGCCGAGCAGGGCGTTATCGCAGGCTGCGCAGGAGGAATATACGATAACCTGTGCGCGGCGGCAGACATTCTCCGCGGCAAGAGCATCGGTTGCGACGAATTTGCCCTCTCCGCGTACCCTGCATCTCAGCCGGCATATATCCGTCTTATCAGAAAAGGTTACGCAGCCACCCTCATGGAGGCTGGCGTTACGCTCCGCACCGCATTCTGCGGTCCATGCTTCGGCGCAGGAGACGTTCCCGCAAACGGATGCTTCAGTCTACGGCATTCCACCAGAAACTTCCCAAACCGTGAGGGCTCAAAGCCGGGCGCCGGTCAGAGCGCGTATGTTGCGCTTATGGACGCGCGCTCCATCGCGGCAACCGCGGCAAACGGAGGCGTGCTCACTCCCGCTACCTCTCTTGACATAAAATACAGCGAGCCGGATTACGAGTTTGACGACACGGTTTACAGAAACAGAATATACAAGGGCTACGGCAAGGCTGTTCCCGAGGAACCTTTGCGCTTCGGTCCAAACATCCGCGACTGGCCCGAGATGCAGCCTTTGACCGATCACATTCTGCTTCGAGTAGCATCTGTCATCAAGGATGACGTTACCACCACTGACGAGCTGATACCGTCCGGAGAGACATCTTCGTACCGCTCCAACCCGGAGGCGCTGTCTGAGTTTGCATTATCTCGCAAGGATCCGGCATACGTTGGAAAAGCCAAGGCGGTACGCGCCATGAATGCAGACCGATCTGCCCCGGAGCTTATCCGTGTTTATTCAGCAATCAGCGATCTGGGATATAAGGAGCCCGAAAAGGCGGCTATCGGAAGTGTGATATACGCGGTAAAGCCGGGTGACGGCTCCGCACGCGAGCCGGCGGCATCTTGCCAGAAGGTGCTGGGGGGCATGGCTAATATTGCGTATGAATATGCCACCAAGCGCTATCGCTCCAACCTTATCAACTGGGGCATGATACCTTTTACTCTTGACTGCGACCGTGACGAGCTTCCATTCGGTACAGACGACTTCATATTCGTGCCCGATATAAAGCGTTTACTGCTTGAGTGCGCGGACAGCGCCAAGGCGTATGTGATCGGAAGCGGTCACCCAAGACAGATATCACTCACCCTACCAAAGCTTACCGATGACGAGCGCACCATCATCCTTGCAGGTTGCCTTATCAATTATTATAAGGAGAACTGAGCAATGTTTTATCTGCATGATGAAAAAAATGAAAAGAAGCTTGAAAACGGCATTGTAAGAACGGTCAAGGGACACCTCGATGACCTTATGGTATGTGAGCTGAAATGGAACAAAGGTATGGTAGGCGCAGTTCACACCCATCCCCACAGACAGTGCGGATACATAATAAAGGGCACGTTTGAGGCAGAGGTAGACGGAGTAAAGCAGATTCTTCGCGCAGGCGACTGCTTCTACACGGAGGCAGATCAGCCCCACGGACTTGTCTGCCTGGAGGACGATTCCCTCATGCTTGATATTTTTACACCTCACAGAGAAGATTTTCTGAAATGATACGTGCTTTAAGACCTCGCCCATAAAACGGGTGACGGCACACAGTGCCGCTCACCGACACAGAACACGCCGAAGCAAATACAGTCAAAAAAAATATAAACAACCGGAAAGGAAAACAAATTATGAAATTCGGAGTCAGCAGCTATAGCTTCAGCAAGTACATAATGTCGACAAAATGCGACTATTTCAAGATCTGTGACATTGCAAAGGAGATAGGATACGACGGAATAGAGTTCATCAATCTCGACAACAAGAATTTCGGAATTACCGACGACCCCATCAAAACGGCGAGAGAGATCAGGGAGTACTGCGCAAAGATAGGTCTCGACGTGATCGCTTATACCGTAGGCGCAAACTTCCTCAGCCCTGATATTGAGGGAGAAATGGCACGCATCAAGGGATGCGTTGACGTAGCGGCGGAGCTGGGGGCGCCACTGATGCGCCATGACGTATGCTATTCACTTCCGGCGGATCCTATGTATTCATGGCGGGAGGCGATCGTGGACATGAAGGACAGAATAAACGAGATCTCCGAGTACGCAAAGGCAAAGGGAATCCGCACCTGCTCCGAAAACCACGGTTACATTTTCCAGGCACCCGAGAGAGTGGAAGCACTCATCCGCGCGGTAAACAACCCCAACTATGGCTGGCTATGCGATATGGGTAACTTCCTCTGCTCCGACAGCGATCCCGTAAAGGCGGTCACCTTAGCCGCCAGATACACCATACATGTTCACGCCAAGGACTTCCTCTACAAGGACGGCTCTCTCCCCCGCCCCGACGGCTTCTTCGGTACCGCGGGCGGAAATCACATTCGCGGAACAGTGCTCGGACACGGAGTAGTTCCGGTAGCTCAGTGCGTAAAGATACTCGCCGCGGCAGGATACGACAAGTACGTTTCCGTGGAATTCGAGGGTATGGAGGACAATATTGCCGCGCTTAAGGCAGGCTTCAATTACCTTAAAAACAATTGCTGATCTCTCCAAAATCTTACTTCGACACAAGAAAGGAACAACGTAATGAAACATTCAAGAAAGCTCAGATGCATAGCGCTTGTCCTTGCCATTTCCTCACTTTTTACCTTCTTCATGGCATCCTGCAAAAAGGATAATGATAAGGATAAGGACGGTGACGACAAAGATGAATTATTGGAGGATCCTGTTTATATGAACGGACACGATCAATATCTCGACTATTCCGCTAAGATCGATATGGAGGGAGCGCACTATCTGCTCAACTCAGGAGACATCGACGATTATCTCGATACCGGTCTTTCCAACAACACCGAAATAAAGGCTGAAGGAGCAGCATCCTCAGGCTTCTGGAGAGATCAGGTAGTTATGCCGGTTCTTGATTTCAGCAACGTCCCCAAGGATCTGTCTGGATATGGCGCGCTGGTGATGAATATATACAGCGAAAAAGCAAACGACGCGGGCTTCACTCTTTGCATCAACTGCCAGCACAGCACCGCAGACAACAAGACATCGTATTTTAAGTATGCAGGTGTTATCAACTGGACAGGCTGGAAGCAGTTCATTCTGCCTCTTAACGAGCTTTACAATGCATACGGCGCGGATCTCAAGCAGGTCTCCAGCATAAAATGGAACGCCAGCGGCTGGAGCAACACACCTCGCTCAGACTCAAAGCTGTACTTCGACAGTGTATACTTCGTAAAGGGCATGGAGTACTCCTACACCGTGGATATAGATACTCTCGGAGACTATAACTATGACCACGTAATAGACACCATGGTCGATGTTATTCTCGGCGGAGTATCCTACGACAAGGCCGACGAAAATGTAAAGCCTCAGCTCGATACTATAATCAAGCAGGCAAAGAATGCAGCCGACTCGATGAACGGAACCGGTGATCCCTGGGATTATGACATGAAAACCACCGCAGGCATCACCAGCCAGTACAACAGAATACTGCAGATGGCGCGCGCATATGCCCTTGAAGGATGCGAATACTACCATAACAACACCCTGATGACCAAGATCAAAAAGGCTATGCAGTACATGCATAACACCTATTACAACGATAAAACCGCAAATACGTATCCTTCCAGAAACAACTGGTGGGACTGGGAAATCGGCTCAGCCCAGCATATAGTCAACATCCTTATGCTTTGCCGCGACAGCTTCACACAAGCTCAGATAGATATGTACCTTGATCCGGTAAACAGATACGTTCCGTTACCTTCCATGACCATGGCAAACCTGGTCGACGTGACATACGTCTGCGTTGCGGCATCGGCTCTGCAGAAGGACGCGCTGAGAATGGTTCTTTCCAGAAACAAGCTGGACGAGTGTATGGGCTTCGTAAAGCAAGGCGACGGCTTCTATCACGACGGCTCATTTATCCAGCATACCAATATTGCGTATACCGGAAGTTACGGTCCTATAATGCTTGAAGCACTTTCCAAGATAATCCTTGCATTGGACGATACCTGCTTCCACGTTAAGGACGAGCTGCTGAACGAGCAGTACAGCTGGGCGGTCAACTCATTCGTTCCGCTTATGTATCACGGCGCGTTCTACGGACTTGTCCGCGGACGCTCTATCTGCCGTACATCTACGGACGTTTCCCTCGGCGGAACAGCGGTCAGAGGAATGCTGAGAATGACAAAGTATGTAAAGGAAGATCAGGCAAATGTGCTCAAGGCTATTCTTAAGGAATATATAGAGTACAACGATGCGTTTTACCTGTCCTCCCTCGGCCCCTACGATCAGATGTTATATAAGGAGTTGAAGGCAGACAACAGCGTAGGCGCAAGAATAAAGTATGAGACGGTAAAGATGTTCGCCCTTATGGACCGAGCCATCGCATCGCTCACCGATTACGGAGTAGGCATCTCACTTTCATCCTCTCGTATCGCCAAATACGAGGCAATAAACGATGAGAACGGCAAAGGATGGTACACCGGAGACGGAATGCTGTATATATACACAAAGGTAGACGACTACAATGCCGAATACTGGAAAAACATCAACTACTACCGCATTCCCGGCACCACCGTCACCTCAGTCCCAAGACAGAACGTAAACATCTCATCCGCCAACACCCTTTCAAAGTACAACTTTGTAGGCGGCTCGTATCTGGATAAGTCCATGGCGGTAGCCATGCAGTTTGAGAGCGCAACGGACAAGATGAAGAGCACCGGAATGCTGAACTCCTCGCTTAACGGAAAGAAGGCTTGGTTCATATTCGATGAAGAGGTGGTATGTCTGGGAGCAGGCATCAACAGCAATGACAGCTACAGCACCGAGACCGTCATTGAAAACCGCCGTCTTGCCAAGAGCGAAAAGCTTTATGCCAACGGCAAGATTGTAAACAACGGCGCGGGAACACTTAACGACTGCACCTCTCTCTGGTTCTCATCGCTCGGAGGAGTCTATCTTCCCGATGCCACCGATATATGCTTTAACCGAACACTGAATGACGTATCGTTCCTTGAGCTTTACATCAATCACGGCAAGAAGGTCACCAACGGTACCTACGCATACGTTCTGCTTCCCACTATGACGCTTGACGAGAGCAACGCATATTTTGCAGCTCCGGACGTTGAGATCCTTTCCAATACTGCAGACGTCCAGGCGGCAAAGGACACCAGCTCCAACACCACCGGATACATCTTCTGGAAGGCAGGCTCATTCAACGGAGTTACCGTAAGCGCAGGGTGCTCTGTTATCGTCAGCGGAGACACAGTTGCCGTATCCGATCCCACAATGACTCTCAGCAGTCTCACTGTAACCGTAAACGGCAAGACCTTCACCTGCACTCCTTCTGACGGTCAGACCTATACCTTCTCACTGAACGGCTAAACTGACAGGTTAACAAAACCCAATACCGAGACACCTTTCCCCCGGGGCTGATACACATATATTCCAAGCCGATAGCTGTGCTTTGACTTCAACAAGGTCAAAAGTAGCTGCCCCGATGGGAAATTTCTTGAAATTTTTCAAAAAAAGTGTAACCTTTCCGCAAAAAAAGGGATTAATGTAGAAAATAGGGAATTGCGCTCGTAGTATATAATGAAAGGAACACAAACCAATGCAAGAATTTGTAATCATAACCGACTCCGCAGCAGACCTGCCGATCAATACAGTCCAAGAGATAAACGTAGAGGTGATCCCGCTCACATACTTCGTAAATGAGCAGGCGTTCGTCAACACTCCCGAGCATTCCGAAATGCCGGTATCAGAGTTCTATTCAAAGCTCAGAGCCGGAGCTAATGTACACACCTCCGCAGTAAACCCTGCAGACTTCGAGGATATCTTCAAGACGTACCTTGAGGCAGGCAAGGACATTCTTTATATCGGCTTTTCCAGCGCGCTTTCCGCTACCTATCAGAATGCGAGAAACGCGGTGCAGGAGCTTATGGAAAGCTTCCCGGAAAGAAAGATATACACCGTCGACTCGCTTTGCGCATCCACCGGAGAAGGACTTCTGGTATATCTGGTATGCAAGCTTAAGGAAGGCGGGGCAAGCCTTGAGGAGTGCTACGAGTACGCCGAAAAAATGAAGGACCGCATTTGCCATGAATTCACCGTAGACGATCTTGGACAGCTGAAGAGAGGCGGGCGTGTATCCGCCGCCGCCGCTCTGGTTGGAACCATGCTGAACATCAAGCCCATCCTACACGTATCCGACGACGGACGTCTGGTTCCCGTTGGAAAGGTGCGTGGAAGAAGAGCATCCATCAACGTGCTGGCCGAAAAGACTATTGCCGCTGCCTGCGACAGCGCCGAGACACCTATTTTCATCTGTCACGGCGACTGCATAGAGGATGCCGAGCTGCTTGCCAAGCTTGTAAATGAAAAGCTCCCCGAGAAGGAGATAAGAATAGGCTATACCGGTCCCGTTATCGGCGCACACTCCGGTCAGGGAACCCTTGCGATATTCGTTGTTTGCGCAGAATAACTCCATTTGAGATCAACATGCGTTTTGCAGAAAGGAACGTACCGTAAATGACCAACGATAAGACTGAAATAACGAACAAAACGGAAAAAGATCAGCTCAGCTTTTCCGATATTGATACCGCAACCGACTCCGTTACGAAGACCGAAAACGTCTCCGGTGAGAACAGTGTCACCGATTCGGAGAATGCATCCGATGAGGTTACCACCGTACTTGACGGCGACGTATACCGCGACATGGTTGTTTCCGCCGCGAACGCTCTTGAAAATGAGAAGGAAGAGATCAACAATCTTAACGTATTTCCTGTTCCCGACGGTGATACCGGAGTCAATATGAGCCTCACCATGAGTCCCGCAAGAAGCGAGCTCAAGGGTTTTAAGGGCTCTGTATCAGATGTTTCCGACAAGGTTGCAAAGACCTTTCTGCGCGCCGCAAGAGGAAACTCCGGCGTTATACTTTCATCCTTCTTCAAGGGAATGGCAAAGGGCTTCAAGGATTGCGTAACGGCAGATGCCGCAGGAGTTGCCCACGCCTTCAAGCAGGGAGTCGACATGGCATACAAGGCGGTAATGACTCCAACCGAGGGCACCATACTTACAGTTATGCGTGCCTGCGCGGATAAGGCGATGGAGAGAATAACCGAGAAAAACCCCGAGAGTGCCGGCGACATACAGGAGCTGTTCACCGAGATGCTTGAGGTTGCAGGGGATACTCTGGCTAAGACTCCCGATATGCTACCCGCTCTGAAGCAGGCAAACGTGGTCGATGCAGGCGGAAGCGGCTTCGTAGCGGTTCTGGAGGGAATGCTCGCCGCTCTGAAGAAGCAGCCTATTTCAGCCAAGACCGCAGAGACAATGGAAGAGGTCGCGAGAAGATCATCCGCAGACTTCACCCAGTTTGAAACAGAAAACATCATATATCCTTATTGCACCGAGTGTATCGTCACCAAATCCGAGGAATATTCCGAGGAAGGAAGCGCAGAGGAGCTTCACCGCTTCGTTATGGCGGCAGGAGACAGCGCGGTGTTCGTAGAGGATACGGACATAATCAAAATACACGTTCATACCTCCGATCCCGGAAAGGTACTGTCCGAGGCAATAAAGTACGGCTCTCTTTTCACCGTAAAGATCGAAAACATGAAGAATCAGCACACAGGTCTTATCGCGGAGCACGAAAAGCAGGAGGAAAAGGTGGGCGTACCCATCTCAGTAGATCCTGAAAAGCAATACGGCTTTGTCAGCGTTTGCTCGGGAACCGGAATACGCGCGGTATTCTCCGATCTTGGCGTTGATAACATAGTAATCGGCGGACAGACCATGAACCCCAGCACCGAGGATATGCTGAAGGCTATTGCGCTCACACCGGCAGAGACAGTTTTCGTCTTCCCCAACAACAGCAACATATATCTTGTGGCAAAGACCGCCGCGGAGATGACCACGGACAAGCGTGTGGAGGTACTCAAGACGGTATCCGTGCCCCAGGGATTTGCCGCCATGCTGGCATTTGACGAGACACTCACTCCCGAGGAGAACCGAGAAGCAATGGAAGCCGCTATTGCCGCTACCGTTACGGTATCCATGACGTATGCAGCCCACGATTCCACCTTCGACGGAAAAAAGATCAAGCTCGGTCAAACACTGGGCTTAGTAGAAAACAAGGTAAAATACGTTACCGACACCCGCGAGGAATGCCTCGTGCATCTTGCGGATGCCGTAAAGAAATCCGATATTATAACCTTGTACTACGGTGAGGACGTAACAAAGGCAGAGGCAGAGCGAGCCGCAGAGATACTTGCGGAAAAGGTCAATCCCTATGCCGAGATCTCCGTTCTGGACGGCGGCCAGCCGGTATATGCATATATAATTTCCGGAGAGAATGCTTGATTCCCGATCATGATGAAATCAGAATAAAAGCACTTGTTACGGATAGATAGCTACGCATGCCGCGCCCGTTTTACAACCCAAACGAAAGGAAATACAAGTATGACCGATCCGGCTAATGTGAGCACGCCGCCTCAGTACAGCGGAATGAGACTTAAGGAGCTGGTTTTCGCAACACTTGAGGATTACGATGGGAAAGAGTCTGAGTACAGACTGGACATCATATCCCCATGTAAGCAATATGACACTCCACGTCCGGCGATACTGTTTATTCATGGCGGAGGCTTTGTAGACTGTGACAAAAGACAAGGGTATATCCCAGTATTCGCCAAGCATCTCACCGGCGCAGGATATACGGTAGTCTCCCCCGACTATCCTATGTTCAGTAGTGCTTCCCAAAGAAACTCATACCCGCCTCAGCACATCGCGCTAAAAGCAGCAGAGGCGGCGCATAAGGCATATCTTTACATTACAGAAAACGCCGATACCCTGAACATAGATAAGGATAGGATCGCAATTATGGGCGGAAGCGCGGGCGGAATGACAGCCTTCTATCTTTTAGAGCATTACAGCGATAATATCAGACTGTTTATAAACTTCTGGGGCGCTCCCTGGCATTACTCCCCCGACGTAAAGGGCTTTCCCCCAACGCTTTCTATTCACGGAACGGCAGACCCCACCGTAAGCTATGAGCTTGAGTTGCCTATCAGTGATGCCTTCGAAAAGCACGGGATCCCCCATAAGCTGATC
>JAFVTO010000207.1 GCA_017503165.1 Clostridia bacterium | reverse complement strand
TAACGGTGTTTTTCTGCGCCATCATAATCGCAGAAAAGAGAAGGGAGCGCTTCAATAACCGAATAACCGTATTCTTCATTAAACCACATATCCATGTGATCTGAAAAGGGCGTTTTCCAGCGATAATACTGCGGCTCATCTGTGAAGAATCCGGGCATTGCGCCTCCAAAATCCTCTCCGAGACGCTTTTTATAGTCCTCGTGGGTTGCTTGGATAAACTTAGCTATAACGTCGGCGCGCATAGTATCGACGTAAGAGTCATCCTTGCCCTTTGTAACGGTCAGGTATTTTTTGCACCCGTTGACCGCTCCGTGTGTCACTGTTGGTTTGCCATTTTCATCAATTGAATAAACTGCCAGGGTGCTCGGGGTGGTCACCGGATATTCCTCGGAGAAGCTTGCTTCAACGTATACCGAATGATTGTCAGGATCTTCAAGGAGCTTTCCGCCGGCAAATCCGCTGGGCCATCCGTTTTCGTCGTATGCCCATGCCTCCATGTTCAGCTTTTTGGCTTCGTCTATGCAAGCTTTTACGCAATTGTACCAGTCTTCAGACAGGTATTCGGTTTCAAGACCGCCTCGGGCATGCATGAAAAATCCTTTCATTTCCATGTCATGCATATTTCGTATCTGACGTCGAAGCTCATCGGGATGAAGTCTGTCGTTCCAACTCCAAAAAGGGATACTTCCGTAGTTTATTGCATTGTTACGGACCTCGTTTATAAGCTTATTCATACGTATCATCCTTTCATATTAAAGATCTTTTGCGGTTTTCATTGCGACAAAGTCATCGTAGGTTCCGAGGAAATCGGTGATGCCGTCCGGACGGATCTCTATTATCCGGTTTGCAACGGTATTGACTATCTCGTAGTCGTGAGACGTGAAAAGCACCACGCTCTTGTAGTCGGATAGTGCATTGTTTACTGCTGTAATAGATTCAAGATCAAGGTGGTCAGTTGGCTGATCAAGCAGAAGAACGTTTGCTCCGTTAAGCATCATTCTGGAGAACATACAGCGTACTTTTTCGCCACCGGACAGAACGTTGACCGGCTTGTAAACGCTTTCTCCGGAGAATAGCATACGTCCGAGAAATCCGCGCAGATATGCTTCAGTCTGATCCTTGGAATACTGTCTCATCCAATCCACGATGGATTCAATATGTCCGTTGAAAAAGTCGGAATTATCGTGGGGGAAGTAGGATGGAGTAGCGCTGATGCCCCATTTGAAGGATCCGCTGTCTGCTTCGTCCTGCTCCATTATTACGTTGAAAAATGCGGTTATTGCCATTTCGTTTCCGACGAAGGCTATCTTATCCTCACGGTTGACAGTGAAGGATACTTTATCAAATAGCACTGCGCCGTCTTTTGTCTTTTTTAAGTCACGAACCGAAAGAACATCACGTCCGAGTTGGCGGTCGATGTCAAATCCAATAAACGGGTAACGGCGACTTGAGGCAGGGAGCTCCTCTACCGTCAGCTTATCAAGGAGCTTACGTCTGGACGTTGCCTGCCGGGATTTGGATTTGTTTGCGGAGAAGCGGGATATAAAGCTTTGAAGCTCTTTGATCTTCTCTTCGTTCTTCTTGTTTTGCTGCTTTATCATTCGCTGTATAAGCTGGCTTGATTCATACCAGAACTCGTAGTTTCCGACATACATTTTAATTCCGGTGAAATCAATATCAACGATATTGGTGCAGATATCATTCAGGAAGTGACGGTCGTGGGAAATGACCAGTACGGTTCCAAAATAGTCGGCAAGAAAGTCCTCAAGCCACATTATCGCAGGAAGGTCAAGACCGTTTGTAGGCTCGTCAAGCAAAATAATATCGGGATTTCCGAAAAGAGCCTGGGCAAGCAGAACCTTTACCTTTTCGCTTTCCTTCAGCGAAGCCATTTCGTTGTATAGAATATCGGCATCCATGCCGAGACCTGTGATCAGCTTTGATGCATCAGACTCGGCATCCCAACCGTTAAGCTCTGCAAACTCCGCCTCAAGATCCGAGGCACGAAGCCCGTCCTCCTCTGAAAAGTCTTCCTTGGCGTACAATTCGTCCTTTTCCTTCATGATGTCATAAAGCTTTCTGTTACCCATTATTACTGTGTCGAGAACAGTGAAGCTGTCAAAGGCGAAATGGTCCTGGCGAAGAACAGACATTCTGACGGTAGAGGGGATCTCTATGTTACCGGTTGACGGCTCAAGCTCGCCGCAAAGTAGACGGAAGAAGGTTGATTTTCCTGCTCCGTTCGCTCCTATAATGCCGTAGCAGTTTCCCGGGGTGAATTTAAGGTCAACGTTCTTGAACAGCACCTGTCCTCCAAAGTGAAAGCTTAAATTGTTGACTGTTATCATTTATTATACCTTCCTTTCTGATGGCTGTATGCATTTGTGTCCGGTGCGAAAAAACGTGCTTGCTCAAATGGATTTTTATCGCTTATAGCGGAAAGGGCACAAACGTACAGTTATAAGTTGGATGTTATATTTTCAAATTACTAAAATTATTAAAAACCAAGAATAACAAACAGGTTTAGAATACCGTATTTCCCTTACTGTCTATTCCGACGATCAGCGGGAAACCGTTGAATACCATTTTTTTGACCGACTCACATCCAAGTTCATCGAAAGCGATGACTTCTACAGACGTAATGCTCTTGGCGGCAATTGCACCGGCACCTCCCATGGCACACAGGTATACAGAGCCATGCTCGGCAATGGCTTGCCTGACCTCATCGCTTCTGCCACCCTTTCCTATTGTAGC
>JAFVTO010000206.1 GCA_017503165.1 Clostridia bacterium | reverse complement strand
GGCAAAATACGGATAGGAAAAAGGCTCCGCAGGACAAACCGAATTCGGTTGTTTGATCACTGAATAGGCATTGCAGTGTGAAGGTGAGGATCATCAGTAGGATGATGCCTGCAAGAATGAGGATGAAATGTTTTTTCTTCATGATTTCTCCGCAATTGCTGTTTTGGTTTGATTCATTATACCACAATTCCGTGAATATTTCAACTGTTTCGCGCCAAATCACGCGCGAGGGTGTGTAGCGTCAATGAAATCGTGCTACGCACGATGAAATCCGAGCAAGCTCGGATGAAATCTTCAGCCTTCGGCTTCAGATGAAATTAAATCCGTCCTATCTCTCCCCGCGAAGCGGGATTTCATCGCGAAGCGATTTCATCCCACGTTAGTGGGATTTATCCCGTCCGTAAGGACGGATTTAGTTGAAAAAAGCACACATTTGTCCTGTAGACAAATGTGTGCTTTTTTCTGGCTGGGACAGCCGGACTCGAACCGGCGGGATGCAGGAGTCAAAGTCCTGTGCCTTACCGACTTGGCGATGTCCCAATATGATATTCCGATAAACAGGCGCTCAAACCCCTGCCATCTGCACGATTATATCATATTTTTTCCCGGTTGTCAACACTTTTATAAGCGAATTTCACGGTTAATTAACAGTAATTTTCGCGGGTCTCTTCATAGCTGTTTCCATAGATGTTTTCACAGTCGGCTCAATAGGCTTCAAACTGGGAATTATACAGCTCTGCGTAAAAGCCGTTTTGGGCAAGCAGCTCCTCATGCTTTCCGCGTTCAACTATATCTCCGTCCCTTACCACCAATATCATATCCGCATGACGTATGGTGGAAAGTCTGTGGGCAATAACAAAGCAGGTCTTGTTCTTCATCAGCTTTAGCATTGCCTCGCTGATGATCTCCTCTGTCCTGGTATCCACGTTTGAGGTAGCCTCGTCCAGTATAAGTATGGAGCTTTGAGGAAGCATTGCCCGCGCAATGGTAAGAAGCTGTTTCTGCCCCTTGGAGATATTGGTGCCGTTGTCGGTGAGCACCGTGTCATACCCCTCCGGCAGACAGGTGATAAAATTATGTATTTTCGCCGCCTTTGCCACGGCCTCAACCTGCTCGCGGGTTACCCCCTCTTTTCCGTAGGCAATATTCTCATATACCGTTCCGCCGAAAAGCCATGTGTCCTGAAGCACCATGGTAAATGCGCTTCTCAGGCTTTGTCTTGTTCTGTCCCGAATATCCACGCCGTCTATCCTTATACTTCCGCCGCTGACATCATAAAACCGCATCAGAAGATTGACCAGCGTAGTCTTTCCCGCGCCCGTCGGACCAACGATCGCCACCGTAGAGCCGCTATCTACCTGCAGAGAGAGATCGTGTATAACCGTTCTATCCTCGGTATATCCAAAGCTGACATGATCAAACTCCACGTTTCCCTCGGTTATTGGGGTATCTATCGCGCCTTCGCGGTCGGGAGTCTCGATAGGCTCATCCATCAGGCGGAATACCCGCTCGCCTGCCGCCAACGCCGATTGAAGCTCGCTCCAGAGGTTGGTGATCTCGTTTATCGGCCCCGCAAACTTTCTTGAATACAAAACGAAGGATGAGATCGCTCCCAGTGTCATAACGCTTGGATCCCGCAGGTATAGCAGTACGCCGAAAAGGGAGATCAGCGCAAGGGTAAGGTTGTTGACGAAATTTACCGATGGTCCGGTAACGCAGGCGTGGTAATCTGCTTTGTAGTAAGCATCCACCGCCTCGTCGTTCTTAACGTCGAATCGGGACAGTATCACCTTTTCCCGCTCGTACGCCTTTATTGTCTTAAGACCGCCGATAGCCTCCTCGCCGTATCCGTTCATCTCGCCCAGCTTACCCGAGCGGTGGCGAAAGAGCGGACGTACCTTTTTGGCTCTGTACTTCGCCAGGACAAAGGATATGGGGAGAGTCAAGACGAAAACCAGAATCAGTATGGGGGAGATGCTGAGCATCATTACAAACGAGCCGATTATGGTGATACCGCCCGTGCAGATCTGTATAAGGTCGTTGGAAAGGGATGCGCTGACGGTATCCACGTCGTAGGACATGGTGCTGATGATCTCGCCGTTCTGATGGCTGTCAAAGAACCGAACGGGAAGCACAGACAGTCTGTCGTGAAGGTCCTTGCGGATATTGAAGGTGATCTGCTTGCTTATCCTTATCATCGCTCTTGACTGTATTACCGAAAGCACTGAGGATAACGTGTAGAATATCAGCATCAGTCCTGCCATAAAATACACCGTATCAAAATCCACTATTCCGCTCTCGGTGTCTATTGCGTCTATCGCCTCTCCCGAAAGCCTTGGCCCGACAAGCGAAAGCAGATTTGCCACCACCACCATACACCCCACCAGTATAAGCGGAGTCTTCATTTGCTTCAGATAGTCCCAAAGCCGGATGATAACGTTTTTTCTGCGTTCTGCCGTAAGCTTTTCCGGTGCCTTGCTGTTATTCGGATTTTGATGTTGCCTCGGATCCATGTTTCTGTTCATTTTGGCTTCCTTTTACATTATGATACATTTGCTCTTATAATCTTGTTTTACCGTGTCTTTACTGCTTTGAGCCCATTTGCGTTTCCGCGATATGTCTGTAATCGGGGCAGCTCTCCATCAGCTCCGCGTGGGTGCCGAATCCGATCACTCTGCCCTCATCAAGCACCATGATAATGTTGGCATTCATAATAGAGCTGACTCTCTGAGCTACTATAACACGGGTGACGTCCGCGTAAGCGGTGGCAAGATTCTGACGGAGTAAAGCATCGGTGCGGTAATCAAGACCGCCGGACGAATCGTCCAGTATCAGTATATCCGGCTTACCTGCCAATGCTCGTGAAATAAGTATTCTCTGCTTTTGTCCGCCGCTGACATTGGCACCCTTGACGTTAAGAAATTCGTTTATTCCCCCGGGCTTTTCCGCTATAAACTCTGCCGCCATGGCGTTTTCAGCAGCGTATGTTATCTCGCCGTCGGTCATTTCTCTTCCAAACGCGATATTCTCCCGTATGGTATCCGCCATAAGAAAATCACTCTGCAGCGCAACGCCGATCCTCTTATACAGCTCACTCGGAGGAATAGAGCTGATATCCACGCCGTCAATAAGTATGCGACCGCTGTCCGGCTGATAAAACCTGAGCAGCAGGCTGATCACTGTGGTCTTGCCGGAGCCTGTCGCTCCGATTATGCCTAAGGTTTCTCCCGGGCGAAGAGCAAACGAGATATTTTCAACGTTATCCTTTACCTTCAGATAAGAAAAGCTCACGCCGTCGAAAACTATCCTATATTCCGAGGCAGCGGTCTTTTCGCCGTTTTCGTGGAGAATTACCGCTTCTTTCTCGGATTCTGCGCTGATTTTTTCCGAAATGTCCGTCGTGTCCTCGGCGAGAAGCTCGTTTATGCGGCGAACGGATGCCAAGCCCTTACTGAGCTGCATAAACACGCGGTTGACCATCATAAGGGCGTTGAGGATAATGGTAAAATAGCTGAGAAACGCGATTATTGCTCCGGGGCGGGACAGATCCAGAGAGACTCTGATGGCGCCGTATATTATCACGGCGGTCAGACCGTAATTAAGGAACAGCTGTAGTATTGGGCCGGAAAGCGCGTTGTTTCTTCCTGCGCGAATGTCGTTTTGCATCAACTCGTTATTAATACTGCCGAATTTTTCGTTTTCGTATTCCGTCTTGGAAAGTGCCTTTATGACGCGGATGCCGTTCAGATTCTCCTGCATTCCGAGAACCAGCCTGTCCGCCGAGTGCTGTACCTCGGTATACAGCCTGATTCCGCGCCTGGAGATGAAGAATATGATGGCGAATACGATAGGCATAATGGCAAGAAGGACTACGGTAAGCGCGCGGTCCAGAAAAAGGGTTACGACGACGCCACCGATGACCAGAATTGGCGCGCGCACTCCGATGCGCTGAACTGAGATCAGCATCTGGTTCACGTTGTACGTATCGCTGGTCAGTCTTGAAACCAATGTCGGCGCGGTTATGCGGTCCATTTGCTCGCAGGAAAGATGCAGAGTCTTTTCAAAGGAATCATGGCGAAGCTTTCTCGTTATCTTGCTTGAAACCTTGGATGCCATTCTGTTTGCCACTATGTTGGCGATCAGCACGATAAACGATGCCGCTATCATCACGCCGCCAAAAATAAACATCATTCCAACATCTCCCGTGGGAGCAATATCGTCTATCATGTACGAAAGAATGGATGGCAAAAACAGCTCCGATATAGTGCCGATGAACTTTATAAGCAGCCCCAGCATCATAATTGGAATATTCGGCATTACGTAATCTATAAATCTTTTTTCCTTCATTGGTGGTATTCCTTAATACGTTACTAAAATAGAAAACGAGCGGATGACCGCTCGTTTTCTGATAGCTATATAATGAATAGAATGAGCGACACCTGTAAAGCACCGACATGACGCGGTCAGTAAGCAGTCAGATCACGGAGCAGATCAGTTGTTAAGCTCCGCATAGTATTTTGCGACTGCCTCGGTTACCGTCTTTTTGGTATCCTCAGAAATACCGCCGAACAGACCGGGATACTTTATCTTGACAGTATCGCAGACCTTTGCGCCTGCCTTCTCGGTCATCTCAACAAGGCTGTTGACGGTTGCATCGGGGGCGTCCATAAAATACAGAACGTTCTGAGTTCTGTCCTTGGTGAGTCCGCCGCAGAACATGGTCAGATCGTTTGCGGGATCCTTGCCTGCCTTGATGAAGATAACGGTGAAGCGTTCTCTTTCACTGGGATACGCAGGGGGAACCTTATCAAACTTGCAGTTCTCATAGCCTGCAGTCAGCTCCTGACAAAACGCGGACATTTTCTTGTTATCCGGATAGTGAAGAAATCTCATTCTGATTGCCATTGTATTTTGCCTCCGTATAGTTATATGATTATAATTACAGACATTATATCACATACTTAACTAAAAATAAAGAGGGATTTTTTAAAAACGAAAATTTTGTTAGTATCACACAATTCGCCCGCTCGGTTTTTGTGCATTGCGACCAAACCACACCTGCCATCCATCCGCTCCCGCATAACGGCGCAGAGCATTGACAGCATCCGTCGTAAACACAAATCGGCAGAGAAAGCAAGTTCTCCGCCGAAATCTGTAAGTATTCTTATAAGAAGGAACAACGTTCAAACGCCGCAAATCGCATCTGAGCGACAGCGTCATACCCAATGTTCCCGGCGTGCGCCCTTGCCGAAGGAGATCACTCTCTTATGACCTTGACGCCCTTTGCCTCGAGCACCGACTCAGCCTTTTCGTTATCATCAAGGCGAAGCACGACTCTTGCGTTCTTTCCGCATACGGCGATAAACGCATAGAGATATTCGATGTTCATCCCCGCCTCTCCGAGGGCCGCGATGATCTCGGAAAGCGCTCCCGGCTTGTTCTCCATTTCAACGGCGACTACAGAGTTTATCTTCACCAGATATCCCTTGTCGCTCAAGAGCACTCCTGCCTTCTCGGTATCGGTAACTATCATTCTCATGATACCGAAATCTGTGGTGTCCGCAAGAGTGAGAGCTTTCATATCTATTCCGTTTTCAGCAAGCACCTGCGTAATACCGCAAAGGGTTCCCTGTTTGTTCTCAACGAAAACTGATAATTGCTTGATTGCCATATTCAATTACCTTTCCTTTCACAATTTTTATCGGAAAAAAGTCTGCTCATCAGTCGTGAAGCTTTCTCTTATCAATAATTCTGACCGCCTTGCCCTCGCTTCTTGCAATGCTCTTGGGAGCTACGAGATGAACCTTCGGGTTGATTCCCAGCATGGTCTTGATGGCATCCGCCAGCTTGTGCTCTGCGGCGGTGACCTCCTTGACGGTATCGGAAAATGCCTCGGAGGAAAGCTCGACATTAATGTCCAGTGTATCTGTGTTGTTTACTCTGTCTACCACTATCTGATAGTTGGGAGCATAGCCCTCGTTGAGCAGGACTGTCTCTATCTGAGACGGGAACACGTTGACTCCGCGGATAATAAGCATATCATCGCTTCTTCCCATGGGCTTGGTCATCTTGATAAGAGTTCTTCCGCAGGAGCACTTCTTTCTGGACAGCACGCATATATCACGGGTACGGTAACGGAGAAGGGGGAACGCCTTCTTGGTAATAGACGTAAATACCAGTTCTCCCTTCGCTCCCTCGGGGAGAACCTCTCCGGTATCCGGATCAATGATCTCGGGAATGAAGTGATCCTCGTTTACGTGCATTCCGGTCTGCTCCTGACACTCGAAGGATACGCCGGGACCGCTGGTCTCGGTAAGACCGTATATATCATAAGCCTTGATTCCCAGAAGAGCCTCGATCTCACGCCTCATCTCCTCGGTCCACGGCTCGGCGCCGAATATTCCCGCCTTAAGCTTGTTGTCCTCCGGCTTGTATCCCTTCTCCTTCAAGGTCTCACCTATGTATGCGGCGTAGGAAGGGGTACAGCAGATGATGGTGGAGCCGAGATCCATCATAAACTGGATCTGCCTCTCTGTATTTCCCGATGACATTGGAAGGGTGAGGCACCCGACCTTGTGCGAGCCGCCGTTCAGACCGGGGCCTCCGGTAAACAGTCCGTAGCCGTAGCATACCTGGCACACATCCTCGTCGGTTCCGCCAACTGCGACGATAGCTCTTGCGCAGCAGTTTTCCCACAGCTCAACGTCATCCTGAGTGTAGAACGCCACAACTCTTTTTCCGGTGGTTCCCGAGGTGGACTGTATTCTGACGCAGTCCTTCAGCGGAACTGCCAGCATACCGTAGGGGTAGCATTCCCGCAGATCGTCCTTTGTAACGAAGGGCAGCTTGTTAAGGTCCTCAACGCCCTTTATGTCCTCGGGCTTGACTCCCTTCTCGTCCATACGCTTGCGGTAAAATTCCACGTGTGTATAAACGTGCTTTACCTGCTCGCGCAGGCGCTCGGACTGAAGCTTTCTCATGTCCTCGTACGCCATGGTCTCGATTTCTTTTTGCCAATATCTCTGTTCCATTTGATTTTTTCCTTTCCTATGGAAATATCAGTTGATTTTACCTTACTACTGTCTGCTTGGGCTTGCTTTACGGCATCATGCGTTATATCCCAATTCAAATGCCTTAAGGTTCATTTCGATAAATTTTGGGGCAACGGAATTCTTTATCGCCTCGATCCACTTTTCATAGGGAATATTGAAGCGCTTTGCGAGTCTGCCCATAAGCACAATATTCACCGCCTTCGGTGAGCCTGCCTCAACTGCAAGCGAAAGCGCGTCGATAGCATCAATATCCACATCCTTTGCCCTGAGCTCGTCCAGAATGCTCTCCGGGTATTCGGCAGCACCGATTATTACGGGCATAGGATCTATCTGCTGTGTGTTTACCACAACGCAACCGCCCTTTTTTAGATTGGAAATGTATCTCGCCGCCTCTATCTTTTCAAACGAGACGATGTAGTCTGCCTCACCCTTATCTATTATCGGGGAATATACCTTGTCACCGAAACGAACGTAGGTCACCACTGAGCCACCTCTCTGACTCATTCCGTGAACCTCTGATATTTTTACGTCGTAGCCCTCGCCCATCAGCAATCTGCCCAGCAGCTTGCTGGCAAGCAGCGCGCCCTGGCCGCCGACTCCGACTATCATAAGACTCGTTGTACTCATTTTCACCCTTCTCCTTTCGCTTATCTTCCGATAGCATCGAACGGACAGAGCTGCATACATACCTCGCAGCCTACGCAAAGCGTCGCGTCTATTCTTGCCTTACCGTTCTTTATGCTGATAGCGGGGCAACCGAACTTCATGCACTTCTTGCAGGAGCGGCACTTGTCCGCATCTACCTTAAGCGCGGGCTTTGCCTTAACGCTCTTGAGAAGCACGCAGGGACGGCGGGAAATGATTACAGAGGGCTCGTTTGCCGCCAGCTCCTCCTTTACCGCCTTTTCGCACTCGTCAAGGTTATACGGATCCACCACGCGGACCCGACGGATGCCGATAGCGCTGCAGAACGCCTCAAGGCTGACCTTGGATGCGGGATCGCCCTTTATGTTGTAGCCGGTAGTGGGGTTTTGCTGATGTCCCGTCATACCGGTAATAGAGTTGTCAAGTATTATAACGGTGGAGTTGGAGCCGTTATACGCTATATTTACCAGTCCTGTCATGCCGGAATGCATGAAGGTGGAGTCTCCGATAACGCAAACAGTCTTTCCTTCGGACTCCGCTCCCAGCGCTTTGTTGAAGCCGTGCAGACCTGACACCGATGCTCCCATACAAAGAGTCATGTCAAGGGCGTTGAGCGGGGGAACCGCTCCGAGAGTATAGCAGCCTATATCTCCGAGAACGGTTATCTTGTTCTTTGCCAGAACGTAATACATCCCTCTGTGAGGGCATCCCGCACACATCATTGGCGGACGGTTGGGGATGGCGGTATCGGCAGAAACGCAAGCCTTTTCCGGCATACCGAGCTGCGCCGCTATATATCCCTGGCTGAATTCACCTATATTGGTAAACAGCTCCTTGCCGATCACCTCTACGCCGATGTTTTTGCAGTGAGTCTCGATAATCGGATCCAGCTCCTCGATAACGTAAAGCTTCTTTACCTTCGCAGAGAAATCCTTTATTCTTCTTATGGGGAGAGGGTTTATCATACCGAGCTTGAGAACGCTCACCGAGTCCCCGAATATCTCCTTTACATACTGATAGCAGGTGCCCGAGGTGATAATTCCTATCTCTCCGTCTCCGTACTCCTCACGGTTCAGGTCGCAGGTCTCGGCAAACTCGGTAAGATCCAGAGTTCTCTGCTCCACTACAGGATGGCGCTTCTTGGCGTTGGCGGGCATCATTATGTACTTGGCGGGATCCTTGACGTAAGGCTTGGCGGAGCAAGTCCTCTCTCCCGTTTCAACCGCGCTCTGGGAATGGGCGATGCGGGTGCACATACGGATAAAGAAGGGAGCATCAAAGCGCTCGGAAAGCTTAAACGCCTCCTTGGCGAATCTCAGCGCCTCGGTGCTGTCTGCGGGCTCAAGCATCGGTAGCTTTGCCGCGATAGCGTAATGTCTGGAATCCTGCTCGTTCTGAGAGGAATGCATTCCCGGATCGTCTGCCACACAAATGACCATACCTGCGTTAACGCCGGTATAGGATATTGTAAATAACGGGTCGGCGGCAACGTTCAGACCGACGTGCTTCATAGCGCACGCGGAGCGAACTCCCGCAAGGCTGGCGCCGAACGCCGCTTCCATAGCTACCTTTTCATTGGGAGCCCATTCGCAGTACACCTCATCGTATTTAGCCTCAAACTCGGTTATCTCGGTACTTGGAGTTCCGGGATATGAGGACATAACACCGACTCCTGCCTCGTAAAGGCCTCGGGCTACCGCCTCGTTACCAATCATCAGTTTTTTCAAAATAATCTTCCTCGTCTTTCTGTTCTGGTGTTCTTTTTACTGTTCCAAGGGCTTCCCGTATAAATGAAACCGCTTTTTCCACAATAAATATTTTAATATATTTCGGCGTTTATGTCAATAAGCGACAATCCCGCTTTTGTTTCTGCGTGGATAATATTGATAAATAAAAATTAATATATAACCAATTAGTAAAGAATAAGCTCCTTCACACACGGTATCTTGCTCTCTCTGTTCCTACGGTGGACGGCTCTCCGTGTCCCGGATAAAAGGTTATACGGTCAGGCAGGGAAAGGATGCGCCGCAGTGACCTCAGCATATCCTCCTCGCTTCCGTAAGCAAAATCCGTTCTGCCTATTCCACACTTAAATATCACGTCGCCGCAGAACATTATCTGCTCTGCATCGCAGATCAGGCAAAAGCTTCCCGGGGTGTGTCCGGGAGCATCCATTACTCTGAAAACCAGGTCATTTTCCGGCTTATCACCGCAAATCACCGCGTTATCCCCATTTTTCAGCAGAACATCAGGATCGGGATAGCGGGTTGCCTCACCGAAATAAGCCGACAGATTAGCCGTTGGATCGGAAAGAAGCGCCGTTTCGTCGGCGTGACAGAGCAACTTAGCCCCGGGGAAGGCGGCTATATACTCGGATACGTAATGCGCGTGATCGTAGTGGCTGTGAGTGAGAATGATATATTCCACCTTAATGCCGTTCTCCTCTGCAAAATCTGCGACCGCCCGAGCCCGATTTCCGCAATCTATCACCGCGCCGCGACCGCCGTGGGCATTCCAGACGAGATATTCGTTGGAATTCAGAAGTCCGTTGGAAAAAACCTTTATTTTCATAAGTCTGTTCTCCTTTATATCTCATCCCACGTTCCGTCGCGGCAGATGACCGCAGAAAAGCCCTTTGCCGCGGCAAAGGCTGAAACGTATCGCTCAGCCTGCTCTCTGCCCTCCAATATCTCCCTGCCGTGGTGGATGAACCGTAGATTTTTTATGTTCCGCGAGGCGGCGTAGCTACACACGTCAGCCACTCTGTGGTGTCCCGTTTCCGTTATTAGCAACTCGGCGCCGTCTCCGATCAGGTCATCAACCTCGGTAAGTGATGCAACGTCGCCGGAAAAAACAAACCGCTTTCCCTCGCACTGTATAAGATAGGAAAAGGAATGCCATACTCCGTCAGCGCCGTCCTCCTTAAGATGGCGGTTATGCAAAGCGGTGACCGTAACGTTTTCGTCAGAGAAGATCACTCCGTCCTCAGGCACGCTCAGATCAATATCGAATTTTAGCTTTCCGCCCTGCTTACCGGCAGTGACCGTCATTATCGCGTCGAAAACCCGTGGCTCGGGAAAGAACACCCTGAGGGTGTTGTCGCAGGGAAGGACCTTTGAATAACGCGCCTCCATCTTGTTTATGCCGAAAAGCAAAAGGGGAAGCCCGCCTATATGATCTATGTGGGGGTGGGTAACGAAAAGCGCCCTTGTCTGCATAATATCAATGCCGCCGGTATAGGCGGTGTGCATACAGCCCTCCCCCGCGTCAAACCAGTAAATCGCTCCGTTGACCTCAAGTATCCATGAGCAATGGTGCATTCCCACCATCGGCTCGGTCCCGGAGCAGGTTCCGAGATAATATATCTTAGCCATTATTTATGCTCCTTAACTGCTACGAACCGCTGTGTCTTGCGGACGGCTCTGCCACATCTCCGCTCCCTGTTAAGCAAAATGGGAGAGCTCGCCCTCCCATTACGCCTTTCTGACCGTAACGTCCGTGTACTGTTGTATCCGGTCCATCCATTCGCGGACCTGCGCTTCATCGGGAAATACCACGCCGTCAAGGGGGTACGCCTTGCCAAGACGCTCTGCCTTTCCGCTTCCTAAGGGATGGTACGGCTCTACGTTTATCTCCTTTATACCCGTGAGACTGTTTGCTGTATCGGCAATTCCACGGAAATGATCATCTCTGTCGTTAAGGGATGGTATGATGGGACAGCGCAGAATAATGCTTGCACCCAAGCTGTCGATAAGCCTGAGGTTTTCAAGTATAAGCCGATTTGACGCCCCTGTGTACGACAGGTGTCTTTTTTCATCCGTTTCCTTATAATCAAACAGGAAAATGTCCACAAGCCCGGCAATTTTTTCGTATTGCTCCCCCTTGGCATAGCCGCAGGTCTCTATGCAGGTGTGCAGTCCCCTCTCCTTGGCTTTTTCAAGCAGCTCGCAGGCGAACTCAAATTGAAGCATGGGCTCTCCACCGGAGAGAGTTACCCCCCCTCCTGAGTTTTCGTAAAAGATCTTATCCCGCATAACGTCGGCTATTACCGCGTCGGCGCTCATCTCCCTTGCCACAAGCTCCAGAACGTTTCCTGGGCATTCCTCGGCGCATCTGCCGCATAACACGCATTTGCTTCTGTCGAAAATATGTGTGTTTTCCTTCACCGTGTGCGCCTGCTCAGGGCAGACTGACACGCATTTGCCGCAAAGTCCGCATTTTTCTTCAGCGAAGAACATTTCGTTTTGCAGTCGCTTAGATTCCGGATTATGGCACCAAACGCAATTCAGCGGACAGCCCTTTAAAAACACTGTAGTCCTTATACCCGGGCCGTCGTTTATTGAGAACCGTTGAATATTAAAGACAACTCCGTTCACGTTTTTTCGTTCCTTTCCATCGGTTTTTCGGGCGGCTCTGTCTCCCAAGCACGCATAGCGTCACAAGTGTTGAGAGCGCCCTTTCGGCTACCGAGGCGACAGAGTCCGGTTGAAAAATAAGCCCGCCTTTATTTTTTTCTCGCCCAATCCGAGGGCTGAGCTCCCATCACGAAATGCAGCTCACCTCCAAGCATCAGCTGACTGTGAGTCAGCTTGCAGGAATTCAGCGGCTCTCCCCGCCAGGTGGCGGATTGGACATAGATATTATCCGGCGAAACGTTCTCTCCCGTTATGATAAGATCTCTGCCGTTGCCCAGATGCAGGATCGTTCTTTCCAATCCGGTTCCGTGCAGGTAATAGTTCTCGGTAGTCGCAAATGGGAACAGTCCGCACATGAGGAATATGTAGTAGGACGACATTCCGCCGTTGTCCTCGTCTCCCGGGTAGTCGTTTTGCAGTGAAAACCTTGCGATTATTCCGCTTATAACCTTTGCCGCCAGATCCGGGCGGGATATTTCATCCACGCAGAAAAGCCACGGAATATGGAAGGATGGCTCGTTTGTGAAATTAAGATACCCCTCCTTGCCGTTGTCGTCATTGGTGTAATTAACGCTGTGCTCACAAGCCCAGAGAAGCCTCTCGGTAAATTTTTCCGCTCCGCCCATAGCCTCGATCAATCTTGGCGCATCGTTGTAATTAAAGTAAGCCGCATCCCAGCCGGTCGCCTCATAGAAGTGGGTATTGTAGCCGCCGTGGGCATCAAAGCCCGGATCAAATTTGCCCTCCGCGTTCCGCGATTGCGGAAATCCGAAAAAGCCCTCGCTTTCCACTGCGGGATTCCATATATTCAGCCAGCTTGACGAACGCCTTCTGTATTTTTCCGCCTCCTCCTCGGTGCCAAGCTCCTCTGCCATCAGGGAGATCGCTTTGTCGTTAAGAGCAAAGCCCGTGGTGGCGGCAGCAGGTCTCAGTCGCCAGGAATAGGGAACGCCGCTTGCCGTTCGCTTGTTGTCGGTCGCCAAGCCGTTTTCGATATATTCCCGCGTGCGCATCTGCTCCGCACTGCGCAGCAGTACCGAGTACGCCTTTTCCCAGCTATGCTTTTCAAGCGGTACTCCCTTCAGATATGCGTCAACTATAACGTTGTCCGCGTCGTTTCCGCCCTGTCCCGCCGGGAATTCCTTTGCCGACACGTATTCATCCGCGATAACTATGCCGTTTCCGAGGCGTTGGTTCTCCTCCGCTCTGTCTATCATTGAATCCACTATCGCGCCCATCTTTTGCGGATAAAGCAGGGCGTACAGAGGAAAAGCGGTTTTCCAGGTATCCCAGAGAGTATGGAAATCGTCCCATTTGCCGTGGTCATCAGTGCGATCACGGGGCTGGACGTTCAAGTGATACATTGCCGTATAAAAGCGGCGCAGTAAGGCGGTATCCGCGGTTTTCAGCTCCACCGCTCCCAATACTCCGCGCCATTTGCTCCGGGCGCTGTCTCTGACCTTACAGTAATCAAAATCGGGTATCTGCTCGCGCAAAAACTCCTTTGCCTTCTCGACGCCGGTGAATGAAATGGAAAGCTTGACGCGAACTCTTTTTTCTGTGTCGGAGCTTCCGAATTTTATATATACTCCGAAGCGTTTTCCGTTTTCGACCGAGAGGCTGCTTATACTGCACGGGCAAAGAGTCTGCAGCTCATCTCCGCAAAAGCTGCCCAGCTCAACGAAATCGGTATCAAACTCCAGAGCAAAATACATATCCCATTCTATTCCGCTCCAGTTTCCGAAAAACCTGCCTCCCCCGCAAATGCTTTTACCCATCGGATCTACAGTGACCGTTCCGCTTTTCATAGCGGCGTCGATATCCAGCTTGTGGGCGATGTCCAGAAGGACTGTGGCTTCGCTGCCCGCGGGAAAATCCAGCGTATATATGGCTGAGCTGTGAGCAGGAGTCACGCGGGCGCGAATCCCGTTTTCAAGCTGAACGGAGTATTCGTAGCAGGTAGCCTTCTCAGTACCGCTGACGGCATAGGATGCGCGCCGATTGCGGTCAAGCTCGGGTGCGCCCGTGATAGGACAAAGCAGGAAATTGCCGTAGCACTTGACTCCGCCCGCACCTGAGGTATATGCGTGACCGAAACCGACGATAGGTTGGTTCCGCAGATAACCGCCGCAGTCAGTCTTAAGTGTTTCCGGACTGGGGTGTATGGAGCCTGCGGGAAGAGTTGGGCCTGCAGAGGTCGCGCTTCCGACTCCGAACAGCAGGTCTGCGTATTCGGTAGGATCCAAAGTGATGCCGCTGTCGCTCTGTTTTATCTCCCCGTCTGTGAATATGTCAAGCTTTTTGCGTATCTTCATATCAAAGCCGTTCCTTTCTTGGTGCTATCGGTACACAAGGTCAAAATTATTGCCACCGAATTTCACGTTTCGCGTAAGCCCTGGAAATTCGGTGGCAACTTAATTGTGTTAACGCCGTAATCACGCCCAACGTGCCTTGGCTATCTGAGGATATGCTCCGTCGATTATTGATACAAGTCGGCTGACCATAGAATGGCAAACGAATCCGCAGTTGTCGGAGTCTATCATGGTATCAATGGATGCGATAACGTCCGCGTCGTCGTCGATATAGAACTTCACCCAACGGTAGTGGCTGTTGAGCTCGTTGCAAAGTGCCACAGCCGCGTCCTTCTTGTTCTTGAAGTTGGCGATATTCCAGCATCTGAACTGAACGTACGGATCTCCATCCTGATCAAAGATCACAAAGATGTGAATATCGTCAAGGTTGTCGCCACCGTATGATACCTTTAATACGTTATCCTGCTGCTGTGTATACTTTATACCGTGGTCGTCCATATAATCGGTAAAAAACTCTAAATAGTTCTGCATTGATCTGTCTCCCTTTCTTTAATGTAAGTACAGTATAACATACCGCTCAGCTTTTGTCAATAGATATCCGCATTCACAGAAAGGGTTTTTTTCGGGAAAAACTCCCTTTTTCCGCCCTCGCCCTATGAAAGATCGGGCTCTGACCGATTTCGGCTGTTTGTGCAAAATGATATTTGTTATATTTTCACAGTCGGGAGGTTTTGTGAAAACAACCAAAATTTATAAAATCGCTCCGATAAATATTGACAATGGAGGGAAAATGGTATATAATGTACGCAGTTAGCTAAGGCTAACCAAAGTTGAGCTTAAATAAATCGCGGATGCTTTCACGTTGCTTTTTGCGCCCATGGGCACAGAGCCGAGGAAAAGGGAAAGAGATCATGATGAAGCTGATAGAAGCGCAGGACGGACAGGAGTATATCATAAAAAAGATCGAGACCGATGATGAGGAGCTCGATGCTTTTCTGTTCTCTTTGGGCTGCTACAGCGGCGAGAGCATCACTGTGGTCCGTCATATCAAGGGCGGTTGCATCGTTGCCATTAAGGACGGAAGATATAATATTGATAATCAGCTTGCCGAAGCTATTATAGTATAATTACTGCCACGGGGCAGTGTGTTATGATGAGAAAGGCGAGCGATTATTTTTTGGCATCGAGTTAGCCAAAGCTAACCGATATAACGGTCAGTACAACCACGCAGGGATAAACATGATAAGGATAAGGAGAAAAGTTCATGAGAATTGCTTTGACAGGTAATCCCAACTCAGGAAAGACCACCATGTTCAACGCTCTGACCGGACGTAACGAAAAGGTCGGCAACTGGGCCGGCGTCACCGTTGACAAAAAGGCGCACCCCATTAAAAAGGCATACGCGGGAGGTACGCAGCTGATAGCAGTCGACCTTCCGGGCGCATACTCCATGTCACCCTTTACAAGCGAGGAAAGCGTTACCAGCTCTTATGTAAAGGAAGAAAATCCGGACGTTATTATAAACATAGTGGATGCGACCAATCTCAGCCGCAGTCTCTTTTTCACAACACAGCTTATGGAGCTGGGCATTCCGGTCGTGGTCGCGCTCAATAAGAGTGACCTGAACGATAAAAAGGGAACGGTGATTGATACCGACCTTCTGTCGAAAAGGCTGGGGTGTCCGGTCGTAAATACGGTTTCTACCTCGTCAAACGGGCTCAAGGCTGTGGTTGCCGCCGCAGTCGCAAGAGCGAACGTTCAGCAAAAAGCGCCATACGCGCATCCCGATATCGACCTTACCGATAAGGCTGCCGTCCAGGAGGATGACCGCAACAGATTTGCCTTTGTCAATGAGCTGGTAAAGGAGGTCGAGAGCCGAAAGGTACTCACCAAGGACATAAACGTGGGCGACAAAATAGACGGCGTTCTGACCAACAAATGGCTTGGTATTCCGATCTTTGCGGCAGTTATGTTCCTGGTATTCTTTATCTCTCAGTCAACTCTCGGGGCCTGGATCGCCGAGGGTGTTGAGGTAGGGCAAACGTTTATTCCCGGACTTGTCCCTCTTCTTGAGATATTCCAGGGCTGGGTGGGCGGTCTGCTGGAAAACGCCAATCCCTTGCTTTCGGCTATTCTGGTCGACGGCATTATCGGCGGCGTTGTGGCAGTAGTCGGATTTCTCCCCCTTGTTATGGTCATGTATTTCCTTATTGCTCTGCTTGAGGATTGCGGATACATGTCCCGTGTTGCCGTTGTTCTCGACCCTATCTTCAAGAAGGTCGGTCTTTCGGGAAAATCGGTAATTCCCTTCGTTATCACCGTAGGCTGCGCGGTTCCCGGTATAATGGCGAGCCGTACTATCCGAAACGAGCGGGAGCGCAGAGCCACCGCTATGCTCGCTCCTTTTATGCCCTGCGGAGCAAAGATCCCCGTGATCGCGCTGTTTGCCGGCGCCTTCTTCGAGAACGCATGGTGGGTAAGCGCACTTATGTATTTCTCAGGTATACTTCTTATCTTTGTCGGCGCGTTGCTTATCAATCTTATCACCGGATACAGAGCGAAAAAATCCTTCTTTATTATTGAGCTTCCGGAATATAAAGCTCCATCCTTCCTCGGCGCATTCAAATCAATGTGCAGCCGCGGCTGGGCATACATAGTTAAGGCTGCCACCATTATCCTGCTCTGCAATATGGCGGTTCAGCTCATGCAGACCTTCACCTGGAGCTTTAATGTGGCGGAGACTGCCGATCAGTCTATTCTTGCCTCTCTTGCCTCTCCGTTTGCTTATCTTCTTGTTCCGATCGTCGGAGTTGTTTCGTGGCAGCTTGCGGCGGCGGCTATCACCGGCTTTATTGCAAAGGAAAACGTAGTCGGTACTCTCGCTGTCTGCTTCGTCGGTCTGGAAAACCTCATTGACCTGGAGGAGCTGGCTATGCTTGAAGGCGCAGGCGCAGAGGTCGCAGGTGTTCTGGCCATCTCCAAGGCAGCGGCGCTTGCTTACCTTATGTTTAATCTCTATGCCCCCCCTTGCTTTGCCGCTATAGGAGCTATGAATGCCGAGATGAAGAGCGGAAAATGGCTATGGGGCGGCATCGGTTTCCAGCTTGCGGTGGGTTATACCGTGGCTTATCTTATTTACACTGTTGGAACTCTTGTGACCGCTCCGGCGTCATTGAACGTTGGCGCCGCGATCGCAGGTCTTGTAGCCGTTCTGTCTATGGCAGGCGTTATAGTAGGTATGATACTCAATTCTCAAAAGAAGCTTAAGGCTGATCTTGCGGAAAAGCTCCGCAAAGCACGGTAAAAACCCACAAAAACACGGAATTTCATAAAAGACGAAATCTCATAAAAGACGAAATCTCATAAAAGACGAAATCTCATAAAAGACGAAATCTCATAAAAGACGACTTTTCATAAAACACGAAATTCCGTAAATCAGGTGATCAACGTATGGATACTGTTATTGCAAACATTGTTATTATAGCTGTTCTTGCGGTAATTGTCGCGGGTACCGTTTGGTATCTGGTGAGAGCGAAACTGCGCGGCGATAAATGTATAGGCTGCCCATACTCGAAGCAGTGCGGCGGAAAATGCGGCTGCAAAAAGAGCGATACTTCCCATGAGTAATGCCGTCGGCTTCGGCAATCAGGCGTTTAACTTAACCGACGGAGCCTCTTCCATAAAGCAGGTTTTACCTACCGCAACCTTGTAGGGCGGTGGCTTGCTGCCGCCGTTGTAAGAAGGAGCGAAGGCAGGCTCCCTCCGGGAGGGAGCTGGCGCCGAAGGCGACTGAGGGAGAGCGCGTGACAATGAAGCTATGCTGAACCCAAAGTTACGCAGGCTCCTTCCACCACTTCGTGGTCCCCCTCCCTCTCGGAGGGAGGCTATAGAGCGTCATCTGCATTTATCGC
>JAFVTO010000205.1 GCA_017503165.1 Clostridia bacterium | reverse complement strand
CTTAACAATGGGCTTAGCGTGAATCTTAGTAACCGCGGGAGCCGCAGCCGCTTCCTCATCAGTAAGAGCGAAGGCGCGGATAGTAGCGTGAGGACATACGAACGCGCAGCTGTTACACTGTATGCAGTTTGCCTCGTACCACTCGGGAACGTAAACCGCAACTCCACGCTTCTCGTAAGCGGCAGATCCCTGAGGATACTGACCGTCAGCGTAAGGCATGAATGCGGAAACGGGAAGAGCGTCACCGTTCATTGCGCCAACAGGCTCAACAACCTTGTTAACGAAGTCAACGAGGTCAACTCTCTTACCGGTAACAAGTGCCTTGGGAGCATCGGGATCGCAGGTTGCCCAATCAGCAGGAACGTCTACCTTAACGAATGCGTCAGCTCCTGCATCAATAGCTGCATAGTTCAGATCAACGATTGCCTGGCCCTTCTTGATGTAGGACTTGTATGCCATCTTCTTCATGTACTCGATAGCCTCGTCCTTGGGCAGAATGTTTGCAAGAGCGAAGAATGCGGACTGAAGAACGGTGTTCTTAACCTTGGGGTTGCCGATTCTCTTGCCTGCAATGCTGGTTGCGTCGATAACGTAGAAGTTTACGCCGTTCTCAGCGATGTACTTCTTAACCTTTGCGGGCAGGTGAGCGCTGAGCTCCTCAACGGTGCTCCACTCGCAGTCCAGCATGAAGGTTCCGCCGGGCTTAACGTCGTTTACCATGTCATACTTGGTGAGGTATGCCTGGTTGTGGCAAGCGACAAAGTCTGCCTTGGTGATGTAGTAGGGACTCTTGATGGGCTGGTTGCCGAATCTCAAGTGAGAAATGGTGATACCGCCGGTCTTCTTGGAGTCATACTGGAAGTATGCCTGGATATACTTGTCGGTGTGGTCACCGATGATCTTGATGGAGTTCTTGTTTGCTCCGACGGTTCCGTCTCCGCCCAGTCCCCAGAACTTGCAGGAAATGGTTCCCGCAGCTGCGGTATCGGGAGCGACCTTCTCGTCAAGAGAGGTTCCGGTAACGTCGTCTACAATTCCGATGGTGAAGCCGTTCTTGGGCTCGTCCTTAAGCAGCTCCTCGTAAACCGCGAATACGGAAGAAGGAGGAGTATCCTTGGAGCCGAGACCGTAACGTCCGCCGACTACCTTCTTTGCGATGCCCTGAGTAGCAAGCGCGGTAACAACGTCCAGATACAGAGGCTCACCCAGAGAGCCGGGCTCCTTGGTTCTGTCGAGAACAGCGATCTTCTTTGTGGTTGCGGGAATTGCAGCTGCAAGTCTCTTTGCGCTGAAAGGTCTGTAGAGACGAACCTTCACAAGTCCGACCTTCTCGCCCTTGGCGGTCAGATAGTCGATAACCTCCTCGATAACGTCGCAGATAGAGCCCATTGCAACGATAACTCTCTCTGCATCGGGAGCGCCGTAGTAGTTGAATATCTTGTAATCGGTGCCGATCTTTGCATTGACCTTGTCCATGTACTCCTCAACCACCTCGGGAAGAGCATCATAGAACTTGTTGCATGCCTCTCTGTGCTGGAAGAAGATGTCTCCGTTCTCAGCGGATCCGCGAAGCGCGGGATGGTTAGGATTGAGAGCATGACTGCGGAATGCCTTGACTGCGTCCATGTCTACCATGTCCTTCAGATCGTCGAAGTCCCATACCTCGATCTTCTGGATCTCGTGAGAGGTACGGAAGCCGTCGAAGAAGTTAAGGAAGGGAACGCGGCCCTTGATAGCTGCCAGGTGAGCAACTGCGCCCAGGTCCATTACCTCCTGGGGGTTGGTCTCTGCCAGCATAGCGAAACCGGTCTGACGGCAAGCATATACGTCAGAATGGTCTCCGAAAATGTTAAGAGCGTGGGAAGCTACGCAACGGGCGGATACATGAAACACGCAGGGCAGAAGCTCTCCGGCGATCTTATACATATTGGGGATCATAAGAAGAAGTCCCTGAGAAGCGGTGTAGGTTGTGGTCATCGCTCCTGCTGCGAGAGATCCGTGAACGGTACCTGCGGCACCTGCCTCGGACTGCATCTCGGTAACCTTTACGGGAGTTCCGAAAACGTTGAGAGCGGGCTTACCGAGTATGTTCTTGCCGGTAGCGGACCACTGGTCAACATAGTCAGCCATAGGGCTGGAAGGAGTGATAGGATAGATACCCGCAACTTCGGTGAACGCATAGCTTACGTGCGCCGCAGCGGTGTTACCATCCATGGAAAGTTTGGTTCTTGCCATTTGATATGTGCCTCCTGAATAAGTATTTGTTTTTTACAATTGCAATTATTATATCACATATTACACGAATTGTAAATACCAAAGTTTCTGCCTTATTTGTAAATTTTTTATAACACGAATAAATCAGGCTGAAAACGGTCAGTCCTCAAATGTAAAGCTGTCCCAGGGTAATGCGGCGTCCTTTCCGTTGCGTATAACGTCGTCTACGTGGAAAAGCAACGGAAAATCCGAAATTGATGCAAGTCCTCTTTCCGCCTTTGTTCTGATCGCGCGGGCGACGCGCTCCGCTACCACTATAGATTCAAGTGTAACACCCGCAAGAGCCTCTGTCGCCTGCTCAAAGCTCAAGCCTTCTCCCAGGAGTATACCGATTTTTCGAGTTCTGCCGCCGTACACGGTGACGTACAGATCCCCGAAGCCTATAGCCTCACATTCCTCGGTGGCATTCTGAATTCTGAGCAGACGCTTCATTTCTCTTACCGCCTGATAGAAAACTCCCGCCTGAGAATTGAAGTGCAAGCCGCATTCGGCTCCGTTCTCTCTTTGGCAAAGCCCGATAGACAGAGCTATGCCCAGCGCATAGCCGTTTTTCAGCGCCACGGCGCTTTCCAGCCCGTTGACGTCGGAGGTGAGCGATATATGATAATACGAGGTTTTCATCATATCTCGCATCATGGAAACGGTAGCCGTATCCTCGCCGCAGAAGGCAACCTCCGAATGATCGTGATATACCAATTCGTAGGACGTGCAAGGTCCGCCTATGGCGCAGACCTCGCGGTCTATTCCCTTTTTGGCAAGCTCTCTTTTCCAATATTCGGGATAGGATATCAGCGTTCCGTCCGAAAGGTCGATAAGCCCTTTTGTAACGGATAGTACGGGTACGTCGGCAGGTAGCTCGGAGAGTATACTGTCAAGAAACCAATCCACTCCGAAGGAGCTGACTCCGCCAATGATGAAATCCGCGCCCTTTGCCGCTTCTCGCCATTCCTCATAGAAGTAATATTTTATTCCTTCGGGAAATTCCCGATCGAATTTCGGGTGTTTGTTGCTTTTTTTGCATTCCGCTATTATCTCACTGTCCAGCGGAGTGCCGACCAGGCACACCTCGTTTCCGTTCTCTCTTGCGGGAAACACCAATGCAGAGCCCATCATTCCTGCGCCTATTACAGTTATTTTTCCCATCGTTGATTTCCTTTCTTACATTCTTTTTTATAAGAGCAGCTTTTTATAAGATAAGAGCGCCCGATTTCCCGAAAGAAACAGGCGCCCTCTTTAGTTCTACTTTTTTGTTTATACTAATGCCGCCGCGCCGACTATGCCCGCGTCGTTTCCGAGTACCGCAGACTTGATCTCCGTGCGCTCATTTGTAACGTATGTCTCATTGAGGACCAGCTCACGCAGAGGAG
The DNA here is from genome assembly GCA_017503165.1 of Clostridia bacterium. Lineage (GTDB taxonomy): Bacteria > Bacillota > Clostridia > Oscillospirales > CAG-272 > SIG673. The sequence continues at coordinate 6,823 of JAFVTO010000205.1, read as the reverse complement.
CAAGCAGCGTTTCCTTTTCGTTTGCAACTCCGCCGCCGAAGGCAATAACATTAGGCTCGAATATATTAACGAGATTTGCTGTGCCTGTGGCGAGATACGATACGTATTCGTCTACCACGGCCTTCGCCGCCTCGTCCCCCTTGCGCATTGCGTCATACGCCGTTCTGCCGGTGACCTTGCGGATGTCTCCGTCTACCAGCTCCCACATAACACTGTTGGGTGCCTCGATCATCTTTTCCTTCGTCATTTTTATCAGACCTGTGGCAGAGCTGTATGCCTCGAAGCAGCCCTTCCTTCCGCAGGTGCACTGTCTGCCGTTGTGGACTATTACCATATGACCGAGCTCGCCCGCCGAATAGTTGAAGCCGGTATACAGCTTTCCGTCGATTATGATTCCGCCGCCGACTCCCGTTCCCAGTGTCAGCATGACGAAATTACTCTTTCCCTTGCCTGCTCCCGCAACAGCCTCTCCGTATGCGGCGGCGTTGGCATCGTTTGCTATGGCGACCTTCTTTACCGGGAAGAGTTCCTTGAACTTTGCGGCAATGGGGTAGTTGCGGAAGGGAAGATTGTTTGCGTAGATAACTATTCCGTGATCTGTATCCGCAGTTCCCGGAGTCGCTATTCCAACAGACGAAACATCCTCTGCTGTTATGCCCTCCTCCTCGCAAAGTATTCTGCACGCCTTTGCCATATCCGCCGTGATGTCGTCTGCATCTCGGTATGCGCCGGTAGGCAACGACGTCTTTCTTATGATATTGTAGCTTTCGTCCACCAGTCCGGCTGCAATGTTGGTTCCACCCAGGTCTATTCCTATCGTATACATATGCTCTCCTTCTTCCGGCTCGGAAATAATATTGTTTAGGGTATGCACGCGGCGCTTCGACCGGACAAGCTCCGTGCCCTTGCTATTTCTGTTTTTATTCTAACACATAATTGTTAACAAATAAAGAATCTTGCCGACATATTATACCCAAAAACCGAGATTTTTTTCTTTTTCGGGAATAATCTTTCAATATGTTATGCCGAGCGCAAAAAAACACTTGCATTTTTAAAGTCTTTGCGGTATAATAAACCTGCAAGCCTTTGGGTAAACGGAGCGTTCTGAGTACGGCTTGCGCAAGAATAAACACAGTCAGTTTTTGAAATTGGGAAAGGAGCTTTTGATGAAGCAGATCATACACGCAAGGATAGTTCTCCGCGACAGGATCATACGGGACGGAAGCATTGTTTTCTCTGATAAGATAATCTCCGTTTCCGAGAATAGCGAGAAGCTTAAGGGAGTCACGGTGATAAACGCCGACGGTGCTACCGTTATTCCCGGCCTTATTGACCTTCATATACACGGCTACCTCGGGGCTGATGCCTCGGACGGTGACGTAAAGGGAATCGAGACAATGGCTGACGGTATTGCCAGAAACGGTGTTACCGCCTTTCTTCCGACTACCATGACGCTTTCCTACGCCGAGCTTGAAAAGGCATTCAACGCAGTGAGAAGGGCGAAGGCGAACGGTACTCCCGGGGGAGCGGAGATACTCGGTGTCCACGCCGAGGGTCCGTTTATCAATCCGGAAAAGTGCGGAGCTCAGCCCAAGGAATACGCCGTCTCTCCCGATGCCGATTTTATTATAAATAACGCCGATATAGTGAAAATGGTGACTATCGCTCCCGAAATGGATGCGGATTTCGCCAATATACGTCGCATAAAGAATGAAACCGACACGATTGTCAGCATAGGACACACAAATGCTGACTACGCTCTTGCTATGGCTTCCTTTGATGCCGGCATCAGTCATGTTTCCCATCTTTTCAACGCGATGACCGCGATGAACCACCGGGCGCCGGGAGTTGTTGGCGCGGCTCTCGGCTCGGACAAGGTGAGCTGCGAGCTGATCTGCGACACCTTCCATATCTCTCCGCCCCTCTTCTCAATAGTACATAAGCTCAAGGGCGAGCGCTTCAATCTGATAACCGACTGTATGCGGGCAGGGGGACTTCCGGACGGGATCTACGATCTGGGCGGTCAGGTGGTGTACGTCAACGGAATACGTTGCCTGCTGGCGGACGGGGTGATCGCGGGAAGCGTATTGAAGCTCAATCACGCAGTCCGCAACGCGGCGGCAAACGGTCTGTCCCTGTGCGAAGCGGTGAACGCCGCATCTCTTTATCCGGCTACGGTGCTGGGACTTCAGAATGAGCGGGGATCTATTGAGGTAGGAAAGCGCGCGGATATAGTCGTATGTGACTCCGAGCTTGAGGTAAAGAGTGTTTTCCGAGAGGGAAAGCAGATAGTATCGTAAAATTATCCTTGCCGATTGTAAAAGTCGGGAGTAGATTCTGATTTATCGTGCCGGTGAGACGGTCACACACCTGTAGATAGCAAGGCTTTCGAGGAGATTTTTGGACGACTTGGACTATTCAAAAAGGAGACCTCCTCATCCACCGCGCGCGGTCTCACTTCCCCGCCGGGGAAGGCTGAGTCACTCCGCCCAATAAACTGCCGTTTATAATATGATATTCGGAGAAAAAACAATTATTATCTCTCAAAAAAGTATTTCGCAGATTGTTTTTTGACTTTTACAATCGGCTATAACATCATCCTGTAGGGAGAAAAGAACATGAAAGAAAAAATACACGGTCTTACCGAGATGATATTTCGTCGCAGGTTCTCGGTGAATCTTTATAAAAGCCTGCGTATGCCTCTTGGTGAAATGAGTCTTTATACCGATTGGGTGAATACAAAAAGGGGAGATCCGTATCCTCTTATCTCCTCAGAGGGACAGCTTTTCGAGGAGATAGGCAGGGACACTGTCTATATTGCGAGGAACGCCTCGGAGAGCGTCGGCATATACCGCCGCCTCCTGGGACAGCATTTCCCTTATGCGTCCTATGAGCTTATATTGCGTGAGCTGCGCGGAGCCGCAGGCTTCTCCTTTATCTGCCGCGCGGACGGAAGAAGCGAATATACCGCCGAGTACGCCCCGGCTCTTGACATTCTGGTGGAGGGAGATAAGGAAAACGGCTATGCCGTCAGATGGGACGTGCGGCTCGGAGGCAGAACGGTCAAAAGCGAAAAAACCGGTATCTCTCCCTTGCTTACTCCGGGAACGGCGGTATCGGTCAGCGCCAGAGGCGACGAGTTCGACGTATTCGCTGACAACGGCGGAAAGCCGGAACTGGTCTGCAGTCTTGAGGTTCCCGAATTTTCCGAGATACGGAAGCAGATAAATTTCACTGCCTGTGCCGCGGCTCTCTGTGTTTCGCTGCCTGCGGAAGTGGGAGAGGTGTGTGCACATAGCATAAGCTGGTATCTTGAAGGTGGAGTAGCCCAGGCGGATATGCGCCCGATAAGATATACGGACGGCACGCCCATGACGGAGAACGGACGGCTGTTCTTCACAATGTCCTCCAGAATTATCAAGGGAGGCTTTCAGTCGGTGATCTCCTGGAATCCCTCCGGATGCGATTTCAGGCTTGAGGGAGCGCTGTTCTTTGACGCCGGCGACGGGGTGTGGTGCGCCGATGTGGCTTCGTCGGTGCTGTACGACAAAAGCTCGGACACCTATCTTATATGGATGTGCTCCTTCAGTCACGATCATATACTTGCTCACGGAATCTCAAAAGGGGATATACGGTACGGCATAAGCGTCATCGACGTCACCCTCCTGCCCGTGGAAAAATATCTTGAGCATACCGGAAAGGACGGAACCGACCCCGGAGGAGTTAAACCGAAGGGTCGCCCGACTCTGGCGGATGACCGCACATTTGCCGCGAAATACGGTGACGAGGACCCGGACTTCTATTTTGATGAGGAAAAGAATTGCTGGTTCCTTACCGTTTGCCGTCCCTCTGCCGAAATGGGGGGCAAGTACGAGTATTTCCGCTTTAAATCCACCGATCCCTTCGAGGGCTATCGGTTTGTGGACAAAACCGGAAACCGGGAGGAGACCGGCGGCTCTACCGTTAAGATAGGAGATCAAAGATATTTTATCTGCGGAGCATTTTTCGGAAAGCGGGCTGTTTACAATGCCTATGAATTGGGACGTGACGACGAAAAATTCCATTTTGTCGGAAATCTGAAATGTGACTATGACGACGGCGGCTTCAGAGGCTGGGGAACAGTGGTTCCGGTCCGTTGCGGAAATCGCACGAAATACGTGTGGCTGACCTTTGACCGTCACCTTGGATCTCCCACCTACAACTGGAGCTACGGAAATATCTACGCATTTGAATCAGATCTCATGAATTGAGGTTGCTACGGTATTGGATACCGCGCCCGTGGCGCATACTAAGGTGGACTCCGGCGAAGCGAATAACCGAAATGGCTCTGTCACCGAGGATGAGTGATCAATCCTTTGGATAATTTGTCGAGAAAAATTTGGGGAACGACAAGTGTTTTGCGAATGCGCATACTATTTGCGCGTCTGTAGCTGAGCAAAACCCGTAGAATTTCGCAGTATTTTTCCGCCAAATTCAGTCAAATGAGAAGACAGAGCCACCGAAATTAAGAAAGGCTTGGTGATCAGATGGCTTACAGGATACTGACATATGACCCTGCATTGCGCCCTTACGAGGCGGATATTGAGCAAAGAATGGAAAACTACTCCCGCAAGCGCAAGGAGCTTATAGGGAAGGTGGGAAGTCTTTCCGACTTTGCCAACGGCCATGAATATTTTGGGTTTCATAAGACGGATGAAGGCTGGTATTACCGGGAATGGGCGCCTGCCGCAGAGGAGGTCTGGCTTACCGGGGATATGGTGGACTGGCGTTGGACAGAGTTGAAGCTGACTCCAAGGGGAAACGGCGTGTTCGAGATATTTATGCCGGGAAAGGATTTTCTTTACGACGGGTGCAAGGTAAAGACCGTGATCCGTCATGGGGGAAAGCTTCTGGAAAGAGTGCCCCTTTATATCCGCCGCGCAGTCCAGGATCCGAATACGGCGCTTTGGTGCGGAGAGATAGTTGACAAGCCTCCGTTTCCCTGGACCGACGGCGGCTATGTCCCCGACAAAAAAGGAATATGCATTTACGAATGCCATATCGGTATGGCGCAGGACAAAGAGGGCATCGGCTCCTATAGCGAATTCAGGGAAAAGATCCTGCCGCGGATACGGGAGCTGGGCTACAATACTATCCAGATAATGGCGATAATGGAGCACCCCTACTACGGCTCCTTTGGCTATCAGGTATCATCCTTCTTTGCCGCATCCTCCCGTTTCGGAACCACGGAAGAGCTGAAGGAGCTGATAAATGCGGCTCACGGCATGGGAATATCGGTGCTCCTTGACGTGGTGCATTCTCATGCGGTGAAAAACACCGGCGACGGACTCAACGAGTTTGACGGCACGTCATATCAGTTTTTCCATGAAGGGCCCCGGGGAGATCACCCTGCATGGGATACCAAGCTGTTTAATTACGGTAAAAACCAGGTGCTTCACTTTTTGCTTTCCAATCTGAAATTCTGGTTGAACGAATACCATTTCGACGGATTCCGCTTTGACGGAGTCACCTCCATGATATACCACGACCACGGTCTTGGAGTTGCCTTTACCGACTACGGAAAGTATTTTTCTTCCAATACCGATACGGATGCGATTACCTATCTCCAGCTTGCAAACGAGCTGATAAGAGCGGTCAATCCCAACGCCATAACCGTTTCCGAGGATATGTCCGGAATGCCGGGGATGTGCCTGCCCATCAGAGATGGCGGCATCGGCTTTGATTACCGTCTTGCTATGGGACAGCCGGACTTGTGGATAAAACTTGTCAAAAAACATCGGGATGAGGATTGGAGCATGTGGCAGATATGGGGCGAGCTGACAGGACGCCGCCCTAAGGAGAAGTATATCGGCTACGTTGAGTCTCACGATCAGGCGTTGGTGGGCGATAAGACCATGATCTTCCGTCTGTGCGATGCGCGTATGTATACGGATATGAGCGTTGACAGCAACGACTTCATTATAGACAGAGGTATGTCGCTTCACAAAATGCTCCGTATGCTTACCGCTACTGCCGGAGGAGAGGGGTATCTGAATTTCATGGGCAACGAGTTCGGGCATCCCGAATGGATAGATTTTCCCAGGCAGGGAAACGGCTGGAGCTATTTTTACTGCCGGCGTCAGTGGCATCTTGCCGACGATCCCTCTCTGAAATATCATTATCTGTTGGATTTTGATAAAGCCTTGATAGGTTTCGTTACCCAAAACAGGTTGCTCGGAGCTACCGTCAAGCCGCTTTATATTGACGAGGAGCGCAAGGTGATAGTGTACCGACAGGGGGGATTTGTATTTGCCTTCAATTTCAATCCCACGGAGTCATTTGAGGGTTACGTTCTTCCTGTGGCTGAATACGGAAAATACCGCGCCGTAATGTCGACGGACGACGAGGAGTTCGGCGGCCACGGCAGAGTGGACAAGGATTGGATATACAGAGCGGGCAGACGCTCAGAGGGCGCGCCGGGATTCAGAGTCTATATCCCGTCAAGAACGGCGATCTGCTTTGAAAAGATAAGATAAAAGTTGCTTAAGTGCCGACAAAAGGGGCTGTTGCATTAAGGGAGCCCTAAGAATAAAGAAGAAAAAGCGACAGCTTTTTACCGAAAAGGTATTGAGCTGTCGCTTGCTTTATTGTATAATTTAATTGCTACAAAAAATCCACAAGAAGGGGTGCCTTCCATAAAGCAGGTTTTACCTACCGATAGATAATCATCCTCGTAGGGATGTTCTGTGAACGCCCGCGGGCGAACAAAGTTCGCCCCTACCGCAAAAAGGACAGAGAACATGAAAATTCTCTGTCCTTTTTTCACACGCCTTGCTCTGCAAGG
>JAFVTO010000020.1 GCA_017503165.1 Clostridia bacterium | reverse complement strand
CGCCGAGAGGCGCAAAGAGCGACGTGAAAGTATCTACTGCTTAGCTTTCAGCCGCGCAACATCTTTCACGCTAAGTGTGTCCTTTTTTCAGGTTCCGCGCCTAAGGGCGCAAGGAGCGAACTGAAAATATTTATAGTTTTTTAATCAAGTGTTATTTCCTGAGCAGTCTCATTTTTTCAAGCAGGCGGCAGATGCGTTCACCTTGCGGAAGAGTGCTTATATCCTCCCGTGTAAGTGCACCCAGGAGCAAAAGGCACATCAGATATACCGCCGCCGCCGTTGCGATGGCGATAAGTACAGCCGGTCCGGCGCCTATCGGATCCCTGAGGATAATGAATGAACCTGCCGCTGTGACTGCGCAAAGCGCGGAGGCTATAAAGGGTCTGATATAAATTCCGCTGACCGATATTCTCAGCTCCGTGTGCTTTACGATAAAGTAAAAATTCAGAACTGTTACGGTAAGGTAGAAAAAGAACGTGCTTATCGGCGCGGCGTACATTCTGAGTGTAAAGCCGCCGACGGTGAACGTGGGCAGCAGATACGCTCCCAACGCCTTTACCGCGGCGCCGCAGAGCATGGAGATAAGGGTGTATTTCTGCAAGCCGTTTGACTGCAGTATTCCGTTTGACACCGCCATGATACCGATGAGAAAGACCGACGGAGCCAGGACCGAGAGCAGGGGAGCAGCCATTTCCGCGCTGGCTTCGCTTGTGAATATCAGCTTCAGTATCGGCTCGCTCAGCGTAGCCAGTCCGAAGGCGCAGGGAAGCGCGATAACGGCGGAAAGACGCAGAGCCGTTTTTATAACCGCGTGCGCACGTCCGTGTTCCCCGGTCGCTCTTGCGGATGCTACTATAGGAATGAGTGAGTTTACTATTGGGTACAGCAGAGCGGGGGGGAGGTTGAAGAGCGTTACGCAGTAGGAGGTGTAGTTTCCGTACATGGCGATTGCGACGCTCTCCGTTATGCCGGTATTTATGAGTCGGCGTATAACTATAAGAGTATCCAACAGGGATGACATACTGAGAAGCGAGGAGGAGATCATCACGGGAATGGCGATGTTAAACAGCCTTGAAAGCAGCTCCTTGCTGCTTCTTGTCTCTTTCGCGTTACCGTTTTCGGAAAGCCCGTCGCTTTCGTTTATCCGGCTCTGCTTTCCAAGCAGCTTTGAGAGCATGAGAAAGATAGTGCCTGCCGCCAAGCCTACAGATACTCCGATAATGGAATATGCCGCTACCTGATACAGCGGCAGTCCCCGGTTCAGCGCATACAGTCCCAGGAGAATACCCAGTGACATTTTTCCTACAGCCTCCAGTATTTCGGAGATAGCGGTGGGAAGCATGTTGGAATGCCCCTGGAAATACCCCCTCAGCGTGCTTGATATGCAGACAAAAAACAGGGCGGGGGAGATAGCGAGGATACAGAGATAGGAGTAGTCCGCGGCGATAAAGCTTGCAAGATTGCGGCAGAAGATCGCCATCAGCGCAGTTCCCAACGCCCCGACCGATACGAATATTGCCAAGGTAAGCCTCAGAAGCTTGTTCTTTTCCGCATGATCTCCGGAGGCGTTACATTCCGAGACCATAAGTGACATTGCCACGGGAAGCCCCGAGGTTGAGAACATATACAGCCAGGAATAGATCTAATATGCGGTGTTGAAATATCCCATACCCTCGTCACCGAGGATATTGGTAAGAGGTATTTTGTAGATAAGTCCAATGACCTTGACTATAAGGTTTGCGACGGTCAGTATCAGTACACCTGAAAAAAAGGAGTGCTTGACGGATCCCTCTTTCATTTCCGTATTCACTCCTTTCAAAATGTTTTATGCGGTGTATTATTCCGTTTGGGTGTTGCTATTATATGCTGTTTTCAGTTTATTTATTATCTTATTGGGTGCTTTGTTGCGATATTCCTCCGCGGTCGCGTCAGATGAATTCCCTGTAAAGCGCGTTCTCGGGAAGATAGTCGGAGGAGATCATATCAATATCCCGCATTGCCTCAAGAAACATTTCCGCCCTTTTTCTGTACGGACTGTCCTTGGGTACCGATTCCATCAGCGGACAGAGATAGGGCTTCATCATGCACGCCTCGTATCCGAGAAGAGAATTCAGACGAAGGTCGGCATTCCCCACGAACGGAAGAATGTTTTTATCCTCGTTTTCGGTAACTGATTCCCAAAGGAGAAAGGAGAACTCGGGAGATGCGCCTCTGAAACGGTAATCTCTTACCAAACGGCGCATAAGACGCACCGTTCTCGGGGAAAACACGGTGTCCCCTACCGTCAGAGGATCCTCTACGTTTATAATAAGGCTGAGACATGGGATGCCGCTTATCATAGATGTGAACGCGGGATATATCGCCTGTATGCCCTCGAAGATGATAATATCGGTATCCTCGGGCGAGAAAAGCTCTCCCTCTATTCGCTTGCCCAGCTTGAAGTCGAATTTCGGCAGTCGGGAGGCTCTGCCCTCCTTGAGTGAGGCTACAAAGCTTCCCAGCGCATCAAGATCAAGCGCTTTTTCAGAATCGAAATCCACCTTGCGTCCCTCTGCTCTCGCTTCTGCTTCAAGGGTGCTTCGGTTGCGGAAGAAATCGTCCAGAGATATTATCTTGACCTTTTTGCCCCTTTCGCAAAATTCCGAGATCAGCTTTTTCGAGGCGGTTGTCTTTCCTGAGCAGGTGGGGCCGGAAAGGGTAAGATATCGCAGACCGTTCACAGAGCAGACTGCCTTCATTATTTCGTCCAGTCGGTTTTCAAACTCCTTGTCACACAGTCTGACGTACGCTTCCTTCTCGGCTTCGTTTTCAAATTTTATTTTTGCTATCATGTTTTAACAGGTTCCTTTCATCCGGCAAGCGGAGCCCTCTGTCAGGAGAAAGGCAGGGTGTGAGCCGCTGCTTCGGCGCGTTTTGGCGCTCACGAATAAGTTATACGGGGAAATGCGTTGCGCAGAATTCCTCAATAAGCCTATCCGCATCGGCTGCCGCTTTATCGTGTTTTTCGGCGTTAAGGTATTCGTATGGGTATTTGGGCATATCTGCGCGGAGAATGGCTTTTCTTCCAGGGGCGACCATCTTGGTAATGGAGCCTGCGCCTGCGGCAAATACTGTATGGACCTCCTCCATCATGAATACGTTATACAGTCCCTCGCAGCCGGGAAGAGCATATCCCACGTTTTCAAAGTTGCCTACCGTGTTTTTCTGACGGTAGATATAGTAGGGGATATAACCGCTGAGTCCCGCGCTGACCTGAGAGTAGTCCACGCTCTTTCCGGTCTCTCCGCCGTTTCTGGAGTACATCTCCGTGCCGTTGCGTAAGAAATCGGAGGCTTTTTTGACGCAGAAGGTGTGGAAGGTGATGTTTTCGGGACGGAGCTTTATTATCTGATCCACCGATCTGGAGAAGCTGGAGAAGCTCTCTCCGGGAAGACCTGCGATAAGGTCCGTGTTGATATATTTTACGCCGCTTTCTCTTGCAATATTATATGCGCGGAAAAAATCCTCAACAGTATGATTTCTTCCGATGCCCTCTAAGACCGAATCGTTGAGCGTCTGGGGGTTTACGCTTATTCGGGTTACTCCTCCGTCTACGGCTACCCTGAGCTTTTCTGCTGTAATTGTGTCGGGACGTCCTGCCTCCAGTGTGAATTCGCGGAGCGCACTTACATCTGTATTGCGGTTAAGGGCATCCATGAGCATGGAGAGCTGAGCGGGGGAGAGAATGGACGGTGTTCCGCCACCTATGTAGACGGTGACCGTTTCAAATCCAAAGGCGCGTATGTGAGCAAAGATTCGGTCTATATCCTTGCACAGCTGCACCATGTAGTCGTCTATCATGGAAAGCAGCCGCTTAGTGGAGTAGGATACAAAGGAACAGTAGGCGCATCTTGAAGGACAAAAGGGAATGGATATATATATCGAACAGGTGCGCTTTCCCAATGAGCCTATCAGCTTTGCCTCGTTCTGCACGATGTCGCACAGCAGAGCCGCCTTCTTGGGATTGACGAAATATTCCTTGCAGAGTGTGTCCCGCACCTTGAAAATGTCGCCGCTGTCAGCCAGAAGCTCCTCTGCGATCTTTGCGGGGCGTACACCTGTCAGTATTCCCCAAGGGGGAGTGCATCCGAAAAGGGCTTTTCCCGCTTTGAATATTGCAACGCCGCAGGCGATCTTCTCTACCCGCTCCTCGGTCTTGTCGCGGCTGAAGCGAACAAGCTTTTCTCCCGATGCGCTTTTGCCTCCGCTTGAAAGCTCAGCCCTTGCGTATATCCCCTCGGCTTCCTTGCGTACAGTCATGCGCAACGCATCGGCAGAGCCGTCGTCCGGCTCATCCTCCGAAAATTTGGCGCCGGGAAAGAAGATCATGCAAAGTGTCTGTATGTAATATCTGTTTACTTTTCCGTCAATGAATAATTTCATGGCGTTACGATCCTTTTCATTTTATGTGCGTTGTGTTTTCTTGCCCGGTCACACGGGCATTATTCAGTCATCCTATGTGACGTAGCTGATATTATATGCGTTAAGAGAATATTTCGGAGTCCAGAACTATAGTCACCGGGCCGTCAAGGGAGAGGGAGATCTTCATATCCGCTCCGAAGACTCCGTTTTCGGTGTGGAGCCCGTTCTGCCGCATTCTGGATGAAAACAGCTCGTAAAGAAGGTTTGCCCGTTCCGGCTTCTCCGCTCCGAAAAAGTCCGGGCGGTTTCCTCTTTTGCAGGAGGCGCAGAGTGTGAAATTCGAAACCACAAGAACCTCTCCGCCAACGTCCTTGACAGAGAAATTCATCCTCCCGTTTTCATCCTCGAAAATTCGCATCGCGGTTATTTTGTCCGCCATGCGAAGAGCGGTCTCCTCGGTGTCGCCCGAGCGCACCCCCAAAAGTATAAACAGTCCGTTTCGGGCTTTGCCTGCGGCGATGCCGTCGGCGATGACAGAAGAGTCGGTTATTCTTTGTATTACGGCGGTCATATTGCTTTTCTACGCCTTTCTTTGCATTTTGTTCTGTTGTTTTCCCGCGGTCGTTCTGTCACCTTTCATTCGCCCCAGATCACTTGTGCTGTGTGAGGCTTGTCCTTGGGGAAAACACAGTTCCATATACGGCTCCAGGATGGAGGTGTTTTATTTTTTTCGCATTTTATATGGGTGAGACTGTCGCATCCGGCTATAACGTAATCTCCCATCTCTGACACTGATGCGGGGATATTAAGCTCCGTCAGTCCGGAATATACGAAAGCAAAATCTGATATTACCCTGAGCGAGCCCGGGAGATGAATCCGTTTAAGCTGCTTGCAGTACGCAAATACCTCGGAGGATATGAATTCAAGTCCCTCGGGAAGAGTTACGGATTCCAGCTGCTCACAGCCGTAAAAGGCGCGGCTTTCTATACGCACAGTGTCCGATGGCAGAACTGCCTTGGTGGCGTTTTTGTCCTTGATCCCCGTGATGATATATTTATCCCCACAGCTTCTGTAGTAAAATCCGTCCAGGAGCGCTTGCTGCTTTTTTGAGACCGCGCGGTGACTTTGGATCTCCGACTCAGTCCATCTGATTGCCTCCTCGGGGATATTACCCGCGGTGAGACTTCCGTTCCACAATTCACTCCATCCGGACGGAGCATGAGGGTGCTTGCAACGCACCGCGCGCAACGAGACGCAGCCCTGAAATACATAATTTCCCATTCGCTTTACCGATTCGGGTATATGTATTTCCGAAAGCGACCTGCAACCGTTAAAGGCAAATCCTGAGATCTCCTCTACAGATTGTGGAATTATAAGCTCACTGAGACTGCTGCATTGGGAAAAAATTCCGGTGGGGAGCTTTTTTATGCCTTGGGGAAGTCGCACGCCCGTTAGCGCCTTGCATTGAGCGAAGGCGTGATCCCCTATATCTGTTACACTGTCGGAGATTATGACTGAGGTCAAAGAGGCGCACCCTCTGAACGCACTGTCTCCGATGGCGGTGAAAAAGGACGGAACGGTTATCTCAGTTGGACAAGCGAGGGGGTCCTTTAATCCCTTTACAGTGTAATTTCCGTCGCATACGGAGTATTCAAACTGTGAATGGTCGAGGTATAGTCGGAAGGAGTCCGATGTCTCGGTGGGGGGACTGTCCGAAAAGGTAGTGTCATTTGGTAGCTTCAGGCTTATACAGCCTGAAAACGCCTCGTCGTCTATAAACGTGAGTTCCTCGGGAAACCGCTCACCTACGGTGTATAGCATGGTGCAGTTTTTAAATGCCGCACGCGAGATCTGGGAAAGAGTTGACGGAAGGCGCACCGCTCGAAGCATCCTGCAGTCGGCAAACGCCTCAGTGTCTATCAGTCGGATCCCCTCGGGAAGAGATATTTCCATTATTTTTGAGCCGGCAAATGCCCGCTCTCCGATGGCGACAGTATTGGTCGGAAGAGTAACGCTTGTGGCTTTGGAGTCATTAAGACGGGTAACCGTGACGGTGCCGTCTCCGTGTACCTCATACTCCAATTGCCTTGGGGCTTTCTCGCTGCCGTGGCTTCGTGCCGCGCTGTCGGTCGTCTGCCTCAGGTCGTTTCCGCAAACCGAGCAAAAGTCCGGAACGGGTGTCTGTCTGTGGCATCCCGTGCAACGGCCGCTAAGGCTCAGGCTTGCACCGCAAAACGGGCAGAAGTTAAATATTTGAATGGGAAACTGACATTTGCTACATACGTGCGCCATTGCTTTGCACTTCCTTTTGAATCAGGCTATGTTACCTCTTCCGACTGTTTCCCGCCAAATCACGCAAGGCGTTGATCAGCCATCCTTTGGGACATAGTCTTGGATTAAACCGTGAAATCAAAACTGAAAATTATGCCTAATGAAAATCGGTAAGGCGGTCCGGTGCCGAGATTATTGCTCTGCGGACACGGGAGTCTTTTTCAACCGGGATTTTATCGCCTTGTATCTTGGCGCGCCCTCGAGATTGACCTTTCCGTTTACCTGGCAAAGGTGTATTTTATAAAGCTCTGTGCCGCAGAGCGCGGGATTTGGCAGCAGCTCAAGGGATATAAGTCCTACGTCCGAAAGGACGGTGAGACAAAGCTTCAGCTTTGCCATTCTCATTGGCGGGAGCTGAGTGGGATTCATTGCCTTAACGGTGCAGAACAGCTTGTGTATGCCGAAGGTGTCGCTTTCGGCGCAGAGCTTCTTCAACGCGGTGTATACTGTTGCGAAATCCTCTCTTGAAGGAAGCAGCCTGTCGTGCGCAAAGAATCGCTCTCCCTCGTTTACGACTGCGTTATACAGAGCCATTTCCTTTTCGTACAGACACAGCTCTGCCTCGCACAGGCGCGCGTCGCGGACCAGCATCTGCACCGAACGCACGTTCTGGAAATCGTTTATATCAGGTTGATAAACTACGTCCACCGTATCCCCTACGGTGAAATCCGTTTCGCACATCGGGGTTCCGAATATCAGAGCAGTCTTGGGCTTGGTCGCGGAGCGCAGGGTGAGCTTGGTGTGCTTTCCGCCGACTCCTATCGAAACTATATCCGCTATCTGCGCGTTCCTTCTTAAAAGCATGGGGTACGGATTGTTCACCCCGCATGGCTCAAGCATATTCATCTGCTCTGCCAGAGTCAGGGTTATATCCTCATCCTCCGTTTCCCGATCTATCTCCAGAACGGGAACGGTATCCTCGGCGGACAGACGGTTGCGGGCGTAGTCGTTGAGAATAACTCTGAATTCGTCGATTTTATCCGCCGCAACGGTAAGCCCGGCAGCAAGCTCATGTCCGCCGTAACGGATCAGAGAGTCCGAGCAGGCTGTAAGCGCTTCGGTAAGGTTAAGTCCCTTTATGCTTCTGCCGGAGCCCTTTCCGATGCCGTCCTCAATGGATATCAGCAATGTGGGCAGGTTGTATCTCTCCGTTAGCCTGGAGGCTACTATTCCGATCACTCCGTGGTGCCAATGCTCGCTGGCGAGGACCAGCACCGGGTCATGCTCAAAATCATGTGTCTTCTCCGCCTGCTCTATAGCTTCGCTTGCAATGCGGTTTTCCTCAGCCTGTCTCAGGGTGTTAAGCTCAAAAAGCCTTTCAGCTATCTTGGTTGCCTCCGCGCGGGTATCTGCAAGAAACAGACGTACTCCGTCCATTGCATCGCTGATTCGACCTGCGGCGTTTATCTTCGGAGCTATGGTATATCCTATGTATGATGCGGTTATCTTTCTCTTCTTTGAGGGCTTTCCGTTTCGTAAGCCCTTGTTTTCCGAGGTCTGCTCTATCAGCGCGTTAAGTCCCGGTCTGGGGCTTCGCTCTATCTGATTCAGTCCCACGGCACAGATAAGACGGTTTTCATCTGTCAGCGGCATGACGTCCGCTATGGTTCCGATAGCTACCAGATCGCAATAGTCCCGGCAGACATTCATAAGATAGGTGCCGTCCTCCGCAGAGCCGTGTGAAATACGCTCGCAGTAGGTCTGCTCAAGGGCGCAGAGTAGCTTGAATACCACTCCTACTCCTGCCAGCTCATCAAAGGGGTAGGTGTTGTCGGGGCGCTTGGGATTTATTACCGCTATTGCCTCGGGAAGCTCTGCCTGACAGCGGTGGTGATCGGTGACGATCATCTCCAAGCCCTTTTCCTTCAGGTATTTTGCCTCCTCAATGGCGGTGATGCCCGTATCCACCGTTATTATCAGCTTGGTGCCGTTTTCCGCCAGTTTGTCGATGGCGGTAAGGTTCATTCCGTAGCCCTCTGTGGATCTGTTCGGAATATAGCAATCCACAAGAGCGCCCTTTTCCGAAAGGTATAGATACAGCGCGCTGACAGAGGTTACTCCGTCTACGTCGTAATCTCCGTATATCGTGATGTGCTCACGGTTGTCTATGGCGGTGAATATTCTGTCTACCGCCTGTCTCATGTCGTTCATGAGAAATGCATCGTGAAACAGTGAGGTTTCTTTTCCGAGGAACGCTTTGGCGGCTTGGGGCGTTTTATATCCTCGCTGCACCAGTATATCCGCAAGTATCTCTCCGATGCCGAGCTCGGAGACTATTGCGGAGGCAGCTGATCCGTCCTCGCGGTCTACATGTCGGATGCTCCATTTTTTAAGCTTTGACATTGTGTTTTTGTCCTTTTTGTTCTTAATTGTGGAATGTGACGCACATTCCGGGCGTTGCTTTACTCATTCCGCAAATCGCATTCCTTCTCCTCGCGGGGGCCGGCATCTGTGTCCCCGAGGATCGCCGTCACTGTGGGACGGACCTTATCGGCGTTTGCTTTGGAGATGAAGTAAGCTGCTATAAACGGTATGACAAAGCCTGCCAGTGCGCCGATCACGCCGACCGGCTCGCTGATCGCGGAAAGGGGCAGGTAGAGAGCCAACGCAAGAAGCACCGGCGCCAGAAAAACCAATGCCGCGTACTTTATTACACTGTCTGATGGAACCTCTATTTCCACTGTGTCGCCCGGCTTTGCCTCCAATGGATTGTTTACTGTTGATACAGTCTTTTTTGCGCTTCCGCAGGCGTGTCTGGCGGAGCATGCGCTGCATGCAGACTGACGCAGAACGGTTACCGTTGCTGTTCCGTTTTCATGTGTTTCGGTTACCAACGCGTTTTGTTTCATTTTTATACCAACGCCTTTCTTTGGATGACGGAGCTTGTGCGTTTTTGTCCTTGGATAACTTGCTCCGATATATGATTAATCTGCTTTTTCCGGTGTGGGAGCGTATAAAGAAATTATCGCGCTTGCCTGCTCAATTCCGTCCACCGCTGCGCTGGTAATGCCTCCCGCATATCCTGCGCCCTCTCCCGTGGGATAAAGATTCGGGTATCCGGGCGCGGTTCCGTTTTGGTTTCGGACTATTCTGTAGGGGGCGCTGGTCCTCGTTTCCGCTCCGGTCAGGATCGCTCCGTCGGATGAAAAGCCCCGAACCTCGCTGTTGAAGCGACGTATGCCGCATCTGAGCATCTCGGTTATATATTCCGGGAAAAGCTTGCTGAGATCGGCAAGTCGGGTATTCTTTCCGTTTTCCATATACGTGGGAAAGACTCCGGATGGCTCGGTCCCGCGTTTTCCTGACAGAAAGTCTCCCACGGTCTGTATGGGCGCGCTGTAATCCGAACCTCCCATTTTGAATGCTGCCCGCTCCAGATGTCTCTGAAAGCTCATTGTTCCACCGTATGCGCGACAGTCATCCGGGGTGACAGAAACGGCGACAGCCGAGTTTGAATTTCTTCCGTCTCTTGCGTGTCGGCTCATCCCGTTTACTACTACTCCGCCCTCCTCGCTGGCAGCGGCAACCACCTCTCCGCCAGGGCACATACAAAAGGTGTAAACTCCACGGTCTCCGCGCCTGTATGAGCAGGCGTATTCGGCGTGTCCCAGTTTTTTTGCAAGGGCTGCGCTACCGTACATGGCGGCATCTATATCCTCGCGCAGATGCTCTATCCGAACGCCTACGCTGAATGGCTTCTCGTTTATCTCACAGTCTGTGCTGAGAAGGTAACTGTAAATATCTCTTGCGCTGTGCCCCGTAGCAAGTATCAGGGCTCCGCACGGAATATCCCCGCGGGTGGTATGAAGTGTCTTTATTCTTCCCCACGAATCGGTACCGTATCCGTTCAGCGCGCACCTGAACAGTATCTCTCCGCCCAGCTCTCTTATTCTGTCCCTGAGACGGTTCACTACCTTGCGCAGTATATCGGTGCCGACGTGAGGCTTTGCCTGAGTCAAAACCTCCTTCGGAGCTCCAAACTCGTAAAACCGCTTCAAAACGTACCTGCATCGGGGATCGCTTATTCTCGTTACCAGCTTTCCGTCCGAGAAGGTTCCCGCTCCGCCTGCACCGAACTGTATGTTGCTTTCCGGGTCCAGTCTCCCGGTGCGGTAGAAGCTCTCTACCGCCTTGATTCTGTCCTCTGTGTCGTCGCCGCGCTCGATGACCAACGGTCGGTATCCGTTTTCAGCCAATAACAGCGCCGCGAACATTCCCGCCGGTCCGAAGCCGCATACAACGGGACGGGCGCTGAGAGGCTCGGTACCCCTTTGTATATTCAGCTTACTGTCCGATAAAATTGAAATTCCCGCCTCACGCAGAACTTCGATATCGGGGTCGCACGCAAGCTCTGCGGTGACAGACCAAACGACCGTGATGTTTCCGCGTCGGCGGGCATCTATGGATTTTTTGTGTATTTCATATGATGTGACCTCCGCCTGTCCGAGAGCGGCTCTCAATTTTTTGGCGGCGCAATGGATAGCCTGCTCCGCTCCCTCGCTTATGGGCAGACGAATATCCTTTATGAGTAAGTATGGCACTTATCGGGTATCCTTTCGGTAAATGGCTTTTTTAGCTCCGCTTGGGGAAAGCGTCGCCTAAAGGAAATGAAACCCCACCTGTACGGAACGCGAGATCCGTACAGGCGGGGTCGCTTCTGCTTTTTACTTCAGAGTTGAGCTTGTTCGCGTGTCACATAGGAGAGGAGAACAACCATACAAGCACGGTCGTGATGACTGCAAGCGCTCCGCATATGATATCCGTTCTGAGCGTGCGGCGAACCTTGTAATCGGTACGGTAAATGGTTCTTACCGTCTTGTTTTCCTCGGGGCAGGGAAAAACTTCCCCCTCTCGAGCTTCTTTGATGTTTTCCTCTTTTTTTGCGTTGTCCATGAGATGCTGTCCTTTCGGGCTTATCATTGTACGTTGCTTTTTTCCGCGCTCTCTGCCTCTGAATTATCCGAGCTTCCCGCTTCTTTCTGGGGCATCTCCGCCTCAAAACTGTAGCTTGGAGGGGGCGTGTACCCATCGTTACCGTCGTCGACCGGGTGCTTGAAGCCCAACGCCCTGTACAGTACTCTGGTCAGCTCCCCGACGGTGATATTGTGGAATAATTCGCCTCTCTCGGTGTACGAGATGGAGCCGTCCTCCTCGCTCACTACAACGGTTATCGCATCGCTGGACAGACTCAAATTGAATGCTGCCTGATGTCTTGAACCGTACTGCGGAGGAAGCTTTGAGGATGAATCTCCTCTGATAAAACAGCTTGCGGAATGAATCCTGCCGTCGCGTATCATAACCGCTCCGTCGTGCAATGGAGTGCCTGAAAAGAATATCGTCAGCAGTGTCTCGGCTGTGATTAGCGCATCTACCTTGCGACCTGCCTTTGCTACATCGTCCAGCTTCGTCTTGCGCTCGAAGAAGATGATCGCTCCGGTCTTCGTGTCAGACATATCCATTAACGCCGTTCTCAGTGCAGTCACCACCTCGGGGGCATTGCGTGGAAGCTTGTGCCTGGAGAAGACAGTTCCTATCCGCTCCAGAGTGGATCTGATCTCGGGATGGAACAGCAACACAAGAATGAATGCTCCGTTTCGGACGAATAGGTCCGTGAATCCGTGGATTATGGTAAGACCGGCATATTTCGCTATCAAGTGGATTATATATACTCCGAGCGAACCGAGCAGTATGGAAAAAGCCCGGCGTCGGTGCAGGAATCTGTAAAAAAAGAACAGCAGGCAGCTGATGAGAAGCAACTGAATGACTTCAATTACCCCAAGCTCGCCAAATCGCTCCGAAAGGAGCTTTGAAAGTTCAGTCATATTCTATATACCAAAGCGGTTCACCGCATATAAACAAGTGTTTTGTTATGTGAAAGGGGGCTTTCTACCGCTTTTTTCCGCTTTTGCCGCGGTATTCACGGTGTTTTTTGAGGGAAGCCCGTCTGTAAAAAATGGGGATTTACCGCGCGAAAATGTCTTATATGCCGCAAAATATCCGCGAAAAACCGCAGATATGCGACCGTAATAAAAGCGACGTCGTCGGATAAAAAATAAAATTCCGTCATAGCGTCTTTGCTCGGCACGGTATTCCTTGAAAATTCGTATGCACACTGTGCATCTATAGTATATCATCATATAACAGAGAAAGAAATTATCACTTGTAAAGAAAATATAAATTTTCTGTAAATACCTGTTTTCGGGGATGAAAAAACAGAAAAAAAGGGGCTTTTGCGCGGAAAAATGCCGGGGTTCCCGGAAACGGCATCCGACTGTCTCCTTATTCCGGGTGGGAGAGAAGGGGAGAAACGGCGGGAGGTAATAGTGAAATTTATGTGTTATAACGGTTAAATTTTTATGGGGGACTGGAAAAAAGAAAAATTTATGCTATAATTGTTCCGTGGGGCGAATAAGGAATCTTGCATCAGCCGACGGCGCCCCGGATATTTATTATGCATTGAGTTAAGCGGAAAAGCGAGGATTTGCTATGAGTATTATTTCCGAGGTCGGACGTACCGTGAAGGAGTTTGCGGACGGAAGCTTTTTAAAGAGCTTTACGTCAGCGGTCATCCTTGCGGCAGGCAGCGGCACCAGAATGAACAGCGATAAGACCAAGCAGTGGATACAGGTCGGTGGAGTGCCTGCGGTGGTGAGAACGCTGGCGGTATTTCAGGCAAGTAAGTATATAAACGAGATAATTGTGTGTGCAAGAGCTGACGAGATCGGAATGTACGCATCCGTGAAGGAAGAGTACGGGATAAGCAAGCTGAAGTGTGTTGTTCCCGGAGGGAGCACAAGACAGGAGTCTGCATTGGCAGGCTTTAAGCGGATCTCGGATAAAGCCTCCCTTGTGGCTATCCACGATGCTGCCAGATGTCTGATAACCGCGGAAATGATAGAGGCAACTGTCCGTGTGGCGAGAAGGGATGGCGGCGCTTGCGCTGCTCAGCGCGCAACCGATACCGTGAAAAAGGTGGACCGGTATATGAGCATCATCGAAACGGTTGACAGAGAAACGGTATGGCTTGCTCAAACGCCGCAGATCTTTGAGGTGGAGCAGTATCGCGCCGCCGCTTATCTTGCTATCAGGGACGGCTTTAAGGTTACCGATGACGCCTCGCTTATGGAGCACGCCGGCTTTAACGTTACCATGGTGGATTGCGGAAAGGAAAACATCAAGATAACAGAGCCGGTAGATCTTTTGTTTGCCGAAGCGGTTATAAAAATGCGCGCTGAGAGATAAAGTTAATAGTTGGCAGAATTGTAACAATACCGATTTGTTGCAACAAAAAAAATCCCTTTGTTGGGATGGGAAACACAAAATGACCTAAACGCAAAGGAGTGTAGCAATATGATCCCGGATATAAGAATAGGGCACGGATACGACGTTCACCGACTTGTCGAGGGACGTAGGCTTATAATGGGGGGAGTGGAGATCCCGTATGAAAAGGGACTTCTCGGGCACTCGGATGCAGACGTTCTTCTCCATGCGGTCTCCAATGCTATGCTTGGAGCATTGG
>JAFVTO010000204.1 GCA_017503165.1 Clostridia bacterium | reverse complement strand
AGGTGGCCACATTGACGTTCGACTCCGTCCAAGTCGGGGGAGGAGGCCACATTGGCGTTCGACTCCGTCCAAGTCGGGGGAGGTGGCCACATTGGCGTTCGACTCCGTCCAAGTCGGGGGAGGTGGCCACATTGACGTTCGACTCCGACCAAGTCGGGGGAGGTGGCCACATTGACGTTCGACTCCGACCAAGTCGGGGGAGGTGGCCACATTGACGTTCGACTCCGTCCAAGTCGGGACGGATAGGGCGTGAGAACCTAACAGCCTAAAAACCTTCCGCCGCTTGATTTCTGTTTATAAGTTCTTTTATCCTATATAATACGTGGTAAGTCCCAGGAGAGCGGTTGCCTCCAGCTCGGTGAGCATAGCCTTTTCCTCCTGAGCGATGACCTTGGGGAGCTCGGGGCGCGTCTTGGGATGCTTAGGTGTAAAGACGGTACAGCAATCCTCATAAGGAAGGATCGAGGTCTCGAAGGTATTTATCCTTCTGGAAATAGAAATTATCTCCTCCTTATCCATACCTATGCAGGGACGGAAGATCAGCATCCCCGCCGCAGGATCGGTAACACTCATTGCAAGCATCGTCTGGCTCGCGACCTGACCGAGACTTTCGCCGGTAATCAGAGCGTGACACTCGCGTTTTTGTGCCACCCGCGCCGCCAATCTCATCATTGAACGACGGAGCAGAAGAGTGAAATATTCCTCGTCCACTGTATCGCGCAATCTCTCCTGTATCTCTGTGACAGATACCACGTGCACCTTGATGGGGCCGCAATAGTCACTTATAAGCCGAGCAAGCTCCAGCACCTTTTCTCTCGCTGCCTCAGAGGTATAAGGGAAGCTTTCAAAGTGTATTGCCTCCACTCTTGCGCCCCGCTTCGCCATCATATATCCGGCGACCGGGCTATCTATTCCGCCCGAAAGCAGAAGCAAGGCTCTGCCTGCGCTTCCCACAGGCATACCGTCCGCGCCCTTCATTGAGCCTGCGTGAATAAAAGCATGCTCCTCCCGTATCTCTACAGTTACTCCTATTTCGGGATTATCAAGAGCTACCTTGATGGACGGCATAACCGAAAGCACCGCGCCGCCGACCATTGCGGCTATTTCCGGTGATTTGAGAGGGAATCGCTTGTCAGCGCGCTTGGCGTCCGCTCTGAATGATCTGTAGCCTGCCAGCTTTTCGGGAATGTATTCCTTAACGGCGGCAAGGATCTTGTCCATATCCTTTTCGACCACAGCGGCACGGCATATCGACGCTATGCCGAAAACCTTTTGCAGCTCCGCGCACAATTGGTCAACGTCGGTCTCGTCTGCGGGATCAACGTATACCGTAGATTGGGCATGGGAGACCTTTCCGCCTCCGCATTTTTCCACTCGACGACGGATCTCCTTGAGCATTATATTTTCAAAGTGACTTTTGTTCAGTCCCTTAAGAACTATCTCTCCGTATTTACAAAGCAGAATTTCTTTCAATTTATCAGTGTTCCTTTCGTTTTCATCTTCACAGTTATATTATAACTTATTTTTTTGTATTGTCAAGGGGAAAGCGAACGGCACATCGGTGGATTAAAGCATTTACGTTCAAAGCAAAGAGGCACATAAAGAGGTATATGAAGATAAAGATATTTACAAATTGGAAATAGGCTTGTACAATATTGGTGTTATAATATATACCGAGAGAACGGAGAAAGGAGATCAGTTTGAATTGAGCAGATTTCGCGCGATATTCGGCACGGTAGTAGCCGGGATCAGGGAATTGCCCCGGATCTTTTATAAAATGCCGGTCAGAATCACGGTCATATCCGCGCTTATACTTAACATAATAATCGAAATACTATGCCGCCATTCCTTTGTGGAGGGCTTTAAATTTATATTTCAGCATCCGTTTATGTTCTTGGTAGGATGGATGATAATTCTTTTCACCTTTTGCCTTTCCTGGATAATACCCAAGGGCATTATGCTGTGGCTGAGCTTTCTTATGCTGTGGCTTGGCTTTGCGATCGCCAATAGCGTGGTGCTTATTTACCGCGCCGCGCCCCTTACCGGATCGGATTTCGCCATACTTGGGGACGTACTGCCGATCATCGGAGTATATCTGAACGTAATACAGATAATCCTTATATCCTTGGCGATATTGGGGGTGGTCGGAGGGTTGATCTACCTGTGGATCAAGGTACCGTCCGAAAAGGGTTATTGGAGACGCGGATTGGCAAAATTCCTGGTATTTACCGTACTGATCGCGGTCATTACCCCGATTTTTGCAGTAACCGGCGTGCTGCCGAGGGATTTTTCAGACGTTAACGGAGCATATAAGGATTACGGTTTTCCCTACGGCTTTATTTGCAGCATATTTGTTCAAGGCATTTCCGAACCCGAGAACTACAGCCAAGAGGAAATAAAGGAGATCCTCGACCGTGTTGATGAGGAAAAGCAAAAGGCTCCCATCAAGGAAAAGACAGAGCGGCCAAATGTGGTGTACGTTCAGTTGGAATCCTTCTTTGACATTAACGCAGTCAAGTGGTTGACGTTAAATGAAAATCCGCTTCCTAATTTCACCGCGCTTAAGGAAAAATACCCCAGCGGATACCTGCAGGTCCCGCTTGTGGGCGCAGGAACCGCAAATACAGAATTTGAGATACTGACCGGAATGAATCTCGACTATTTCGGCGCGGGAGAGTATCCTTATAACACGGTGCTTGATGAGCAGACCTGCCAGTCGGTGGCGTACGTTTATTCGGATAAGGGCTATAAGACCCATGCAATGCACAATAATACCGGTACGTTTTATCTCAGAAACGTGGTGTATGCAAACCTGGGCTTTGATACCTTTACTCCCATTGAAAATATGTATGACGTGGAATATAACGAGCTTGATTGGGCAAAGGACTCATGTCTGTTTCCGCAGATACGGGATACCCTTCTTTCCACCCCGGAGAGGGATTTCGTCTTTACCGTTTCGGTCCAGGCTCACGGCAAATATCCCGAGGAGATGGTCGGAACGGATTATCCCATCGGAGCGGAGGATATAGGCGGCATAGAGGATGAGGCTCTGAAAAATATGTACCTCTACTATATCAATCAGCTTAAGGGAAGCGACGATTTTATAGGGGAGCTGGTACAGTGGGCGGAGTCATTCGACGAGCCTACCGTCATTCTTTTCTACGGAGATCATCTGCCCTTTCTGGAGCTTGAGGATGAGGACGTGGTAAACGGTGACCTTCATCAGACGGAATATATTCTTTACAGTAATTACGAGCTTGGCGAGAATGACCTGGGCGGAGAGAACTACGAGGCTTATCAGATCAATTCATTTGTTTTTGGCGCATTAGGGACGGACGGCGGAATAATGAGCGGCGTTCACACCTATCTTTCCGGACAAGAGGACTATATTGATATTCTTAAGATCCTTGAATACGATATGCTTTTCGGAGAGAAGTATGCTTACGGAGAGCGCGGAGTTTATCCGAGAAAGGATATGCAATTCGGTATCCGACAGGTGCTCATGACCGATCTCGGATATATTCGGACAGGTGAATTCGGAGAGAAATATATAATAACCGTTAAAGGCTTCAATTTCAATGAGTACAGCCGTATCCAGGTGAACGGCAAAACAGAGAATGGGACACAGTATATTTCTTCCTCCGAGCTGAAGGTGATATTGCACGGTCTGAAGGACGGGGATAAAATATCAGTGGTGCAGGAGGCGGATAACGGAACTGTATTCTTCAGAACGGAAGAATTCACTATTGAATAGAGGCGGGGATGAAACGTCTCTGCGGGAGAGTTCTGATGAATAATGAGGAAACGGTAAGTCACCGCACTGCGGGAGAGGGAGGCTTTGGGAGTATCACGCCTGTGCGGTTGCGCTCCAAGAGCGTTACGTTCCATTCCTTTTCCAAGTCGTTTATCATACGGATCACAGCCGATTGTGAATAGTTGAGTATCTCCGCCGCCTTTGTAAAGCTGCCGTACTCCACGGTCTTGATCAACGCCATATATTTTTGTACGTTGGTATCCATTTTTCATCCCTCTATCTATGAGTTTTTGTAATACCGAATATGAGATATATTCGCTTGTGTAATTTATGATGATATACTATTATCACCGAATTGTCAAGAGGTTCTGAAATGAAAGCATCGTATGTGAAATATATCTTTGCGCTGTTGCTGTTTGGCTCAAACGGTATTGTGGCAAGTTTGATACATCTGAGCAGCTATGAGATCGTGCTTTTACGCACATTGATCGGTAGCCTTTTACTGATCGCTATCTTCTTTATCGCAAGGGAGAAGCTGACATTTTACAAGTACAAAACGCAAAGCATCTTCCTTGCTGTGTCGGGAATTGCAATGGGAACAAGTTGGATGTTCTTGTATGAGGCATACGACGAGATCGGTGTCAGCTTGGCATCTCTCGCTTATTACTGCGGACCTGTCATTGTGATGATACTCTCACCTATACTGTTCGGGGAAAAGCTCACAAAGCTCAAGGTGTGTAGCTTTCTTGTGGTGCTTGTCGGTATTTTCCTCGTCAACGGAACGGCATTCGAGAACGGTGTGAGCGTATGGGGACTTGCTTACGGTCTGCTCTCGGCGGTATGCTATTCGCTGATGGTGATGTTCAATAAAAAGGCGAAGGACATCACGGGACTTGAAAACTCGATGCTTCAGCTTTTTGTTGCGTTCCTGACGGTTGCGATCTTTGTCGGCATTAAGCAAGGCTACCGTATGGAGATTGACACACAAAGTATTATCCCTATTCTTGTATTGGGACTTCTGAACACGGGCATCGGATGTTATTTTTATTTCTCGTCTATCGGGAAGCTGCCTGTGCAGACGGTTGCGATATGCGGATATCTCGAGCCGCTGTCAGCGGTCGTGTTCTCGGTGATCTTCTTGAAAGAAACAATGCTACCGATACAAATCATCGGCGCGGTGCTTATCATCGGCGGCGCGATGCTCGGTGAATACAGAAAAAGGCAAACATAAGTTGAGGGCTGACGATTGTTTTCGTCAGCCCTCATTGCTTATTCGTTATCCGTCTGCACCTCCATCGTGAGCCTTGCTCCAAGGCGGAAGCCATCTTCAAATATGCTTTCAAGCTTGGTATGCAGATTGCAATAGAAACAATAACCGAATAACAATCAAAAGCAAGAAGCAACGAGCGAAATAACTCGTTGCTTCATTCAATATGGTGAACATTTATTTTTGTTTGTTTTGCGTCTTCAAGGCAAGATGCTCGTTGCGCGCACTCCTACGTCCTTCTTCCTTGATGTCGCCTGCCTTGGTAAGAGCCATTTTAGTAAGGAACGGTCCAACGATCTCATAGATTAGGACGGCAAACAACGTAATATTGCGAACGATGGCACCGTCAGGTCCAAGCTCGACCGCCTTAATTGCCATTCCGAGTGCAACACCTGCCTGTGGAAGCAATGTGATGCCAAGATACTTCACAATGTTAGGATCGGATTTTGTCATCTTCGCGCTGATATTTGCTCCGTAATATTTACCGAGTGAACGCGCGATAATGTAAACGATTCCAACGACTACGACCGCCCACTGAGAGAATACCGAGAGGTCAAGCTCAGCACCGCTGATAACGAAGAATAAAATCAGCACAGGCGTCGTCCATCTGTCTGATCTGTCCATTAGCTCCTCGGAAACCTCACAAATGTTGCAGAACACCGTTCCGAGCATCATGCAGGCAAGCAAGGAGGAAAAGCCGATATGTATGCCGATTCCCGGAATCTCAAACTTCAAGCTGGAGATCGCAACGGTCAGCATAACGAAGGTGACCGATACCGCCATACGCTTGGAGCGAGAATGGAAATACCTTTCGCAGAGAGTAAAGAGCAAGCCCATAACAAAACCGAGCAAGAGCGATAGAACGATCTCAAGCAGGGGTTCAAGGATAATAGCAAGCGGGCTGACACCTGCCGTGACCATGGATCTTGCAATACCAAAGGAGATTGCAAACACCACAAGACCAACGGCGTCGTCAAGAGCAACGACGGGAAGGAGAACGTCTGTAACCGGTCCCTTCGCCCTGTATTGCTTAACAACCATCAGCGTAGCGGCAGGAGCCGTTGCGGTCGCAACCGATGCAAGAACGATTGCGGCAGGGATGGAGAGTGTGTCAGGCATAGCGAAGTGAAGCGCAATCAGAGCGATGTCAACCACAACGGTGGTGATCAGAGCTTGAAGCACGCCGATAACAGTAGCCTGCTTACCGATCTTTTTGAGCTGGGAAAGTCTGAATTCGTTGCCCATAGAGAATGCGATAAAGCCAAGAGCGAGGTCGGCAATCAAACCGAAGCCTTCAATCTGTTCCGAAGTAATTCCGATGCCCTGAATGCCAATGGCACCGAGCACGAACGGCCCAATCAGAACACCTGAGATCAGGTATGCGGTAACTGAGGGGAGCTTTACGAGCTTGGCAAGCCTTGATAAGAGCAGACCTGCAAGCATTGCGATAGATAAACTCAAAAAGACACTTGCTGTTTGAGTCATAGAAAATACGCCTTCTTTCATATTGATTTTTGAAAATTTAGAGTAGAATCATTCAGTAGTGATGTGAGGGTATTGTCTATGCTCTCAAAAGACTGCCTATGGTTGAGCTCCTTATTCAACGGCTATATATTATATCACTTTTTTTGAAAAAAGTCTACTTTTTTTCAAAAAAAAAATTACCCTTTGCCAATTCTTTACCGTGATATCTTATAGCTCAATAAATATAACAAATTGATTGAATTATTTATAGAAACACGGTATAATTAACAAGAAAGACGACTTCATTAAAAGGCTTTGCCAAATCTTAATCAAGTCTATGATATAATAATGGAAAACAGAAGAAGGGGGTTAAAATGGCAATAGCGGATATTTCATCATTAAGTGTATTTGCATAAACTCTTCAAGTGTCTGGTTCTTCCGTAAATCGACATACTGTCTAACAAAACAATACTCAAAACGGTATTGTTGATGGAAATATATTTTCCTTTTTGATAACGGCTATCATATCCTGCAAGAAGTCGGACAAAAATTATTGATAAAGCAAAAATCAAGTACACCATTACTATTCCGTGAAGCGCTCTCTTTTTCTGCTTTTTCAGTGATATTCTTTGCTTTCGCAAAGAGTGATATTATTGCTACCGCAATAGTGATATTGAAGCCTTGCGGCTTCAGTGATATTTTATTCGCCACAAAACTCGCGTAGCGAATATCACTCGGCGCAAGCCGAATATCACTGCGTAGCAATACAACTCGCCAAAGGCGAATAAAACTGGGGCTGAGTCTTTCGCTTAATTAAAAGCTTTTGACTCAGCCCCCTTTTGTGTTTTGATATAAAACTGCTTTACGGTAGGCATCCCCAAAGCCCTCCCTTTACACAAGGGAGCCTTTTTTATGTTCACCTATGCCGTGTCAATTTTCCT